>NZ_JAUBTG010000007.1:20155-159046 GCF_036702395.1 Microcoleus sp. D3_18_C2 | reverse complement strand
GGCGTCCCGCCCGTCATGAGTGGACGGGCGGGACGCCCATCCCACAATCTTGTGGAAGTTATTTAATTCTCATTCCTTAACCCAAGCGTATTGGGTAATGATTGGGAGCTCGCTTTAATTAAACATAAAATCCGATCGCTTTTAGAGTCCCGACAACTAGGCGCGAAGTTGAGGTTCTCCGTATTCTGTTTTTATATGTGGTATTACTTAGCAAATCCGGCTTAATACCCGGTCGGTTATCTTAGTGCGTAAGAGCCGGGATGAGAGTATGTGTAGCAGCCATTTAAATCACCACGTTATCTAAAACGCTTGGAAAACCCTATTTAGTAGGACGCCAAACATATGGGAAAAATTATTAGTGCGTTTTGGATGCTCCTGTTTCATTCTTTACAGTAAAATTACATAATTTTTGGTTCAGGGTCTTGTCAGTGAATTCACTTAAATGTTATCTTATCAGCATACAACCACTGTCAGACTGCCGAATCTACTTTTCAATCAAACGAGACTGGTCTCTAAACCGAGCCGGATTATTCTATATCCGTGTTTAGAAACAAGTAAAAAAACTTTACTTAACTCAAGATGAATCCCATGTTAAAACTGAGTGCTTTATTCCCAATCCATTGCAATGACCGAGCCATCAGCCACGTATTTTTTTCAGTGTGCAAACAATGGCAAAACCCTGAGCTGAAGGCTCGCATGGTTGTCCCGAGTTGCGATAGCTCCTGTCGCTACTCAAATATAGTTGAAGCAATTCCGTCATTGCTGAAAAAACTGTATTACAGCAGCCATAGTGCTCCCAAAATTAAGGCAGAGAAGCGTTTTCTCAAAGATATCAAAAATTTTGATGTTGCCTACTTGTGGCCCGGTCTCTCAGTAGATACTGTAAAGAGCGTTAACAAGCAGAGTAAGCCGATTTTTTTGGAGCGAGTTAATACTTGTCAAAGGCAAGCTAAGAGTATCCTTGACGATGCTTACTCTCGCTTGGAATTGCAACCTCAACACACAATTACCCCAGAAACAATTAAGAACGAAGAGCAAAAACTCAAGCTAGTTGACTTCCTGTTTTGTCCCAGTCCGGCAGTAGTAAAATCGTTTCAAGACGCCGGAGTTCCTGAAGAAAAACTGCTGTTAACCACTGAAGGTTGGTCGCCAGAGCGTTTCCCCAATTATCAATTCCAAAAACCGCCTTCAGAGGAAGTTAACGTCCTTTTCCTAGGCTTTGCCTGCGTCCGCAAAGGGGTTCACCTACTGTTGCAGGCTTGGGAGCGAGCTGGGATTAAGGGAAAGCTGACTATTTTTGGCAGACTCGAACCGGCGATCGCTCAAACTTGCAGCCATTTGCTGGAACGTTCTGATGTAGTTCACTTTGATTATGCTTTGGACTACAGTTCTGCCTATCGCCAAGCTGACTTTTTTGCCTTACCCAGTCTCGAGGAAGGTAGCCCACTCGTCATCTATGAAGCGATGGGTCATGGTTTGCCTATTCTGGCTTCACCGATGGGAGGAGGCGGTGTTGTGCGTGATGGCATTGACGGCATAATTCTTCCTCCCTACGATACTGACGCCTGGGTGGAGGGACTGCGCCAACTATCTAATTCTCCTGATTTGCGCGCTAAAATGGGAGCCGCCGCCCGCCAGCGAGCTTTGGAGTTGACTTGGCCACAAGTTGCTGCTAGGCGCGGAGAGCAGATTCGGCAAAAAATGCAGGCAAAATAAAAACTAAATAGGAAAGGACTGACCAAAAAAATGGGATGCAAGCCCCTTCTTCTGTGGCCGGCTTTTCTTGATTTCTGATATACTCCTTCAAAACTTCTTTCTTACGCACCTCCAGCAGAAACAGCAAAATAACTAGGACTCCATAATGCTTCTTTGTGGGGTTTTTTGTGTCTAGCCTGCCCGTACCGACGGCTTAAAGGTTGAGTCGAATTTAGGTGATAGGTGGAATGAATCGGCTAATGAGCAGTGCGTTGAGCTAAGATTGCACCCAGCCATAGAAAAGGGGTAAAACTTTTGACTATGACATAAAATTATTTTGCAATAGGTCTAATGTAAATTGTGTAGCCTGTCTTTGATTTTTGTGCGAGTCAACAATGCAGACTCACAGCGTTCCCAGTAAATTTTAGCAACGCGATCGCCCTGATTCTGACGCCAACACTCTTCAAAAAGCCGCGCCGCTTCAAAGAACTTCCCTTCCGAGTAAAGTGCCCTAGCTTCTGCAAACAATTCCAGCGTAGCTAACTTCGCCTGTTTAATTTCTGGTGAATCTGCATCAAACACCTCATAAATCGTCACAGCTTCAGATTTTCCCTTGACTTTTACCGTATCGAGAGTGCGGATTGCGTACTGGGAAGGATTTTTCAGGCGCCCATAAGTGGGCTGCGTAATTAACAGCGCCACCCCATAATTTTTTGTCAAACTTTCCACACGAGAAGCTAAATTCACCGCATCGCTGATGACCGTCCCGTCCATGCGATTTGGTCCTCCCACAGTTCCCAGCATCAAAGAACCCGTATTAATCCCAATCCCAATCTGAATCGTCGCACAGCCAGCGTTAGCGCAGTATTCATTGTATTCAGCGAGGCGGTGCAGCATAGCAATTCCCGCTTTCACCGCATTATCCGCCTCGCCGCTAAACAGCGCCATAATCGCATCGCCAATATATTTGTCGATAAACCCGTGATTTTCATTAATGACTGGTTCCATGCGAGAAAGATAAGAATTTATAAATTTGAAATTATCCTCCGGCGTCATAGTTTCCGAAAGCGTGGTGAAGTCGCGAATGTCGGAAAACAACACCGACATTTCTAACTGCACTTGGTCGCCCAATTCCACATCAATAATGCTTGATTTCTCTAAAAACTGGAGGAATTGATTGGGAACGAAGCGCTCATAAGCTTTGTTGAGTAGAAACAGTTCAGCGGTAAATCTGATTCGCTCTGTTTCCGCTTTTTTGCGATCCGTGATATCTTGAAAGGCTACAATTGCATAAGAAATATTGTCCTTTTCATCATAGATGGGAGTACCCCAAGCCTCAATCGGAATAATCTTGTTGCCTTGGTGGATTTCCATATCCTCAGCGGTGGCACTTTCGCCCCTCAACGCCCGCACAATCGGCAATTCAGCAGAGGAATATTCCCGATCTGTACCAGCTTTATACACTTGATAAACCTCGGATATTTGTTCGCTGGTGACGTTAGGAATAACTCCTTTACCTAATAATTGAATAGCAACACGATTATTATAGTAAGGTTTGCCAGAAGCATCCAGCACTGACACCCCGACTGGAATTGCTTCTAAAAATTGAGTCAGCCTGTTTTCACTTTCGCGGATTTCTGTATAGAGTTGAGAATTTTGAATCGAGATAGCCGCTTGTCCCGATAACAGTTTTAATAGTTCGACTCTTTCAGGGGTAAAAGCTCCGGCTGTTAGGTTATTTTCTAGGTAAACAATACTAATAATTTGAGATTGGTTAATCAGCGGCACGCATAAAATTGATTTGGGCTGATTTTTTCGGATGTAGGGGTCGTTGGTAAATTGTCCCTCTCGGACAGCATCATCAAGTACCACGCTTTCTTGAGTACGACTCACATAATTGACAATTGCGGAGGAAAGTTCTTGACAGGTTTCAACGGGGATTGACTGCAACACGGTGACGAGTTCGGAGTTTATGGATCCTTCAGCTTCAACTAATAGCTTTGCCTGGTTTGATAAAATGAGATATCCTCTTTGCGCCCCCGCATTCTCAATCAAAATTTTCATCAAGTTAGACAGTAGTTTATCCAGCAAAATTTCACCTGAAATTGCGGTTGCTGCTTTCATTACTGTGGTTATATCTAAGTTAGTAGCCAAACCAGTGGTCGTAACTTTTGCGCTAGCTTTAGTGTTTTTTGTTCCCACCTGAATAGGTTTTAATAAGGGGGAGTATCGCCTTTCTAAATCTTTTATTTTAGCAGTAGATCCCCATTGGATATAACAATAATACGCCTCAATCATGTAGAGTTGAGCCAATTTTTCTTTATCCCATTCTAGGTAAAATTTGGCTGCGAGTTCGTTGGCAAGGGCTTCTTCGTTGAGAAATTGATTTTCTTTAGCGAGGGAGATGGCGCGATCGTACATTTCAATCGCCTCAGCTTTATTACCCAACACCCGTTGCCGTTCTGCCTCAACTAAATACCATTTATGCAGATAATTCATCGGAGCATTTTGCGCCCACTCTTCGAGGGTGGTTCGATCAATTTCTACTAAGCCAAGAATTTCTGTTTGCTCAATTGCTGGCTGTGTGGGGAAGAGTGCCAAGTGTGTCAGAGCTGCATAGAAATGGAAAATGGGAACAAGAACTAATCCCGATACTGCCATTAAATACTGTTTGGCTTGAGCAATGTAATCGATCGCAGCCGTGTAATTGCCATAGCAGTAAGCAAGCAGCAGTTTGTAGATGTAGGCAGTAGCGATCGCCGTGAATTCATTAACCTCATGGTGTTTAGGAATCATCACCGTTTCATCGTAGGCAGAGCCGATTAAGCAATCCGACAGAATCCCGTCTTCCCTCAAGTTCAACACCATCTGCTGCGTCATATCTAAATAAACCTGAGCAGAATATTGCTTTACCTGCGCCATGACAGCACTGTAAGCTGCTATTTCGGGTTCCCAGGTATCCAGTTCTACCCCACTGAAAAAGTTGGTATGAAAGTAAAAACCTAGGTTGTTGCCAGCGTGTAGAAAATCGCCAGTTTCTATGCTAGCCGTATAGCCCTCTTTCAGCGTTGATATCGCTGCTCTCATAGCTTCCTGATGATGCTGAATCATGGCCCCAAACAGAACTAAAATGACGGGCTTGAATTCCTGAATATTAAAGTGTTCGAGCAATGAGAGTGCTAATTTGCCAAAGGCATAGCCAGTTTCTACTTGTTTCAAAAAACTACACAACACTATACCGTGAATTCCATACCCCTCGCTTGATGCCGGTGCATTTCCAAAAGAGAGCGATAAACTCACCATTGTCGAGCTAAGCAGTGGTAGTAATTCTGGCAGTCCCTGGTAAATGGGTGAAATTAACATTCCTAACAGTTGCATAGTTGCCTGAGTATGAAGATCGGTCATCACAGGCAGGTTAATCAATTCTTCTACCCTTCTTCCCTGGAGTTGACTGGCAAGGGTTTGTAGAGCTTTGTTAATCAAAGCTTCGTCAGGTTCGGGAGGCAGTTCAACTCCTAATTGCAAGAGTGCATCTCTACCCACTGCGATCGCCTCCAACATCTTGCCCTGGGCTGCATGAGTAGCGATTTGAATTTCGTAAATTTTAATTTTGTCTAAAATCGTCTTAGCTTCTTGCAATACCAATGCTGCCATCTGTTCCATACCCTCAAAGTCAGCATTCAAATAGGCAGCTTCGGTAGCAGCAACATAGAGATTCAGGGTCAATTCATACTGAAGAAGCCAGCAGTTGGCTGTTAGTAGATCAATCCCTGTTTGCAGATAGACCATTGCGGCTGCGTAGGCGGTAGAATTTCTGGCCTTACCTCCCGCTTCTAAGTTGAGTAGGGCTAAGGCTTCTCGTTCGCTTAATTGATTGATTAACTCAATTCCTTGATTTAAATGCCCCACAATATCAAAGAGTTTTTCTTCTCTTTCTATGTCCGAATATTTGTGTAGGAGTAACTGTCCAATTTTGAGATGAGTAGCTTTTTTTTTGTTTTCGGGTATTAGGGAATAAGCTGCTTGCTGGACGCGATCGTGCAGGAACTTATAAATTGGGTTAGCCACAGACTCAGTAGGGGATTGAGCATCTGTTTGAAGGAAGTTATAGCCTTCTTTGATCAGTATAATAAGTCCTTCTTGCAAGGCTTTCCAGAGTGCTGATTCCGTTTCTTCGGGTAATTCTTCGCTGACTATTGCCAATGTCTCTAAATCAAACTGTGCCCCAATGCAAGCCGCCAACTTGAGAACATTCTGAGTTTCTTTCGGCAACTTCTGCAATTGCGCCGCCATAAACTCCACCACATCCGAGGCGTGGGTAAGTCTAGCTTGAGCAATATCGCACTGCCACCCCCCTTTACTTCCCCCCTTAGTAAGGGGGGACACAGGGGGGTCAAAGATAATTTGACCATCTTCATACAGCGACTTGAGGAATTGAGTCGAGAAAAAGGGATTACCTTGGGTTTTTTGATAAACCAATTCTGTCAAGGGCCCGGCAAAAGATAAATCGCAAATCAGCGTATCTGCTACCAACTGATTGAGATCTGCTAAACTCAACGGTTGCAGGGTAATCGTATTCACCACTGCCCCAGACTTCACAATCTCATCCACTGTCAACATAAACGGATGAGTCGGTGATACCTCATTATCCCGATAAGCACCCAATACTAACAGATGGCCCGTATCTTCCATCAACAGTTGTAATAACTTCAAAGATGCGGAATCTGCCCACTGCAAATCGTCCAAAAATATCACTAATGGATGTTCGGCGGTGGTAAATACTTGCACAAATTTCTGCATCAGCAGATTGAAGCGATTTTGGGCGGCACTCCCGGACAATTCTAGTGCAGGACTTTGAGCGCCAATGATGTGTTCTAATTCAGGAATTACGTCAATCAAGACTTGCCCACTCTCGCCTACTGCGGTGAGAATCATGGTTTTCCATCTGTGTAACTGAGCGTCACTTTCTGATAATAATTGCCCCATCAATTCCCGAAATGCTTGCACAAATGCACTAAAGGGAATATTTCGTTGAAATTGGTCGTATTTGCCTTTGATAAAATAGCCACGCTGTCGGGCGATCGGCTTGTGAACTTCGTTCACTACTGCGGTTTTACCAATCCCAGAAAATCCAGCTACTAGCATCATTTCACTGCCGGATAAATGCGATCCCCCCCCGCCCTGGGCGGGCACGGGGGCACCGCCCCTACTAAGGGAGTCACATGAAGCCCCATTTATTAAGGGGGGCTGGGGCGATCGTCTTGATGCAATCCGTTCAAAAGCAGCTAATAGATTATCAACTTCACTTTCCCGGCCGTATAACTTTTCGGGTATCAGGAAACGGTCTGTAATATCTCGCTTTCCCAAGTCAAATTCTTCTATGCTATCGGTTTGTTGTAATTGAAGCAGACACATTTCTAAATCATGCTTTAGCCCCCCGGCTGTTTGATAGCGGTTTTCTGCGTTCTTCGCCATCAGTTTACTGACAAGTTGAGACACAATTAGGGGAATTTTTGGCTCTATTTCGTGCGGAGGAACTGGCTGTCTAGCAATGTGGCAGTGAACAAGTTCTAAAGTATCTTCAGTCTCGAAAGGTAGTTTTCCTGTCAACAATTCGTAGAAGGTGACACCGAGGGAGTAAAAGTCAGTACGGTAATCGAGAGTGCGATTCATTCTCCCCGTTTGTTCTGGTGAAATATACGCTAATGTGCCTTCTAAAATGTTGGGGTTTTTCAGGGTGGGCGTTTCTCGCGTTAGCTGAGTGGATATGCCAAAATCAATAATTTTTAATTGTTCTGTTTCCGGGTTGTAAACAATATTTGAGGGATTAATATCTTTGTGGATGATGTTGGCGCTGTGAATTTGCCCTAAAATTTCAGTTGTGGCGATCGCAATTTGTAAAAATTCTTCAAGAGTAAAGGATCGCTGCTGCATCCAAATTGTCAAGGATTCCCCGCCAAAGTCCTCAACAAACATCACGAGGCTATTTTGGTATTTTTGCAAGTCATAGACTCGCACGACTCCCGCCTCTTTCAACTCTTGGGTGATGCGGTATTCGGTGCGGTAGCGCACCAATTCTTGAGGTGTGGGGTAGCTTTCTTTGAGGAGTTTGAGGATAATTGGCTCTTTATCTGCTTCCCGAATGGCCCGGTAAACCAGAGAGTTGGCGCTTTCATAGAGAAGTGTCTGGACGGCAACGCCTGGAATCGAGAGCATATTGGTTTTTTTTGCTAAAAATTAAAGCTAACTCAAAACGCACCAGCTTTCTGTATACAATAGCGCGTTAGAAACGAAAAATTTTTGTTTTTGTAACAAATGTTTAGTTTTTCCGGTAGCACCCTGCAAATACTTTGTGGTAGCCCCGATCGCGATCGCCTAGTTTGTAGAGTGTCTCAACAGTCGATCGCACTTTTGGTGTAATTTTCAGGTATAGCAACCGCTTAATGTAAATTGTGTAGCCTGTCTTTGATTTTTGTGCGAGTCAACAATGCAGACTCACAGCGTTCCCAGTAAATTTTAGCAACGCGATCGCCCGGATTCTGACGCCAACACTCGGAAAACAGTCGCGCCGCTTCAAATAACTTCCCTTCCGAGTAAAGTGCCCTAGCTTCTGCAAACAATTCCAGCGTAGCTAACTTCGCCTGTTTAATTTCTGGTGAATCTGCATCAAACACCTCATAAATCGTCACAGCTTCAGATTTTCCCTTGACTTTTACCGTATCGAGAGTGCGGATTGCGTACTGGGAAGGATTTTTCAGGCGCCCATAAGTGGGCTGCGTAATTAACAGCGACACCCCATAATTTTTTGTCAAACTTTCCACACGAGAAGCTAAATTCACCGCATCGCTGATGACCGTCCCGTCCATGCGATTTGGTCCTCCCACAGTTCCCAGCATCAAAGAACCCGTATTAATCCCAATCCCAATCTGAATCGGCGCATAGCCCGAATTAGCGCGGTTTTGAGTGTATTCAGCGAGACGGTGCAGCATAGCAATTCCCGCTTTCACCGCATTATCCGCCTCGCCACTAAACAGCGCCATAATCGCATCGCCAATATATTTGTCGATAAACCCGTGATTTTCATTAATGACTGGTTCCATGCGAGAAAGATAAGAATTTATAAATTTGAAATTATCCTCCGGCGTCATAGTTTCCGAAAGCGTGGTGAAGTCGCGAATGTCGGAAAACAACACCGACATTTCTAACTGCACTTGGTCGCCCAATTCCACATCAATAATGCTTGATTTCTTTAAAAACTGGAGGAATTGATGGGGAATAAATCGCTCATAAGCTTTGTTGAGTTGAGCCAGCCTGCTTTCATTTTCGCGTACTTCTGTATAAAGCTTAGAATTTTGAATCGAGATAGCTGCTTGTCCAGATAATACTTTTAATAGTTCCACTCTTTCAGGGGTAAAAGCTCCCGCTGTCAGATTATTTTCTAAGTAAACAATACTAATGATTTGAGATTGGTTAATCAGTGGCACACATAAAATTGATTTGGGCTGATGCTTTCGGATGTGGGCGTCGTTGGTAAATTGTCCCGATCGCGCAGCATCATCTAGTACCACGCTTTCTTGAGTGCGACTCACATAATTGACAATTGCGGAAGAAAGTTCTTGACAGGTTTCAACGGGGATTGACTGCAACACAGTGACGAGTTCGTCATTGATGGTTCCTTCAGCTTCAATGAACAGTTGTCCCTGGCTTAACAAAATTAGATAGCCTCGTTGCGCCCCTGCATTTTCCATCAAAATTTTCATCAAGCTAGACAGTAGCTTATCTAGCATAATTTCTCCAGAAATCGCCTGAGAAGCCTTCATGACTGCGGCAATATCTAGGTGATTTCCCGAACCAGTCGTTGTCATTGCTACGGTAGTTTGAGTGTTTTTCCTTCCCGGTTGAGTTACCGCGAATAAGTGAGGATATCGCGTTTCTAAATCCGTTACCTTAGCAGTGGCTCCCCATTCAACATAACAATAATACGCCTCAAATATGTAGGCTTGAGCAACTTTTGTTTTGCCCCATTCCGAGTAGAATTTGGCTGCTAGTTCGTTGGCCAGGGCTTCGTCATTAACATATTTGTTTTCTTTGGCTCCCGAAATTGCGCGATCGTACATTTCAATCGCCTCAGCTTTATTGCCCAAAACTCGATAGCGTTCTGCTTCCACTAAATACCATTTATGCAGATAATTCATCGGAGCATTTTGCGCCCACTGTTGCAGCGTGCTTTGATGGGTTTCCACTAAGCCAAGAATTTCAGTTTGCTCAATTGCTGGCTGTGTGGGAAAAAGTGCCAGGTGCGTCAGGGCAGCATAAAAATGAAAAATGGGAACAAAAGCCGATCCAGATACTCCCATCAAATACTGTTTGACTTGGGAAATATGGTCTAGGGCAGCCGTATAATTGCCATAGCAGTAAGCAAGCAGCAGTTTGAAGATGCAGGCACAGGCGATCGCCGTAAATTCATTATCCTGATAGTGCTTGGGAATCATCACCGTTTCATCGTAGGCAGAGCCTATTAACAAATCCGGCCGAGTATGGGTGTCCCTCAAGTTTTGCACCGTCTGCTGAATCATATCCAAATAAATCTGAGCAGAATATTGTTTCAACTGCGCCATGACAGCCCTGTAACCTGCTATTTCTTGTTCCCAAGTGTCTAGTTCTACACCAGCGAATAAATGAGTATAAAAGCAAATATATATGTTGTAGCCAGCATCTACAAAGTCGCCGGTTTCCATACCAAACCTATAGCCCTCTTTCAGCGTCGGTATCGTTGCCAAAAGAGATTCTTGGCGATGCTGAATCCAGCCACCAAACAAAAGTAGAACTGTGGACTTTAATTCGGGTACATTCAACCTATCCAGCAATGAAAGTGCCAATTGCCCAAAGCCATAGCCCGTTTCCACCTCTTGTAAAAAGGCACAGAAAACCATCCCGTGCATCGCATAACCCACCGTCGATGGGGGCGCATTTCCAAAGGAGAGTGATAAACTCACCATCGTGGAGCTCAGCAGGGGCAGCAAACCGGGCATTCCCTGGAAAATGGGTGGAAACAACATACCAGACAATTGCATAGCTGCCTGAGTCTGTGGATTTGTCATCACAGGTAGATCAACCAATTCCTCAATCTTTCTGCCGCCGAGGAGAGCCGCAAGGGCTTGTAGCGCTTTGCCAATCTTGGCTTCATCAGGTTCGGCAGGGAGTTCAATCCCCAATTGTAAGAGTGCCTCTCTTGCTACTGCGATCGTTTCTAACACCTTGCTCTGAGCTGTCTGAGCGGCAATTTTAATTTCGTAAATTTTAACTCGATCTAAAATTGTTTGAGCTTCTTGCAAAACCAGTGCTGCCATCTGTTCCATACCATCAAAGTCACCATTCAAATAGGCAATTTCAGCAGCAGCAACATAAAGATTTAGCGCCAATTCATATTGACTTTGCCAGCAGTTTGCTGTCAGTAACTCAATTCCCGTTTGTAGATAGATATTAGCCGCAGCGTAGGCGGTAGAATTTCTAGCTTTACGTCCAGCTTCTAAGTTGAGTAGGGCTAAGGCTGAGCGTTCACTTAATTGATTGATTAACTCAATTCCTTGATTTAAATGCCCCACAATATCAAATATTTTTTCTTCGATTTCTATCTCAGAAGAACTTTGTAGCACTAACTGTCCTATTTTCAGATGAGTGGCTTGTTTTTGCTCGTCGGGAATCAATGAATAAGCCGCTTGCTGGACGCGATCGTGCAGAAACTTATAAGTGGGATTAGCAACAGACTGATTTGGGGATTGAGCATCTGCTTGAATGAAGTTATAGCCTTCTGAAAGCACTAAAATGAGTCCTTCTTGCAAGGCTTTCCACAGCGTTGATTCCGTTTGTTCTGGTAATTCTTCGCTGACTATTGCCAATGTCTCTAAATCAAACTGCGCCCCAATGCAAGCCGCCAGTTTGAGGGCATCCTGAGTTTCGGCAGGCAACTTTTGCAATTGCGCCGCCATAAACTCCACCACATCCGAGGCGTCGGCAAATTTAACTTGATTAATATCGCACTGCCACCCCCCTTGTACCCCCCTCTGTCCCCCCTTGGTAAGGGGGGATGAAAGGGGGGTGGGGGATTGAGGAGGGTTAAAAATAATTTGACCATCTTCATGCAACGCTTTGAGGAATTGAGTCGAGAAAAATGGATTTCCTTGAGTTTTTTGATAAACCAATTCTGTCAGGGGCCCGGCTAAAGATAAATCGCAAATCAGCGTATCTGCTACCAACTGATTTAGATCTGCTAAACTCAACGGTTGCAGGGTAATCGTATTCACCACTGCCCCAGACTTCACAATCTCATCCACAGTCAACATAAACGGATGAGCCGGTGATACCTCATTATCCCGATAAGCACCCAATACTAACAGATGGCCCGTATCTTCCATCAACAGTTGTAATAACTTCAAAGATGCGGAATCTGCCCACTGCAAATCGTCCAGAAACATCACTAAGGGATGTTCGGCGGTGGTAAATACTTGCACAAATTTCTGCATCAGCAGATTGAAGCGATTTTGGGCGGCACTCCCGGACAATTCTAGTGCAGGAGGTTGAGCGCCAATGATGTGTTCTAATTCAGGAATTACGTCAATCAAGACTTGCCCACTCTCGCCTACTGCGGTGAGAATCATGGTTTTCCATCTGTGTAACTGAGCGTCACTTTCTGATAATAATTGCCCCATCAATTCCCGAAATGCTTGCACAAATGCACTAAAGGGAATATTGCGTTGAAATTGGTCGTATTTGCCTTTGATAAAATAGCCACGCTGTCGGGCGATCGGCTTGTGAACTTCATTAACTACTGCGGTTTTACCAATCCCAGAAAAGCCAGCTACTAGCATCATTTCGGCACTAGCATTACGAACTCTTTCAAAGGCTTTTAATAAATTATCAACTTCAGTTTCTCTGCCGTATAACTTTTCGGGAATCAGGAAATGGTCTGTAAGATCCAGCGTTCCCAAGTCAAATTCTTCTATGCTATCGGTTTCTTGTAATTGAACCAGACAGATTTCTAAGTCCTGCTTAAGACCCAATGCAGTTTGATAGCGATTTTCCGCATTTTTTGCCATCAGCTTGCTGACAATTTGCGAGAGAATTAGGGGAATTTGTGGATCGATTTCGTGCGGGGAAACTGGTTGTCTGGCAATGTGGCAGTGAACTAGCTCTAAAGCGTCTTCTGTTTCAAAAGGGAGTTTTCCTGTCAGCAATTCGTAGAAGGTGACACCGAGTGAGTAAAAGTCAGTGCGGTAATCGATAGAGCGATTCATCCTACCAGTTTGTTCCGGCGAGATGTAAGCGAGGGTTCCTTCTAAAATGTTGGGGTTTTTCAGGGTTGGCATTTCTCGCGTTAGCTGAGTGGAAATGCCAAAGTCGATAATTTTGAGCTGTCCGGTCGCTGGATTGAATACTATATTAGAAGGGTTAATATCTTTGTGTATAATATTGGTGCTGTGAATTTGCCCTAAAGTTTCAGTGGCAGCGATCGCAATTTGCAGAAATTCCTTGAGGCTAAACTTTCGCTGCTGCATCCATATTTTCAAGGATTCCCCGCCAAAGTCCTCCACAAAAATCACCAGGCTGTTTTGGTATTTTTGCAAGTCATAAACTTGCACGACTCCCGCCTCTTTCAGCTCTCTGGTGATGCGGTATTCGGTGCGGTAGCGTAGCAATTCTTGAGGTGTCGGGTAGCTCTCTTTGAGAAGTTTGAGGATGAGCGGTTGGCGATCCGCTTCCCGAAGGGCCCGGTAAACCAGAGAGTTAGCACTTTCGTAAAGCAGCTTCTGGACGGCAATGCCTGGAATGGAGAGCATATTTATTTTTCTTGTAATAATTAACGCGAAGTCAAAACACACCGGGTTCGTTGTATCGAGAATAGCGCTTTAGAAAGGAACAAATTATGTTTTTATAACACACTCTTAGTTTTTCGGCAGCGAAGTGGCTTTCAGGTTGTCTGGCATAGTAAGGGTAAGGAGTTATCATGCGACGTACCTAAGCCTTGTTAATTCTCAACTCCATGAATTGTCACCGTTTCGGTTATCCAAACATCGTTAAAAATTGTCCCACCCCCAGCGCTAAGCAAAATTTTGAATGTATATATTGTCACAGGCAGTTTGTTTAAAACCCCAGACATCAAAGGATTTCAGAAGAAACAAAAAATTGAGCGATCGGCTTTTATTAGAAAAAATATCTTGAGTGGCGATTGTCAAATTCACGAGGGTGTCCCCCCGCTGGTTCCAATACTTGTTTTTCAACAATTAGCATGAGTCCCCCGGAAAGTTCAAGTAAAGTCAAAAAAACCAGGCAAGCTAACGATCCAATGTGATGAAATGTAGTCGTTTTTAGGAAATAAGGGGAACAAGCACTGGAAAGAGCGGGCCAATTGATGCCTTAAGCAAAGAAATTCTAGGGGTGTATATAGGAAGTCGAGTTGAAATGGGTGCTAAAGGTTTTTGGGATTCCCTCCCAGTAGTGGACAGACAATGTGCCGTCTATTATACAGATTTTTGGGCAGGCTCAAAAAAAAATCCCCAGCGACACAAATCTCTGGGGGAAGATACTGGCAAAACTTCTGATATGGAAAGATTCAATAACACCCTTCAGCAAAGGATATCTCGTTTGGCAAGAAAGACTTTGTTTTCATCTATCTATAAAGATATCCAATCATGTGAGTATCTTCTGGTATTTTATCCATGATTACAAAGTTTCTTTACCCCTAAAAATGTTTAGGATTTTTCGTTGGTATGCAGGACTAAGCTGTTCGGCATTTAAAGGGCTTGCGTAAGGTGCGTCAGCATCTAAGGTTTTCCGTTTCAGCGTAAGGGTTCTAGCTGACGCACCCTACTAGCCTCGTTACTGGTTTAAATGCTCCACAGCTTACCAGACTTTGTTCTCATGATTTTGGAGAGTCATTGATCTACTTCCGCTTACCCTTCCCGGCTACAAACTCCCGCAGCCGAAGTAAACTAGCAGTTTGCCCCAAATTCAGAGGCAGCAGCGAAACTCCTTCCAACCGAGACTGCACCCAACCATCGCCCCAATACCACTCGTGAAATCCGTCAATTCCCTGACTCAATAACAGCCGCAGACAATTGTGCTCAACAATATCAACGTGATGCTGAACTGCCACGGGGCCTAGCCAACTTGTAAAGGTCAAACCTTGAGCAAATTCTTCTGGCAAACCGCTAGACAACTGCTGCGGCCACAGCCACTGCTGCAATTGACTCGGACGCAACAAGCTGTCTCTAATCGCTGTTTCGGAAGCTTCAAGCTCAATCCGCAGGTTGCTTTGTTGAAAATTACCGAGCATAAGAATTTTAGATATAACTGCAAGTAACTTTAATGTAACTTATTGGAATGCTTCTAAGTAAAATGTTGCACCATTCGGGTAAAGTAGGGGCGGGTTCACCAACCATCTCTAACTCTCACCAACAATTAAAATAAACCCGCCCCACCCCACTAAAAACCCCCAATTGACATTGGTGCAACATCTCAGTTCTCACCGAGTATCCCGATCGAACATCATATCAAGTCCGGTTGATTAACCGCGATCGGCGAGGTCGGGGCGGGTTTACGAGATTATTAGTTTTAGGCACTGATGGTTGGCGAACCCGCCCCTACAGTGGTTTGACGGAGGGTGCAAAATGTTCGATCGCACATCACCGTCCATCCACCTTCATCTACACTGAAAGATTTAAGATATTCGATCGCACCTACTGCCGGAAACCCGATTTTCGTATCGAACTGTTAAGCTCTGTTTCATTTCATTGAAATCTCCCCTGCTTCACGCCACCGCATCCCAAGTCCGTGATACCATCACACCTGAGTAATGCCTATAGAAAAAAACTGGAGAGAAAAGCTTTGACACTAAGGGTTGCAGTAGTAGGTTCAGGCCCTGCGGGTTCTTCCGCCGCCGAAACATTGGTAAAAGCAGGCATCGAAACATACCTATTCGAGCGTAAATTAGACAACGCCAAACCCTGCGGTGGGGCGATTCCCCTGTGCATGGTCAGCGAATTTGACTTGCCGCAAAGTATTATTGACCGCCAAGTCAGAAAAATGAAAATGATCTCCCCCTCCAACGTCGAGGTGGACATCAATATTGAAAACGCCCACGAATACATCGGTATGTGCCGCCGCGAAGTGCTCGATGGCTTCATGCGCGATCGCGCCGCTTCCTTGGGTGCAAAACTAATTAACGGCACCGTTCACAAATTAGAAATTCCCGGCAATAATACAGACCCCTATACTCTCCACTATGCCGACCACTCCGACGGCAGTGCAATGGGAATTCAGAAAACTCTGAAGGTGGATTTGGTAATCGGGGCTGACGGCGCCAACTCCCGCGTAGCAAAGGCGATCGACGCTGGCGACTACAATTATGCGATCGCCTTCCAAGAGCGCATCCGCCTGCCGGAAGATAAAATGGCTTACTACCACGACTTAGCCGAAATGTACGTCGGCGATGACGTATCTACCGACTTCTACGCTTGGGTGTTCCCCAAATACGACCACGTAGCCGTCGGCACCGGCACGATGAAAGTCAATCAAGCCAGTATCAAAAAGCTGCAAGCAGGCATCCGCGCCCGCGCTGCCAAAAAACTGATGGGCGGTGAGATTATTAAAGTGGAAGCTCACCCCATCCCGGAACATCCGCGTCCCCGCCGGGTTGTCGGCCGAGTTGCTCTCGTAGGCGATGCTGCAGGTTACGTTACCAAGTCTTCTGGCGAAGGTATCTATTTTGCCGCCAAGTCTGGCCGGATGTGCGCCGAAACTATTGTGGAGATTTCCAATAAAGGCGCGCGCATTCCGACTGAAGAGGAAATTAAGATTTACCTGAAGCGGTGGGATAAAGCCTACGGCATTACTTACAAAGTTCTTGACATTTTGCAGCGCGTGTTCTACCGTTCCGACGCTACCCGCGAAGCTTTTGTGGAAATGTGTGCCGATCGCGATGTGCAGAAACTCACATTCGATAGTTACTTGTATAAAACAGTGGTACCCGCTAATCCTTTCGTGCAGATGAAGATTACCGCGAAAACCATTGGTAGTCTGTTGCGCGGGAATGCTTTAGCGCCTTAATTCCCTGCGGATAAACGCACTTTGTATAAAAAAGCGGGCAGTCACAAAACTGCTCGCTTTTTTTTCGATCTAAGATAATGAACTGTCAAAATTCACAGGCGAGACGCCGGTGCCACGTGTGCTAAGGAAGAGGGAGAAGAAGAATTGTTAGTTCAAGTTCAACTGCACTAAGGTATCGGGGGCGAGGAAGTGGGAAATGTGATAAGCCCGCTCTTCTGTTTTTAGCAGGATTTTTTCGTAGAGGTAGCGCGTAGCTCGATCGCCCAAACTTTCTGCTTGCCCTGCTTGACGGCGCAGCAAACCGAGGATAGCTTGCTCCGCAATTAAATCGTGTTCTAGCATTTGGCGGCAGGAATATACGCCGTCGGCTTCCGGCTCAAAACAGCACAACTCAGCTAGCTTGCTAAAGCTAGCTGCTGGTATGCCGCCCAACCCGTTTAACCGTTCGCCCAACTCGTGGACGCTATCTTGAGCTTCTCCGTAGCTTTCTTCAAAGAATTTGTGCAAGGAGTAGAATTCTGCCCCTTCCACCACAAAATGATGTTTTTGATATTGCAGGTATAGAGCCTGAAAACTGGCCAGCAGCGCGTTCATTCCTTCACAAATCGGTGCTGTGACTGAATGTTCCAGTAGAACTGGGTTTTCGGCTATGTGGCCAAACGGTCTTAATGCACTCTGAGTCTCAGTCATGTGTGTTCTCCTCTCAATAGGCAGTTTTGTTGCCAATAGAGTCAGTCTAGCACCGTAAATTTACCAGTCAAGCAGAGTCTGCCTCAATAGTAGAAGATTTTATAGAGTAGGAATTTTTTTTTGTAAACCTATTGAGAATTATTAGCAGTTGGGTTATGCTTGAACAAGATCCTCGTTCTGAACGCTTCCTGAAAAGGGGGCGAACCTTCTGAAGGCAGAAGGCAGAAGGCAAAAGGCAGAATTTTTCAGGAAGGGCTTTTGATAATCCTTGATGTTCTGCTGAAATCTGGCTTTTAACTTCTACCCGCTACCAGTCAGGGTAAAAATTAATGCAAATTATTACTGTTGTTAAAAAATGAATCCAGCAGATCCAGAATTAGAAGTTTGTGACATTGTGCAAGTTAGTTGGCTAGATAGGTGGCAAGTTTACAAACGCTTGCAAGAACTAGAAATTCCCTGCTGGTGTGCGGTTGACCAACCTTTGCGGGCAAAAGTCAACACTGTTAAACAAGCGGCTCAGTTAATGAGCGTGTTGAGGCAAGTCAGTGCCCCTCGGTGCGAACTGGTGCAGTGGCTGGAATGCTGCTGGCAAATTGGGTAAAGGTAGAAGGAAGTTCGGCAACGAGCAGTGTAGAAGATGTAACGGATGTAACGGATTTAAAGGAGTTATAACAATGTATAAGTCTGGCAAGCAAGTTTCCGAATTCAACTTAGAGGGAGAAATCCTCGGCCTGATTATTGAAGATGGCTGTAAACTTAAATATTTGCGAATTAGCAACGATCGCGGAGTAGAATATCTTGTTAAACTTTGCAAGGAATTGCGGTCATTTCTGTCGCCTATTTTGACACCGGGGTTGAGAGTTCAAGTTGTAGGTGAGAAAGAACTCAATTTGAAAAACGGTAAAATAAAACTTAAAGCTCGTAGCCTCAAGCTGGCTCAAGGTCAAAATGATCGATCGCACGAACACCTTGACTCCACCAATGTACCTATTGGGTTATTGACATCGGACGATCGCGCGATCGGCAAAACCCAAGTAACCTCTCCCACAGCAGCTCAAACTGTAAAAGCTCCGGCAAAAACCCAAACCAAAATATTAGTATGTCAAAAATCAGACTGCCAGAAGCGGGGCGCTGGAGGAGTCTGTAAAGCTTTAGAAAATGCTTTGAATGCGCGCGGTTTAGAAGACAAAGTGACAGTACAGGGAACCGGATGTCTCAAACAGTGTAAAGCCGGCCCAAATATAGTGGTGATGCCGGACAAAACTCGCTACAGCCGCATTGCACCGGCAGAAGTTCCAGCAATTATTGACAAACATTGTGCAGTTGTTAAAGCTTAGGGATCGCCCGGATGCCGAAACAGTGCGTTAGAGATCGGGAAAAATTATTTTGATAGGACTCTGGGCGAAAAACTTACAGGCGCATCTTACGCCTGAATGTGAGTTCTGGTTGTAGTTCGATCGCGCCACTCGATTCAGAGGTTATTGTCCGAAAAAACCGGAAAAATGCCAAAACTATCACTTAGGGGCTTCCTTCTGTAGAATCTCTAAGGATAGACTGTATCTGAGACCCTGTGAGTATTGGGATAAAAAGCCATGTCAGAAGCTGATCTTCGAGCCCATCAGCACCAACCGCACCCTGCTGTTCCATCCGATACCGAACCATTGCATTCAGATTTTGCTGCTACTGGGGGTTTTGAGCCGATCGCCCCCGATGAGACAGACACTCCCGCAACCGTTCCCCAACAGCCAGAAGAAGACTGGCAAACAGTAGATTTTCCCAACGCCATCAGCGTAGATGCAATTCCCACAAAACCGGAAACAAAAAATTCGCAATCTCCGACACAGCCGACTGAGGCGGGCTCGCCCCCGATTTCAGACAATCTAAAAAATATGCTTGGGAATGCCGAACAGGCCAAGGGCAAAGGATCGACCCCAGTCACCCTTATGCAAGCGCTGCACGAATGCAACCGCGACCTTTTACAGCGCATCGCCCAGCTAGAAACAGCTCTCGAAGAGTCCCAAAAAACCTTGCAGAATCGCGAAACTTTGCTAGAACAGCGGACTGCAGAACTCGAAAATGCTCAAGAACAATTGACGCGGCTGTTTGGCAAAGTGGAAGTTTCCCATCAAACCCTCCAAAGTCAAGAAATTTTAGTCGAAAGTTTAAGAAATCAGTTGGCAACCAGCCAAGTCAGGCTAGCGACTGTTGAGCGAGAATGTGCGTCTACTGTGCAGCGCTACAACGAACAGTTACACCAGTTAGTAGCCACAGAAAATATTTGCAGGGAATTGCGAGCCCGCTTGCAGCGCCAGCAGCGCCACACTCTGCAATTCAAAGCTGCCTTGGAAAGAAGTTTGGACAGGCCGCAGGTAAAGTCGCCGAGGATCGAGCAGCCTGACAATAATCTGGACACCGCCAGCGCACAATTAGAATCATTGCTCGCGGCGGTCAAAAGCTCTCAGATGCCGGTGCCGCCAGCCTTCAACGCTTCCCCTGTCCAACCTTGGTCGGAACCAGAAGAGCATCCAGAGGTAGCCACTGCTGTTGAGGCGATCGAGCCTGAAGCCCCAGCCAATTTGGAACTCAACAAATTAGCCGAAGTATCCGGCATTCAATTGCACAAGAGCGAAACCTACCAACCTGATGAGCCGGCACCTGAGTTGGCCGAACCGGTTGCGGAACCTGAACTACCGATGGCTGAGTCTGAACCGGAAACTGCTACCAAAGAGGAGGCTCAAGAATTGGCTAGGGCTTTTCAAATTTTGAACTCTGTTGAAACCTTTGGCATTCAAGAAGTGCGATCGAGTGTGGCAAAACCTACAGCAGTCGCCCAACCAGACTGGCTGAGCTTGATTGCCAGTCCGCTGCGGGCTTCTAAAAAACGTCGATCGCTAGCTGAAATTGAATTGCCGAGTTTTCGATAGCGAACTGAAGTTGCTAGTTTTGAGTTAAAAGTCAAAACTCAACACTCTTTTCTCCCCTTTCCCATGCCATAGGTGAGAGCATAGCTGGTAGCCAACAGCCACAGCCAAACACCCGGATACCGGGGTTCCAACCAAGGTTGTACCCTGCGGGCGAAACTGGGAAGCCATCCGAATAGCAAACTGGCCAAAGCCAGCAGAGTAAAATTCAAGTAACTTCCCAGCCAGCGCCAAATATCCCCCAAGGTGACAAAATCTAAAATCCACAAAAGGAGAGAAGGGTTTTTTCCGGCTGCTTCGATCGCCAGTCGATTGAAAGTTAGCCAGTCGGTTCTATCTTTAATAAAAGTTTCGGCGACGGCGAGTTTTTGTGCTGCCAAAATACCGAAAAAGGTATTGAGCATTGAATTAATTCTTTGGGGTGGCAAACTGCTGCCGGTAGGAACCATCATGCCTTTAGAAAATAGCCAAGTTACTGAAATATTGCTCTGGTAGGCGCGAATTTGGTTTAAGTGATTTGCCGTCAACAAATTGTGCTTTAATGCTGTATCCAACAGGTCTGTTAAGCGGAAAAGATTGCGGACAAGAGAGCCGAAGCCTGTGAAAACGAGGGGAGATTGCAAGGATGCTGCGTCGCCGATCGAGACTAGGCGATCGATCGCCACGGAGCGATCGCTGCTGTTGCTGCTAAAATGCCCAGGAATATAACCAAAGGTCGGTTTTTTCCAAACCAATTTATCGACATCGCAGCGGCGGTATTCCGGCAAAATTGCGAAAAAATCTTCGTACATTTCCAGCAAAGAACCGGGATTCTCTGGATGTACTTGGTGGTAGTGAAATAGATAAACTGTCAGTTCTGTGCCGGCGCCGGGAAACAACTCCCAAATGAGCTGGCGTCCGCGGGAAATGTCCCCGTGAGTGTGGAGTACATCCCCGTAATCGGAATCCCATATTCCCGGCTCAAATCCTCCGTCGATGACTGCTCCCACTGTCGGACAAACGCTGTCAAAAGTCCGCCCTTCGTTCAATTGCCAAGCGATGGGAGAAGCCGACCCCATTGCATCCACCAGCAGCCGTCCTAATGCAGTGCGATCGGCTTTTGTCGGCAAGTGGCGGCCCTGAACTACTACTTTTTCTGCTTCAACATCTGCTCTGATAAACTCAGTTTCGTCCCAGATTTCTCCACCAGCTTCTGTTAGCTTAACTCCCGCTAAATTCAGCAATTTCTCTCCGTCCAAAGCTACATTGAGTACCTTTGGTGTGTGCAGAACAGGCGCTTTAGCCACGAACGGATTGTTAGCATCAAAAAACTTGTTGTAGCCATCTTTGTATTCTCTGGCAATCAAAGTTTCGATTTCTGCAGCAGTAAATAAACCCAAATCAATTAAGCTTTGAATTTCGTCCCGCGAAATATTCCACTCGCGATTCATCCGCCCGAAAGGCATTCGCTCAACTAGCAGCACCCGGTAGCCCAATCTCGCCATGACTGCGGCGTGAATCACTCCCAAGGCCCCGCCAATATAAATTAAGTCGTAAAAAGTATCGCCAGAATCAGACACCGAAACTGTACTTTTTACCTTCTTCTTAACATCGGTTACATCCGTTAAATCCGTTACAGAATCCGTTGCCGAACCCTCTTCCTTCAAAAACACTACTTGTTTTGGCGTTTGAGGATTGCGAGTGCCTTCGCGCCAACGCTGTTCCCACCAGTAGACGCGCTTGAGGTCATATTCGCCATTAGGCATTTTTTGGAAGTATTTGACGGTCAAGGGGTAATAGGGGGCAAGAGCCTCAAAAATTGACTGCTTGGAGAGGTCTATGACAGGGGGTTCCCGGTAGCGATCGGGAAACTTGTTTCTTACAGCAAGATTCAGAGCTTCCAGGAACTTTTTTTCTCCCGCAGGCGCCTCTTCTAGACGAAAGACTTTTAAATAAGTGGTGCGTTGCAGTGACCAGACAAAGGTGGAAAGTTCTGTCGATCGCCAATTTTGGTTTCCTGAATTGGTGTCAGCCAAGGCGGGTTTTGGATTGGCATTTTGAGTTCCAGACTTCTGAACCTCGGCTGTTGTGGCTGGTGAAAGCAGGCGAAAGCCGTCAGCAGTAATAATTTTTTCTCCCATTCCGGGATCGAATTCGTGCTGCAACCAAGTGCAGACTGCTGCTGTATCCGGTGTCGGAACTTCTAGATAAAGAATTTCTTGCATGATTAGGCTCTCAATTCTGAATAAATTAATAAAGATGGGGGAGTTGACAAGGGAGCAAAGTAGGCTATACTCCCGAATACTTATTTAGTTTTAAATAAGTTTACAGTGTTCTCAGATTTTTAGCTGATTCGCCGGAAGCCCCACAGCGGCTGAACATCTACTCCCTTCGGTATGCACTCCTATGAATTATCCCATTCCTACGAATCCTCAAGAAATGATTGCTTTGCGGCAGCAGCCGCTGAATGAAGAATTGGTGGCGTCGGCGATCGCGGGTGTGATTCAAATAGCTCGATCGCGATCTCAGTCTTTGGATGAATTGAAGGCTGAGGTACTAGCCGACGACAATCTGCTCGATTTTGCTCAGAGGCTATGGCTGAGCGACATTGTGGCTCAAGCTTGGAACAATTTGCCTGATTACTAGACTGCTGCTAAAAGATCTACTTCATTAGAGGTGAACTTAAAATGGTACAAACAAGATTAAAATCCTTAACTTTAGAAGAGTTTCTCCAACTACCCGAAACCAAACCGGCCAGCGAATACATTGATAATCAAATTATTCAGAAGCCAATGCCACAAGGGAAACACAGTGCGACTCAATGTGAACTAATTATTTTCATTAACACTATATTAAAACCAAAAAAAGTTGCACGAGCATTTCCTGAACTCCGGTGTACCTTTGGCGGAAGGTCAACAGTGCCTGATGTTTCAGTATTTGTCTGGAACAGAATTCCCGCCGATGATAACGGCGAAATTGCTAATGTCTTTCCCATAGCTCCTGATTGGACAATTGAGATTTTGTCGCCTGACCAAAGTCAAACTAAAGTTACTAAAAATATTCTGCACTGCTTAAATCATCAAACTCAAATGGGCTGGCTGATCGATCCCGACGAACAATGCGTTTTTGTTTATGTTCCCCAGCAACAGACAGCAGTATTTGATGAACCCGAAATGCTGCTACCTGTGCCGTCCTTCGCTAGCGAACTGCGGTTGAGTGTCGGAGAATTATTTGGCTGGCTGCTGAAATAATCTTCGGAAGAATGTCCTATTTTTAATATTTTTTACTTTTCCCTAGTGACAACAGTCAACAGTCAACAGTCAACAGTCAACGGACTAACGCAACTCAACTTCTCGCTTGACTTCTGTCAAAACTCGATCGCCTCGCATCAACCGGTATTCGGCCCGCCAAACTCCCGGAATCAGAGGAGAATTTGTACTGTTTCTTTTGCCGACATAACCCAACCAAGTACGGCTGGGGGCTTTAATTTCATTGGTCTGATCGGCGATGGTTGTGCCGTTGGGTGCAAATAATTTGTATTGTTCCCGATCGCCCTTGAGCACTCCGTAACTTTGCACCCAAAACAACAAAGCTGGACTGTTTACAGGGAGTTGAGTCTCTGAAAATTGTCCTTCCCAGACAGCGTTAATATCGGGTGGCTTATTGGCAAAACCAGCCCGAATTAAACCTGTGGAAATATAGTCTAGAGGCTTGTCCCAAATTGGATTGCGGGCGATGTTGCAGCCTACCTTCGCGTCGGGTCCGACAAAGGGATCTACGGCTTTGCCTTGATAGCGATAAGTTACGTGTACGTGGGGGAAAGATGCCATCCCAGAGTTTCCCACCATGCCCAAAACAGTGCCTTTTTCTACCTGCGTACCCGGTTTGACGGCAACGCTGCCTTGGCGGAGGTGGCAGTATTGGGCTTCCCAACCACCGCCGTGGTCAATTACCATGCCGTTGCCGCATTCTGTGCCTGCGAGATTGGCTTTTTCTGTATCGTTTTGTAAACGCCGATCGACCACACCATCTCGTGCTCGCAAAACTTTGCCTGCTGCGGAGGCAATAACTGGAACTCCTTTTGCCATTGCTTTGGCGTCGGGAATGGCAAAATCTGTGCCGTCGTGGCCGTCGTAGGTTTGGCGCCCGCAGCCAAAATCGACGGCGGTGGGGCCGGGTTCTCGATCGAAATACAGCAATACAAAACAGTCTTTGCCGAGGGTACAGTCGATCGGCTGACCGAATTGCGGGTTGTTGGGCTTTTGGGCGACTGCGGAAGAAACGAGACGCTGGGCGATCGTGTTGGCTTCGGCGATCGGGGCACTTACTCCGCTGTTAGTAGCACAGCTAGAAAGACTTGTCAACCCCAAGGTCAACAAAATTGCAGAAATGTATTTTGTGGAGAGTATAGTCATTCGCCGATTGGATGTAAAAGCTGAGGTGGGTAGTGAAAAATCAATTAATCATTCAGAATAGAGTTGCTCAAGAATCTAGACGATGGGTAAGGCGTTTTCGTTTCCTATCTTTGTTGTATTATTTTGAGTTAGAAATTTTAAAATTTTAATTAGTTCAAGAATGGGTTCTAAAATTCGATCGCTCATTTCGATAATTCGGCTGGCCGGGCTTGCGGTTGCGGCTTTGGCGATGTGGGGATTTGCCACTATTGCCGAAGAGGTGTTGGAAAAAGAAAGTTACGCTTTCGATACCTCTATTTTACTCGCTCTGAGGCAATTGCACACTCCCTTGCGCGATCAAATAATGCTGGGATTTACCTTTTTGGGCGAACCGAATTTGCTGCTAGTGATTTGTCTGACGTTGGGTATTATTTTGCTAGCGCGCAATCACCGATCTGAATCTGCAACTATTGCGCTCGCGGGTGGTGGAGCCATCGGTTTAAATTTACTATTAAAAAAACTTTTTGCCCGCGATCGACCTCAACTTTGGGAGCGTGTTGTTAATGTCACATTTTACAGTTTTCCTAGCGGTCATGCAATGATTTCAATGGTTATTTACGGTTTGCTAGGATATTTTTTGGGTGTACGATTTCCCAAGCAGCGCTGGTCGATTTACAGTTTGACAGTTGTCTTAATTGCTGCTATTGGTTTGAGCCGGCTTTACCTAGGAGTTCATTGGCCTACCGATGTTATTGCTGGTTATACTGCTGGTTTGGTGTGGCTAATTACCTGTATTATCACTTTGGAAATATGGAAGGACTTGCGTTCTTTTACTAGGGCTTCTAAAGAGGAGTTTTTGTCACAGGAAAAAAATCAAGAATAATTTGAAATTTTCTACTCAAAACTGACTATTTGCTTCTGGGTAAAACACATGGCAATTCCTTTTTCGTAGTAAGCAGCCTCGTTAATGAAAATGGGATATACGGTTGATTTACCTTCATACAAGACCGACTTACCATCAAAGGTCAAAAACATCGGTTCGCCGGGATTTAGGGCTTGATAATCTCTGGATTGCAGATGAGGATGAATCATTGCCTGAATTTCTCTGTTCTCGTTTCTGGGATAGTCGATCGCCCCAATGGTGTGATAAATAGTCAGGGGATTCTTGACCGCAGGCACTGTGCCTTGATTGTAGGCTTCTACGCAGTCTAATATCGTACCGACAACTTGCTCAGTTTCCTGAAATAAAGACGCATCTAATACGCTTTGTGGCACTGCACCAACTTCCAGCGTCCCGCCTAATTCCGAAAGCGATCGCAGCACAGGACTATCATGATTCTTGGTTGTAGAAGTGAGTACCTTGATGCGGGGATACACAGAGGTTAAATAAGCTGCTAGTTGCAGGTTAAATGGATGATGGCTGGCGAGAATAAATGTTAGCCCCATGTTGGATGTGGTGCTGTGCAAATCGATAATTACGTTGGGATGATGTGTGTTTTTTGAGCTAAAAATGCCGTAGATTTCTTTCGCCCGCTGGGCTTCATAGCTGGAGAGATGGGGATTTTCTAAATCTTGCTTTCTAAAGCAGCGGTTGAGGTCGATATCGATGTAGCGTGTCCCGATTTCGCAAGCTTTGGGATTGGCTAGCAGGGTGATAGTTTCAAAAGTCGATCGCCCCATTAACTCTGGCGCGCGATCGAATTTCTTCACGAGGTAAATTCCTGTGAGTTCGTTTCCGTGGGTTCCTCCCACTATGGCAACACGTTTAATTTGATTCATAAACAAATAATTTCCTATCCCAAGCCTGAGAGGTGAGAACCGAGGGAAAACCCAGAGGGGGCAATTGTTTGAGATAATGGAGAAGTCATAAAAAAGCGGGTGACTTTTGGAACGACCCCACAAAAAATGCTAAAGACATTATACCAAAAGTTATTAAGCATCCACTTGAGCGAGAGTCAACCACCCATCTTATAACTCTTAGTTCAGATGCTTCAAAGCCATCGACAACTCCGATGATCGAGATGAGCTAACATTTTTCCACAACCGATTCAATACAATAGTCGCGTCCGAAGTCTCCAGCTATTTCTTAATCTCCCCCAGCTTTCGACGCAGTGGCTGTGGTTTCCTATAACCCAAGCGGCTTTAAAGTCTGAATTTAGAGACCAAAGATTTAATATAGCACAACGGAGAAACAGTTCATAATTAACCTTAAAAACTAAAAAATATGTAGAATTTGCTCTCAACAGAACTCAATGGCGAGATCGAAATCTGCTGATAGTCACGATAATTTTTGGGAGTCAATCGATTTTAGATTTTAGATTTTAGATTAAAGAATTGACTTGCGCGAGATAAATGCTCTTTCTTGAGGATTTTCGATTTTCGATTTTGGATTGATTCCACGGATAAATCCGGGGGCTTGATACCACCTTTGAAATTCGTGGTCACGCTTTGCCAATATATTGGCAGTGAATGTCGAAATTGTCGAGGAGTTATTTCCCTGAAAAAAACTGGTAACGATCCCGATTTTGACACTTGAAAATCCTTATCCTGTCGTAGTAACCGGAGACCTAGAGTTTCATAGCGGGAAGCTCGCAAACTGTCTCATGACCGAAAGCATCCAGGATACAAGCCCCCGGATTCATCCGTGGAGAAATAAAAAACCTGTAAGCTGTTGCGGCATTTAAATTGTATGTCAAAAAATAATCAAACTATTGTGGGGAGTAGGGGCCCTAGCGTCCCGCCCGCCCTGAACCTACAATTTAAATGCGCGACAGCTTATCCGATAAACTTGCCCCCGAATTTATCCGTGGGGTCCATGCTTCAATCTAAAATCTAAAATCTAAAATCTAAAATCTAAAATCTAAAATCGATAGACTAAGGGTTAAGACCTAGCTTTGAATCAAGAAAAGAGTGTTTCTGTCGCGACTTCTGACCAGTCTAGCCAGCTTTTTACAAAACAATAATTTAAATCGAAATAATCTCATTTATTCAAAAATATAACCATTCATATATCTGCATTTGTTATTGACTACAATTAAAGTTATAATTAAAAATTTTGATTCAAATAGTAATTAAAATTTAAAATCAACTGATTTATTTTCAATATTTAAGCAAAACTATGAACTTGTTTAATCGCTATTTAGCACAACTTGATGATTATAAAATAGTAAAATAGAGGCTCTTATTCGGAAGAAAAGTTCGGTAACTTCACCCGATTTTTAGCTGGAGTTTTGTAGATTAGTTCTGCTTAGTGGCTAGCGACTATCGCCGGGAAGGAGTTCCAATATAACCACTTCGTAGCTTAGCTCGATCGCTCGGAAAAAACCCCTAATAATTTTCCCCATCACAGTATTTTTGGCCTCGGATTATCTGGTTGTGCTTGGAGTCAGTCCCTAGTTTTATGGCGAGATCAGATGTTAGCACTGATAGCCCTAAAGCCCCATAAAGCTCAGAACTTTCGCCAAGGACTAAATGCTCTATCCCTTTTACAGCAATCGGTCTAGCTCTCTTGTCACCCTCTCCGCAAAGTCTCATTCTTCAGGTTTAGCCATTTTGCCTGTTAATGTGTAGCGCATCGCCTTAAGTTTTACCCCATCTTTACTCCCTAAATATTTAAAACTCCTTAACTAAATCGAAGCCAAATTTACTCACACTATTGACATAATTTTGCCAAGTTTTTATTAAAAATAATTAAATACCTAGGTCGGTAGGAACACAAATATCGGCAGAACTAATTACATCTGAAGATAGAGGAACCCTCAATCAAACACCGCTAATCTATAAATTTATGAGAGATAAAAAACTACTTAAAAATTTATTAATCTAAGAAATGTTTAAGTAGTTATTAATGTAAAAAAGGAGATTTATGGTAATAAGCATTATTGTCCACGGTGGAGCAAAAACCATCACAGAAGAGAAAGTTGCAGCCAACAATGCAGGCTGTACCGCAGCAGCAGAAGCTGGTTGGGCAGTGCTCGCAAGCGGGGGTACCGCAGCAGAAGCTGTTGAGGCAGCTATCCGGGTTCTGGAAGCTGATCAGACATTTAACGCAGGCTTTGGATCGGTTCTCAACAATCAGGGAGAGGTAGAGCTAGACGCAGCGATGATGGAAGGCCGTTCATTAGCTTGGGGAGCGATCGCAAATGTTCAAGGCGTGCGCCATCCCATCTCAGTGGCGCGAAAGATTATGGATAAAAAACCCATGTTCTTAGTAGCGGATCATGCAGAACATTTTGCTGCAGAAAGTGGAGCCGAGATGTGTACAAAAGAAGACTTAATCGCGGATGAGCAACAGGAAGAGTGGGAGGAGGAAAAAGAAGTTCTTGACCGCCCCAATACCGTTGGTTGTGTAGCTTTGGATAGTAGTGGCACCTTAGTTGCCGGTACCTCAACAGGCGGCACTATGAATAAGCCCGCCGGTCGCGTCGGCGACAGCGCCATTATTGGCTCAGGCTTGTTTGCTGAAAATGAACAGGGCGGTTGCTCGACCACAGGCGATGGCGAGTCCATTATGCCAGTAGTTCTAGCTAAGAGGGCGATCGACATTCTAGCGTCCGGCAAGCACCCAGACGAAGCAGCGCAGATGGCCATTGAGACTCTGGCATCTAAGGTGGCAGGAGAAGCTGGGTGCGTCATCATAGACCCTCAAGGGCGGGTTGGCTGGGCGCATAATTCAACGGACATGGCTTGTGCTTATAGAACCTCAGAAATGGACAAGGTGGCTGCGTTCACTAAGAAAAAACAACTCGCCCATCGTTGAAATTATTGAGGTTAAAGTCTCTCTAGTTGGAGAGAGTTAAAATTCCGCAACTAATCTCTTTTTTCCTAGTTATTAAGTAGCTTGACATCAATTAATATCCCGGTCGGGGTGGGTTTTTGAGATTGTCAATTATGGGCAGATATTGTTGGTGAACCCACCCCTACAAAAATCGCGGTCGCTCGACCGGACATGATGTCAGTTGGTAGTTCCATTGCCTTCCAGGCTTGAAACCCTTATTCTACGGTTGGTAATCAAAAACAGTCCGAAGTATTGATCGATAAACACTTTGTCAATTTGTAGGGCGGGCATTGCCCACCCTACTTTTAATTATGTCGAGCTACTTAGTGGCAGGGAAAACAGTTCAATTCAAACTCGACTTGGATGTTTCTATGAACTCAACATACGACTTTCCTTACTTTCAAGGCAACTCTCTTTCCGATTTGTTTGCTCCAGACATCACAGATGCACGTTATGCGTTCATCCTAAATTACCCTGCCACCGCCAGTTGGGCTGCTTATCCCAACAGGAAAAAATACTTTATTCAAGACGGCAGCAGTGAAGCCACCAAAACTTCTTTCGACAAGATTGGTCAGAAGGAACCTTGGAAAAATCTGGCAGTGTTAGGTGATGCCATCCCAGGGATTGTAATTAATGAGCCGCCGAAGTCGCTGATTGACTATTGGCGGGAGCATTTGGGCTTCAGCAACAGCAGTATGGAGATGATAGACTGCTCAACTTATCTCGAAGATATCAGCATGAGCGATCGCTTTGACAAACTCCTGACTCTATTTCCCTTCGACAATCTCAAACCCGAAAAACACGCCGTTCATCCCGACATCCACTACCACTTACTCAGCAAAGCAACGCTAGCAGAATTAGGCGTGCAATGTCCGAAATACGAAACCTACAATCTGCACGAAGTCAATCTCGAAAGCATTCAGTTACCAGAGCAATTCCCCTACTTGATTAAAACATCTCACGGACTTTCTGGAGAAGGCACTTATATTATCAAAAGCGCCAGCGATATGAACTACTGCTTGCAGGAAGTGAGGAAATATCTCGATATTAAGTTGCTGGATACGATTATTGTCTCGGAATTCGTCAAGAATGAAGTGCAGAACTATTGCGTGCAGTTTTATGTAAGCAAAACGGGAAATATCACGCTTATCGGCACTACCGGCCAACTTGTCACTCCAGAGGGCAACTATTTAGGGGGACTGATTCACTACCGCGAAACCGACATGAGTAGGTTTTTTGAGATGATTGCCGCTATTGGTAAATATGCTCATCAACAGGGTTATTTCGGCGTTATTGGCTTCGACGTGCTGGAAGACTCGGAGGGACTGTTGTATGCTATTGATGCCAATTTCCGAGTTAATGGCTCGACTCCGCTTTGCTTACAGCGCCATACCTTACTGGGGCGGGGAAAGGAGGTGGCTAAATATTCCAGTGATTGGCGAATGGATGGGACTTTGGAGTCGATTCTTGTCACGCTGAAACCAGAACTCGATCGCAAGGACTTGATAATCCTGTCAGCTTTAGAGAAGGTTAAATACGGGAAAATCTACACGGAAATTTACGGGATAGTTGCGGGTGAGGATATGAAGGAAATGCAGCACATCGAGGAGAATTTGCACAGTAAGGGATTGCAGCAATAGGGTTAATATCTACTCTACCGATTGCAGCGGTTATGCGGTTTTCCCCCTCATCTCGCCCGCATGGTTCGGTGATATCGGGAAACGGGTCATCAAAAATCAAAATTGAATGTTCCACAGCTTTGAAGTAACCGAAAGCATCGAGGATACAAGCCCCCGGATTCATCCGTGGAGAAATAAAAAACCTGTAAGCTGTTGCGGCATTTAAATTGTATGTCAAAAAATAATCAAACTATTGTGGGGAGTAGGGGCCCTAGCGTCCCGCCCGCCCTGAACCTACAATTTAAATGCGCGACAGCTTATCCGATAAACTTGCCCCCGAATTTATCCGTGGGGTCCATGCTTCAATCTAAAATCTAAAATCTAAAATCTAAAATCTAAAATCGATAGACCGGATTCATGGGTTCGGCAAGATAATACCACAGTTCGCGAATATCCTCAACTAAATAACACTTTGAGTTAGGGGAATTTCGATCCAAAACTCTGTTCTTTCTCCGGGTTCTGATGTACACCACAGTTTCCCTTTATGCTTTTGGATCACAATTTGATAACTTATAGACATCCCCATTCCCGTACCTTTTCCTACCGGTTTGGTTGTAAAGAATGGGTCGAATAGCCGTTTTTTGACTTCCTCTGTGATGCCACACCCATTATCAGCAATACAAATTCTGACCAATTCTGAGTTATACAGACTCGTACTAATCCGAATTGTCTTTTTCTCCACCCGATGCTCATCTAAAGCATCCAGAGCATTTGTCAGAATATTCATAAATACCTGGTTAAGCTGTCCTGCATAACACTCGATCGGTGGCAGATTACCGTACTCTTTGATCACTTCAATCTCTGGATGTGTGTGTCTGGGCTTGAGACGATTTTGCAGAATCATCAGGGTGCTTTCAATGCCTTCATGGATATCGACAGCTTTGAAATCTGCTTCGTCCAATCGAGAAAAATTCCGTAGAGATTTAACAATATCGCGGATACGTTCTGAACCTACTTTCATAGAGTTGAGCAGTTTTGATAAGTCTTCGCTCAAAAATTCGATCTCAATATCTTCCGACTTGGCTTGAATCTCCGATACCGGCTGGGGATAATACTTTTGATAAAGCTGTACTAGCTCTAGTAAATCTTGGGTATATTGGCTAAGATGAGATAAATTACCGTGAATAAAATTCGCGGGATTATTCACTTCATGGGCAATCCCGGCTACCAGTTGCCCCAGAGATGACATTTTCTCACTTTGGATGAGTTGGGCTTGAGTCTCCCGTAGTTCTTGAGTGCGTTCTTCTACTTTTTGTTCAAGGGTGTGGTAAGAGTTCTTTAATTCGTGACTCATTTGATTAAAAGATACTGATAAACTTACCAATTCCTCTACGAGAGTGTCGGGAACATTTTGCTCGAAATTTCCACTGGCGATCGCCTGACTGGCTTGACTCAATCGCCGAATAGGTTTAGCTATCCATTGTGAAGTGATAATTGCTAATCCTGTTGCGATTACCAGTGATAACAGACAAAGGATAATCGTCGTATTTCTATTATAATTTATTTGCTCCATAAAATCAGATTCAGGCACGACGAGTACAATTAGCCAATCGATGCCTCTACCATCATTCAGCGGTAGCAACTGAACAAACTGCCGCTCACTTTTGAGGGTAAATTCTAACTGTTCTGATTTATGAATTTGGTCAAAGTTACCAAAATATTTCAGCAAATATTTGGCTGTCTCCCGCACAAATGGTTCCCTACTTTCCACGGCGTCAATCATTTTCTGAGCTTTACCTTGTCCTTTGATTAGTGGCTCTGTTGTGGAACTAGAAATCATTGAACCCGATCGCTCCATCACAAAAGCCTTACCTGTTTTACCAATAGACAAACTTCCCAGAAATTCCCTTAAATTTTCTGAGAGGACAACAAGAGTGGCACAGACACCCAGAAGTTTACCTTCTGAGTCATAGACAGGTTCGCTGGCAGTAATTGCAGGCTTACCATTGTTGACAATATTCACAAAAATATTGCTCCAAGTAGGCCTCCCTGCTTTCACAGCAGAAAGATACCAGGGGCGTTGGCGAGGATCGTAAGGGGCGTTTACCTTTTCTAGGAATTTTTGCCGATCGCCCCAATTATTCATTTCATAAAAATAAAAATTATAGTTTGTTTCTTGATTACTCGCAGTCATCGCGATTTTTGACTCTCGACGAGTCGCACCCAGATAATATCCTTGAGCATCGCCACAATAGGATGAAAAAACAAAAGGGGATATCTGCACTTGGGTTAAAAATTGCTTAGCGTTGCGGCCATTCACCATGTCCATGTGGCCCTGTGCAAAAGCGGCTGAATTCACACGATTGATATCATGAGGTTTGTTGATATATTGCTTGAGTTCTCCTTCAATGCGTGCTATTAGTTCCTGACGAAGTTGAGCCGCCACATCGTTAACCGCTTTTTGTCCATTGCGTAAGGAAAGCCAACCTGTTAAGCTCACTGCTGTAAAGATTTGTAGAACAAATGGAACAACAAGAACACCGCGCAGAGGAATTTTTAGGCACTTCGCAGTTGGAGGCATAGATGATAATGCTTAGCCATTGGTTCTTTGTCTATCATAATATCAATTCATCAAATGAGCCTGAAGCGGAGCTATCCCGATCGTGAATCGCTCTTTTTGTAGCCCCGTTACTTTGCGGTTAAAAGCGATCGCTTACTGGAAGTTTTTTATTTATTCGTTGGTCGGTAAATTGACAAAAAGCATATATTTGATAGGTCGTTAATTTTTACATTCAACTAACCAATGATATTATACCAAATCTGGGCTACCAAGAAATTGGGTCTAAAGCCCCGTCATAAGCTTGACGGCTTTAATTAATTATCAACTTTTGTTAAGTGTTTTCTTGAACATTCTTGCATTGTGTTCATTGTAGAGTACAATAACTATACTACAGGTAGAATAACCGCCGATACATAAGAGACACCACGCTCAAACGACTGGTCGGAAAACAATAATGGTTAGTGGGTGGCGAAAACCACGAAAAACATAGCTGGGCTAACTAATGTAAGCCAAAATCAGAGACTAAACTTTTTATTTCTAAAATGTACTGTGTGCCCCACAGAAACAAGAGAAGCAATTCTCGAAAGCTTGGGGAGACAAACCCTCGCGAGGCTATCTAAATTAAGCTCGATATTTGGTTCTTTTGAACGGATACCTGGTTTAAACACTGCCGCAAGGATAGATAGTTTTAAGGTATGTCGCAGAACCAAGAATCCCCTCGCCTTCAGGCAGGGGAGTGTCAATAAACATCAAGGGGGTACGATACCCGGATTTGGTATTAATAGCTATCTTGGTTTATGTAAATGCAATAGTCGATCGCATGGGAGCATCTCAGTTTTGTAAAAAGCATTTTTTTTATTGTAGTGCGAGCGGGGACGCTCGCACTGTAAATGCAAAACTGAGATGCTCCCGATCGCATTTACCAGCCTACTTACTTCGCCCGCACCACCAACACCGAACAAGGAGCCTCAGCCACAACCTCCGCACTCACCGAACCCTCCAAAATCCGCTTTAAACCAGTCAAACCCCGACAGCCGATCGCAATTAAATCCGCCTTATAGATATGAGCCAAACGGACAATTTCTTCTGCAGGTTGTCCCGATACAATTTCCAATTCACTCTGGCAAGGCAACTTTTCCTGATAAGATTGCAGCAACTTCTCTACCTCTCGGTAAGCAATCTCATCTCCCTGAGCGTGAGGTCGATCGACAACCGCGTCAAAATCCGACCTACCAGAACTCACAACATGAACTAGAATCACCTTGGCCGTCGATTCTAGCTGAAATTGTCCTACAACTTGCAAAACCCGTTCTGCAAGCTCTGAATTGTCGATCGCTACCAAAACAGTATTCAATACCATGCACCTTTAAATTTCCGATATTTAGACTTTAAATTTTTCGATGATTCTCGCCTACTGTCCACAATTTCGCGCTTCCCACCAACATAATTATTACCTACCCATAAACCCGGTTTCTTAACATAATTGCGTCTTTTCAGCAAGATTCTTGAAGAAACCGGGTTTCTTAAACCCGCAGTGCGTAAGTAAGTAGGTGCAAATAAACTGGGTCGATTGTCACAGAATGTAAAGCTACCATAATCGCAAGAGAATTGCTTCCTTTCATTGCATTTCAATCGCTTTTGACTACCTATGTATTTTGCCGATCGCCCATCTCAAATTTACCATCTAAAACTCACCCTTTCCCTCATTTTCAGTCCGCAGCCGCACCGAATCAGCGTGAGAAGGAAGCCCCTCTGCTTCGGCCAAAACATTAATCGCCCTACTCACCTTCTTAAGTGCAGCCGGCGAATATTGAATCAAACTCGAATGCTTCATAAAAGTTTCGACACCCAGCGGCGACGCATAGCGCGGAGCCCCAGAAGTCGGCAAAGTGTGATTCGGGCCAGCCAAATAATCACCTACAGCTTCCGGCGTCGAGCATCCCAAGAAAATCGCCCCAGCGTGGCGAATTTGGTCGAGCAAAGCCCAAGGATCTGCAACTTGCAATTCCAAGTGTTCGGGCGCAAACTCGTTAGAGAGTTCCGCCGCCGCTTTGAGCGAGTCAACTACCACGACTAAACCATAGTTGACGATCGCCTTTTCTGTTAAAGTTCGGCGCGGGTGATTTGCCAACTGTCTGTCTACCTCAGCCACCACCTTCCTAGCCAGCACCGAATCCGCCGTCAGCAAAATTGCCGACGCCATCGAATCGTGCTCAGCTTGAGCCAACATATCCGCAGCCACGTGTACAGGATTCGCCGAACCATCCGCAATAATCAACACCTCCGACGGGCCAGCCAGAGAATCGATCCCCACAGTCCCGTAAACCAGTTTTTTAGCCAGGGTGACGTAAATATTCCCCGGCCCAGTAATTAAATCCACCTTCGGAATAGTTTCCGTACCGTAGGCTAAAGCTGCGATCGCCTGCGCCCCGCCTACCCGATAAATCTCATCAACTCCCGCTTCCTGAGCCGCTACCAGCACCGCAGGATTCATTTTCTTCTCCTGTCCGGGGGGAGTACACATCACCAGTCTCGGCACCTTGGCGACCTTCGCAGGAACCGCATTCATGATCACCGAGCTTGGATAGGACGCCTGACCGCCAGGAATGTAGATTCCCGCTCGATCGACCGGCGTGTAGCGCTTGCCCAAAACAATCTCGTCATCACCAAACTGCACCCAAGACTTGGGTACGCGCTGTCGGTGAAACGCCTCTACCTGTTTGCAAGCTGTGCGGATTGCATTTAATAATTCTTTAGACACCTGCTGATAAGCAGCATCCAATTCGGCGCCACTCACCCGTAAATCTTCCACATTTAGGGTCATGCGGTCAAATTCAGCAGTGTAGTGCAGCACAGCCTGATCGCCTCTGCGCCTTACAGCTTGCAGCACCTCCCGCACGGTGGCTTCTTTGTGAACGACAAGTTCGTCATGGGTGCGATCGCAGATCCGTCGCAGTTCAGCTTGTGCCTCAACCCACTGAGTAATGATTCGCAGCATGGAGATTAGGAATGCCGTCTATAACTTCACTAACATTTGCTTGACAATTTGGGATTTTTGTGGCTATCTCCTAGAGAAGTAGGTCACCACCAGTCCACAAGCTTAAACCGCGAGAGTCGCGGCATTTTCCAAGGCTTCAGTGCAGCATTTAAATCTCTGTCGAGGATTTTGCAACACTGAGGACAAGTCACAACCTTCTCTCTTGAATTGCCCGCCAGAGAACCGGTTGCGGAGGGAGAGGGTGGGAACGCAGAGGGGAGAGTGTCCGACCCCGATAATATCCGAGAGGGAGAGTGTTCGAGGGGGAGAATTTTGATTCTGCCTTCTACCTTCTACCTTCAGATCCGGCTGTCTTCTACCTTCTACCTTCAGCTTTTTACCTTCTACCTTCGGTAAGTGCTTCTTGCCGAAGCCCAAATAACCCGTATTCTTTCTTATAGCTTAACTTGGATTTTTCAGAGAATTGGATTTTCAGCAAAATAGGTGCTATATTAGTTTTTCCAACACCTGATAATTTTTTTATAAAAAAACGCCAAATTATTGTATACTTGAAAATTGCGCGCAAGAAACCGTGACTTTAACTCGTGACGGTGGAAACACCGCAAAACGCCTCTGTAAAACCCGTGTCATACCTTTGGGTATTGTCAGGGGTAAAGAACAGGCAGTTAAATGAGTCAATAAAAAATTATTGCGCGGGCGTCGCCAAAAAGTAGCCACAGACTCAGCTCAATCTGAAGCTCAATCTGAAGCTCAATTTGAAGCTCAATCTGAGCAAATGGAGAGTGGCTTTCTCACTCCGCCCTTAAAAATCAAGCTTTTTGCGGATTGCTCCCGAAAAGGTTGTCCTTCAAAATCCCCCTGTCTTGGGACTGTCTTGAGACTAGGGTGTATCAATGAATACCTACTTCCAGCAACTGAACTATGGCAAATATTAAGTCCGCCGTCAAACGAGTCAAAATCGCCGAACGTAACCGCTTGTACAACAAATCTTACAAGTCAGCGGTCAAAACTTTGATGAAGAAGTATTTCGCTGCGGTAGACAAGTACGCCGCAGCTCCGAGCCCGGAATTAATGCAAGAAGTCCAGCAGCGAATGTCTGAGGCATACAGCAAAATTGACAAAGCTGTCAAAAAAGGTGTACTCCACCGCAACAACGGCGCTCGCAAAAAGTCCCGCTTGGCAAGAACCCTCAAGCCACACGAAGCATCCTCGGTAGCATCTTAAGGAAGCAGAAAGTTCGGCAACGAAGCAGTGTACAAGATTGAAGGGATGGATGTTGAGGGAAGAAGTCAATCGATTTTCGATTTTCGATTTTCGATTTTCGATTTTCGATTGAAGCATTGACTTGCGCGAGATAAATACGTTCGGCAAGTTTCATCGGATACAGGTTTTTTATTTCTGGACGGATGAATCACGTGGCGGGTATCCTGGATGCGGGAATTGTCAAGCGTGAAGCAGGAAGAAGGAAGAAAGAAGACGGAAGATTTTTCCCACACACTCTCTCCCACTCCCACTCCCCGACTCTCTCACTCCCCCCTCGCCCTATCCCACCAAGACTCTCCCGTATCACCTCTAATCTGCTTCCCCCATGCAGCTCATCGACACTCACGTTCATATCAACTTTGAAATCTACAAATCTGAGTTAGAAGCCATTCGAGAACGCTGGCGCGAAGCTGGTGTAGTTCGGCTGGTTCATTCTTGTGTAGAGCCAGAAGAGTTTGCCGGCATTCAAGCAATCGCCAATCAGTTTGCAGAAGTCTCGTTTGCGGTTGGACTTCACCCCCTAGATGCGGACAAGTGGAAAGACGAGACTGCGAGCCAGATTAGGGAATTAGCAAGTTCGGACTCTAGGGTAGTAGCGATCGGCGAAACCGGACTGGACTTTTATAAAGCTGACGATCGAGAACACCAGTTTAAAGTGTTTGAGGCACAGCTTGCAATCGCCCAGGAACTTGACAAACCAGTCATTATCCACTGTCGCGACGCCGCCGCCCCAATGGCCGAAATGCTGAGGAACTTTTGGCAAACACGCGGGCCCGTGCGCGGGGTCATGCACTGCTGGGGAGGCACACCCGAAGAAACCCAGTGGTTTTTAGACCTAGGTTTCTACATTAGTTTTAGCGGAACAGTCACCTTTAAAAAAGCCTTGCAAATACAAGAATCAGCTTGTATGGTAAATAGCGATCGCATCCTAGTCGAGACAGATTGCCCTTTTCTCGCCCCCGTACCCCAGCGGGGAAAACGCAACGAACCAGCCTATGTCTACTACGTAGCCGAGCAAGTTGCTAAATTGAGAGGAGTTTCTCTCTTAACTTTGTCCCAGCAGACAACCGAAAATGCCTGTCAGCTATTCGGCTTTTCTGTTTAGTTATAGCAGAGCACAGAAAGGAGAAAAACAGGTTGATTTAGGAGCCAGCGATCGGGATAATCCCATTTCTATCCTGCCAGAAAAACCGGATTCATCCTTTATTGGAGATTCTTTTGGCGTTGCCTGTTGCGATCGGATTTGCGTCCTATAATAAAAAGAACCGACCGATCGGGCGTTGGCTTAGTATCCGATCCTGCGAGGTCGCCCAGGAACTACCAACACAACGCGAGTACGCTAAACTTCGGGATCGGTCAAAACTTCAGGCAATACCTCAAACTTACACACTCAAACTTACACATCAGAAGAAACTTGGAACCTCAGCAATTTGGCAATAGCTGTCAAGTCAATTTTAGGAGTCAAAAGTGTAGGGAATTCACCCCGGGATACCACGAGATCAGAGCTAAAAGCATCTCGATCGAAACTAAAATCCGCACAAAAATACTGCGAGCCCCAAGCAATAATAACCGTTGCAGCAGTTGGCAGGCGATCGAAAACATCATATAAATTCTCTCACACAATCCATCAAAAAAACGCAACAAGGTAAAAAAAACCCAGCCTTGGCGCCATGTAAAAAGCTAGAGCCACTGCGGAAAAAGGACACCCATGACCACTAAAGATTACACAGAATTCGCCTTCACCTTGCCCGATTTGATCGAAATCCAGCGGGCAAGTTTTCGCTGGTTTCTAGAAGCCGGGCTGATCGAAGAACTCGACAGCTTCTCCCCGATTACAGACTACACGGGCAAGCTGGAACTCCACTTCATGGGCAAAGACTTCAAACTCAAGCGCCCCAAATATGATGTGGACGAAGCCAAGCGCCGGGACAGCACCTACTCGGTGCAAATGTACGTCCCCACCCGCCTGATTAACAAAGAAACAGGGGAAATCAAAGAACAAGAAGTCTTCATCGGCGATTTACCCTTGATGACCGAGCGCGGCACATTCATCATCAACGGCGCGGAACGGGTGATTGTCAACCAAATCGTGCGTTCCCCCGGCGTGTACTACAAATCGGAAACCGACAAAAACGGTCGGCGTTCCTATAACGCCTCGCTCATCCCTAACCGGGGCGCGTGGCTCAAGTTCGAGACAGACAAAAACGATTTAGTCTGGGTCAGAATCGACAAAACCCGCAAACTATCGGCTCAGGTGCTGCTCAAAGCCCTCGGACTTACAGACGGCGAAATCTACGACTCACTCCGCCACCCGGAATACTTCCAAAAAACGATCGAGAAAGAAGGACAATTCGGCGAAGAAGAAGCTTTGATGGAGCTCTATCGCAAACTCCGTCCAGGCGAACCCCCCACCGTGGCGGGCGGCGAACAGCTCCTCAACTCGCGCTTTTTCGACCCCAAACGCTACGATTTGGGCCGAGTCGGCCGCTACAAACTCAACAAAAAATTGCGATTGACAGTCCCCGATACCACGCGGGTGCTGACATCGCAAGATATCTTGACCGCGATCGACTACTTAATTAACCTCGAATTCGACATCGGTTCCACCGACGACATCGACCACTTAGGCAACCGTCGCGTCCGCAGTGTCGGAGAACTGCTGCAAAACCAAGTCCGAGTCGGCCTCAACCGCTTAGAACGGATCATCCGCGAAAGAATGACCGTCTCGGATGCCGACTCCCTCAGCCCCGCCTCTCTGGTCAACCCCAAACCGCTGGTAGCAGCAATCAAGGAATTCTTCGGTTCCTCCCAGCTATCCCAGTTCATGGATCAAACCAACCCTCTGGCAGAACTGACTCACAAACGTCGGCTTTCCGCCTTGGGCCCTGGAGGTTTGACTCGCGAACGCGCCGGGTTTGCAGTACGGGACATTCACCCGTCCCACTACGGCCGGATTTGCCCGATCGAAACACCAGAAGGCCCCAACGCCGGTCTGATCGGTTCCTTAGCAACCCACGCCCGCGTCAACCCCTACGGCTTCATCGAAACTCCTTTTTATCCAGTAGAAAAAGGACGGGTGCTGCGCGACAAAGCCCCTGTTTACATGACAGCCGACGAAGAAGACGATTTGCGCGTCGCCCCCGGAGACATCAGCCTCGACGAAAACAACAACCTCTTGGGCGAAACCGTAGCCGTCCGCTACCGCCAAGAGTTTACTACCACCACTCCCATGCAGGTGGACTACATGGCGATTTCGCCCGTGCAAATCGTCTCCGTCGCGACATCGCTGATTCCGTTCTTGGAACACGACGACGCCAACCGAGCTCTGATGGGATCGAATATGCAGCGGCAAGCTGTGCCGCTACTGAAACCAGAACGGCCCCTCGTCGGTACGGGCTTGGAAGCTCAGGCGGCGCGAGATTCGGGGATGGTTGTGGTTTCCCGGATCGACGGCGAGGTGATATACATCGACGCTACCCGGATTATTGTCAAACCCCTGGCTGTAGATGCCGAATCGAATTCCAGCGAAGAACATTTCCTGATTAAGGAATACGACGATCTCAAAGTCAAACAGCCCTCGGTTTGGAAGCAAAAATATGCTGGCTGCATCGAACACGAACTGCAAAAATATCAGCGTTCTAACCAGGATACTTGTTTAAACCAGCGTCCGCTGATTTATGAGGGCGATCGCGTCGTAGCAGGTCAAGTGCTCGCCGATGGTTCCTCTACCGAAGGGGCAGAACTCGCTCTGGGCCACAACATCCTCGTAGCTTATATGCCTTGGGAAGGCTACAACTACGAAGACGCGATGCTAATTAGCGAGCGTTTGGTGTACGAAGATGTCTACACTTCGATCCACATTGAAAAATACGAAATCGAAGCCCGTCAAACTAAACTCGGCCCCGAAGAAATCACTCGTGAAATTCCTAACGTCGGCGAAGACGCGCTGCGCCAGCTAGACGAACAAGGAATTATCCGCAAAGGTGCTTGGGTAGAAGCCAGCGACATCCTAGTCGGCAAAGTCACCCCCAAAGGCGAATCCGACCAACCGCCGGAAGAAAAACTGCTGAGGGCAATCTTCGGCGAAAAAGCCCGCGACGTGCGCGACAATTCCCTCCGCGTCCCTAACGGCGAAAAAGGCCGCGTGGTGGACGTGCGGGTGTTTACCCGCGAACAGGGCGATGAACTGCCCCCCGGCGCCAACATGGTCGTCCGCGTCTACGTGGCTCAAAAGCGGAAGATTCAAGTCGGCGACAAAATGGCCGGCCGCCACGGAAATAAGGGTATTGTGTCCCGGATTCTGCCGATGGAGGATATGCCTTATTTGCCCGACGGGACTCCGGTTGACATAGTGCTCAATCCCTTGGGCGTACCGTCGCGGATGAACGTAGGTCAGATTTTTGAGTGCTTGCTGGGATGGGCGGGCGAAAATCTGTCGATGCGGTTCAAGATGGTGCCTTTTGATGAAATGCACGGGGCTGAAAAGTCGCGGGAAACCGTACACGGTAAGCTACAGGAGGCACGGGAAAAAACCGGTAAGCCTTGGGTGTTTAATGAAAAGCACCCCGGCAAGACTATTGTCTACGATGGCAGAACTGGGGAACCGTTCGATCGCCCGATCACAGTCGGCATCGCTTATATGCTGAAGCTGGTTCACTTGGTAGACGATAAGATCCACGCCCGTAGCACAGGCCCTTACTCGCTGGTAACGCAGCAGCCTTTGGGCGGCAAAGCGCAGCAGGGGGGTCAGCGGTTCGGAGAAATGGAAGTCTGGGCTCTGGAAGCGTTCGGCGCCGCTTATACTTTGCAAGAGTTGCTGACTGTCAAGTCGGACGATATGCAGGGGCGGAATGAAGCGCTGAATGCGATCGTCAAAGGCAAAGCTATCCCGCGCCCCGGTACGCCGGAATCTTTCAAGGTGCTGATGCGGGAGTTGCAGTCTTTGTGCTTGGATATTGCTGTGCACAAGGTGAATACGTCCGACGAGGGCAGCGAGCACGTTGAGGTGGATTTGATGGCAGATGCTGGGGGCAAGCGATCGCCCTCCCGGCCTACTTACGAATCGCTTTCTCGTGACGAACTTGACGAGGATTAGGGATTTTAGATTTTAGATTTTAGATTTTAGATTGAAGAATTGTTTGACAGCATTCAATCTTACATCTCACATCTAAAATCGAGAAGTCCCAATTAAAATGCCTCAGCAGTGGTACGAACACTGGTGAGGCGAATCAACGCTCTTAAGAGGAGAGACGCTGACATGACTATTGTAACAGTTGTCCCAGGAATAGAAGGAGAATTTGACCGGGCGACAGGCTGTATTAACTGGCAAGGGAGCAAGTTTGGCAACGGTTACGGGCGCAAGTGGCTCGATGGCAAAACGGTATTAGTCCACCGATTAGTCCTCGAATCAAAAATAGCAGGATTCCTTGGTTCCGGTTATTTTGCTTGCCACACCTGCGACAATCGAAGCTGCATCAACCCAGCACATCTCGTAGCGGGAACTGCGGCTGAAAATACCGGGCAGATGATGGGGCGCGATCGCAAAACTCCCAGACGCAAAAGTATTCCCGGTATTGGCATATTGTCGATCGCACAACTACGGGAAATTCAGACTAAATATTTATCTGGAACCATCAAGAACCACCTAGCAAAAGAGTATGGAGTACAACATGAAACTATTATTAAGATACTTCAGACAAATATTCCCGATAACTTCACTACAGTTTCACCCAATTTTTTAGGAGAAATTCAAGACAGCGGCTGCATCATTTTCTCAGGTGGAAAGGATGGTCAAGGTTATGGCAGATACTGGAAAAATGGGAAATTAAAATCAGTTACCCGTGCTGTTTTAGCCGAGAAATTAGGATATGAACTTCCGACTTCGATGGATGCTTGTCATACCTGCGACAATCCCAGTTGCATCAATCCAGAACACCTTTGGGCTGGTACTCGCACTCAAAATTTGTTAGATGCTTCTAAGAAAGGACGCACTCAAGGCAAAAGTCATCCTCTTTCCAATGCCAAATTAGATTGGGAAAAGGTGCGAGAAATTCGACAAAAGCTAGCAGCAGGAGAGAGGATGAAGGATGTAGCACAGGAATACAGTGTCGGCCGCAAAACCATACACGATATTAAATATCACGTCACTTGGAAAGAAGCAGGTCAACAGGTTCCACTTCCTCGCATGGGTGGACATCTCGATCGCAAATTTACTTTTGCTCAAGCTCTTGAAATCAGAGAACGAATTCAAGCCGGAGAATCCATTGCTAAAATTGCTCAGGAATTTGAGGTGTCCAGAAATGTCATTTCTGATATCAAAAGGAATGTCACATATAGAGGAGAATAAAATTGATTTAAGCCGCAAAACAAGCAAACAAAAAAGATAAATTACCACAAATAATCGACTGTAAATCATCAATTGGAGTCAAAATGGCTAAGATAGAACAACGCTTTGATTACGTCAAGATAGGGTTAGCTTCACCAGAAAGAATTCGACAGTGGGGAGAGAGAACTTTACCCAACGGTCAGATAACCGGCGAGGTGACAAAACCCGAAACAATTAATTATAGGACATTAAAACCTGAAATGGATGGCTTGTTTTGCGAGCGCATTTTTGGGCCTGCCAAAGATTGGGAATGTCATTGTGGGAAGTACAAACGAGTTCGCCATAGAGGCATTGTTTGCGAAAGATGCGGTGTTGAAGTCACTGAATCTCGCGTCCGCCGCCATCGCATGGGCTTTATCAAATTAGCAGCTCCAGTCGCTCACGTTTGGTATCTCAAAGGCATTCCGAGTTACATGGCAATTCTGTTAGATATGCCGCTGCGAGATGTCGAACAAATCGTGTATTTCAATGCCTACGTTGTCCTCAATGCAGGTAATGCAGAGAAGCTGCAATACAAGCAATTGCTTACAGAAGATGCTTGGCTGGAAATAGAAGACGAACTTTACAGCGAAGATTCCACACTCACAGGTGTAGAAGTAGGGATTGGTGCTGAAGCTTTGCAAGTTTTGCTGCAAAATATTCCGCTAGAAAGTGAAGCGGAAAAGTTGCGGGAAGATATTGCTAATGCTAAAGGTCAAAAACGGGCGAAGTTAATTAAACGCTTGCGGGTTATTGACAACTTCATCGCTACGGGATCTCAACCCGATTGGATGGTGCTCAATGTGATTCCGGTGATTCCCCCGGACTTGCGGCCGATGGTGCAGTTAGACGGCGGGCGTTTTGCAACCAGCGACCTCAACGACCTTTATCGGAGAGTCATCAACCGCAATAACCGCTTGGCGAGACTGCAAGAAATTCTGGCGCCGGAGATTATCATCCGCAACGAAAAGCGGATGCTACAAGAAGCTGTGGATGCGCTGATTGACAACGGTCGCCGGGGCCGGACTGTGGTGGGCGCAAACAACCGCCCGCTGAAGTCGCTGTCGGACATCATTGAAGGGAAACAAGGGCGCTTCCGGCAAAACTTGCTCGGGAAACGAGTTGATTACTCCGGGCGTTCGGTGATTGTGGTGGGGCCGAAACTGAAGATTCATCAGTGCGGTTTGCCGAGGGAAATGGCGATCGAACTTTTCCAGCCTTTCGTCATCCACCGCTTGATCCGCCAAGGATTGGTCAACAACATCAAAGCTGCCAAAAAACTGATCCAGCGCAACGATCCCAGCGTTTGGGACGTGCTTCAGGAGGTGATTGAAGGACACCCGGTCATGCTAAACCGGGCGCCGACCCTCCACCGTTTGGGGATTCAAGCCTTTGAGCCGATTTTGGTGGACGGGAGGGCAATTCAGCTTCACCCGCTAGTCTGTCCGGCTTTTAACGCTGACTTTGACGGCGACCAAATGGCCGTGCACGTGCCTTTGTCTTTGGAATCTCAGGCGGAAGCGCGCTTGCTGATGCTGGCTTCTAACAACATCATGTCGCCGGCAACCGGAAGACCGATCGTTACTCCTTCTCAAGATATGGTGCTCGGTTGCTATTACTTAACAGCCGAAAATCCTGACGCTCAAAAAGGAGCCGGTCACTATTTCTCCAACCTTACCGACGCGGTTGTAGCTTACGAACAAGGAGTCGTTGACTTGCACTCCTATGTGTGGGTGAGGTTTCAAGGCGCTATCGAAAACATAGAACCTGAAGGAGAACCACTGAAGGTAGAACGCTCTACCGACGGTATCGTGACGAAAGAATACAAGTTCCGCCGAGTTCGGGAAGACGGAGACGGCAAGGTGCTCAATCAGTTCATTCGCACTACTCCGGGCCGGATTATTTATCACCAAACTATTGAGTCGGTGATAAATAATTAGGAGGTAATGGGTAAGGGGTGGTGGGTAATTACTAATAAGTAATCGCTAATAAATAATGGTGATTTAAGTTAGGAAATTTACCCATTACTGCTTACTAATTACTAATCAATACGGTTGGGTTAATGTTGGGTGGGTGAAATGTTGGGTGGGTGAAATGTTGGGTTTCGTTCCTCAACCCAACCTACTTACTACTGCCCTCTGCCTCGCAGCAAGAGAGCCTCCTGCGTCAATACTCCAATTACCAATTACTACTACTACTACTACTACTACTCAGAAAAATGACAGAAAATAAGGAAATTGTTTTTCGCAATCGAGTTGTTGACAAAGGTCAGCTCAAAAAATTAATCTCTTGGTCTTTCATGCACTACGGAACGGCCCGTACAGCGCAAATGGCAGATAAACTCAAAGACTTGGGTTTCCGCTTTGCGACACGGGCCGGAGTTTCGATTAGCGTAGATGACTTGCAGGTGCCGCCATCAAAACGATCGCTCCTAGATGCAGCCGAAGAAGAAATCCGCATCACCGAACAAAAATACACCAGAGGCGAAATCACCGAAGTCGAACGGTTCCAAAAAGTAATCGACACCTGGAACAGCACCTCAGAAGACCTCAAAGACGAAGTAGTCAAAAACTTCCGAGCCACAGACCCCCTAAACTCCGTCTACATGATGGCCTTCTCCGGGGCGCGGGGAAACATTTCTCAAGTGCGGCAGCTAGTCGGAATGCGCGGATTGATGGCAGACCCGCAGGGGGAAATTATTGACTTGCCAATTAAAACCAACTTCCGCGAAGGACTCACCGTCACCGAATACATTATTTCTTCCTACGGCGCGCGCAAAGGCTTGGTAGATACAGCCTTGCGGACAGCAGACTCTGGCTATCTTACTCGCCGTTTGGTGGATGTGTCCCAGGATGTAATTGTGCGCGAAGTAGACTGCGGCACCCAGCGGGGAATTCGAGTCCGGCCGATGACGGACGGAGCAACAGTGCTGATTCCCCTCAAGGACAGGCTGCTAGGGCGCGTGTTGGCGAGGGATGCGGTGCACCCCAAAACCGGGGAAATCGTGACTTACGGCAGCGAAAAAGCCGTCCGAAATCAGCCAATTACCGATGAGTTGGCCACAGAAATTGGTAAAGCTGGGGTGGCAGAAGTGTATTTACGATCGCCCCTGACTTGTGAATCAACCAGATCGGTTTGTCAGCACTGCTATGGCTGGAGTCTAGCCCACTTGAAAATGGTGGACATGGGAGAAGCGATCGGGATTATTGCGGCTCAGTCGATCGGGGAACCGGGAACCCAGCTCACCATGCGTACCTTCCACACCGGCGGCGTATTCACCGGAGAAGTCGCCAAACAAGAACGCGCCCCCTTCCCCGGCGTAGTGAAATTCAAGAACCTGCGTACTCGCTCCTTCCGCACCAGACACGGCGAAGAAGCACTGGTAGCCGAAAACAACGGCAAACTCGTATTTGAAGGCGACGGATTTGAAGAAGGAAAATCCGGTGCCAAAAATCAAAAACTGAAAATCGAATTGGCGATCGTCCAGGGTTCTACTCTGATGGTCAAAGACGGACAGCGCGCCATTCCCGGTCAAGTTTTGGCAGAAGTGCCGATCGTCGGTCGCGCCGCCCGCAAAACTACGGAAAAAGTGACTACAGACGTAGCTTCCGACTTAGCCGGAGAAGCCAAATTTGCTGATTTGGTGCCAGAAGAAAAAACCGACCGCCAAGGGAACACAACCCGCACAGCCAGCAAAGGCGGGCTGATTTGGATTCTCTCAGGAGAAGTCTACAACTTACCCCCCGGCGCCGAACCAGCAGTGAAAAATGGCGATCGCATTCCAGCAGAAAGCGTGATTGCCGAAACTAAACTCGTCTCCGAACACGGTGGCGTAGTCCGCATCGCTGACCCCAGAGAAATCGAAATTATCACCGCCCAAGTCCTGCTCGACCAAGCAGTCGTGCGGGCCGAAAGTGCAGGCGGCCGCGACCACTACACGATCGAAACATCTTCCAAACAGCGGTTTTCCCTCAAGACAGCCCCAGGAAGCAAAGTCATCAACGGAGAAGTCGTCGCCGAACTGCTCGACGACAGCTACCGCACAGCTACAGGAGGCATCGTCAAGTACGGCGGAGTCGAAGTCCACAAGCGCGGCAAAGCTAAACTTGGCTACGAAGTCGTGAAGGGGGGGACTCTGCTCTGGATACCGGAAGAGTGCCACGAGGTCAATAAGGATATTTCTCTACTGCTGGTGGAAGATGGCCAGTACGTAGAGGCCGGTACAGAAGTCGTTAAGGATATTTTCTGCCAAACCAGCGGGGCAGTGGAAATCACTCAGAAAAATGACATCCTCCGGGAAATTGTGATCAAGCCGGGCACACTCCATGTAGTTGACCGCCCGCCGCTAACTTTCGGGGAAGGTCAAATCGTCAATGCCGGTCAAGAGATTTCCCCAGGCTTGATTGCCGAAGAGTTGGGCTATGCGGAGTATATCGAAACTCCCGAAGGCCCCGCTTTGCTGCTGCGGCCGGTGGTGGAGTTCCCGGTGCCGGATAAGCCACCAGTGCCTTCTCAGACGGCGCTGAATGAGTCGATCTCTTTGAAAGCAGTGCAGCGACTCCCTTATAAGGATGGGGAGCGCGTCAAATCTGTCGAGGGATTGGAACTGCTGCGGACTCAGCTTATTTTGGAAATTGGTTCGGGAGCTCCGCAACTGGCGGCGGATATCGAGCTGCTGCCGGATGAGGACGATGCTATGGCTTTTGGAGCCGACGGTTCGGGCCCGGCTTGGGGTTCGCCTGAAGACGTTAGTGCGTCGCAAGAGTTGGCCATGGCTGTGGCTGATGGGGGCGATCGAGTTTCCAAGACTTTCCGCTTGCAGCTAGTCATTTTGGAATCGCTAGTAATTCGGCGGGATGTGTCTGCTGATCCGACTCAGGGCAGCACTCACACGCGGCTGTTGGTGGAGGATGGGCAGTCGATCGCGCCCGGGGCAGTAGTCGCCCGCACAGAGATTCTCTGCAAAGAAGCGGGTATCGTGCGGGGCATCCGTGAGGGCCAGGGCGAACCAGTGCGCCGACTGTTGGTGATGCGAGATGCGGATTCTATTTCCATCTCTGTCGCCAGCACGCCGGATGTAAGTCCGGGTCAACTGCTGGTAGCTGGTACCGAAATAGCTCCAGGCGTCGTTCTCGAAGAATCCGGCCAAGTTGTGAAGGTTGTCCCTGCCTCAGAGACAGAACCGGCCAAACTCTTGCTCAGAATAGCTCGTCCTTACCGAGTTTCCGCCGGTGCCGTGCTGCACGTAGACGACGGCGACTTGGTGCAGCGGGGTGACAACTTGGTGATTCTGGTGTTTGAGCGGGCAAAGACTGGGGATATCATCCAAGGTTTGCCACGGATTGAGGAACTTCTGGAAGGACGGAAGCCCAAGGAAGCCTGTATTTTAGCCAAGCGGCCGGGGACGGCTCGCGTGGTTACGGATGACGACGTTGTGGAACTTGCGGTGATTGAGGATGATGGCCGGATTGAGGAGTATCCTTTGTTGCCCGGTCAAAACCCGATCGTTTCCGACGGACAGCGCGTAGGCGTCGCCGAAGCTTTGACCGATGGGCCTGCTAACCCCCACGAAATTCTGGAGGTGTTCTTCCACGTGCTTAAGGAGCGGCAGTCTACTTTTGAGGCGGCTTTGGAGAGTTTCCAACAGGTGCAGACGTTTTTGGTGAATGAGGTGCAGTCGGTTTATCAGTCTCAGGGCGTGGATATTTCCGACAAGCACATCGAGGTAATCGTCCGCCAGATGACCAACAAAGTCAGGATGGAGGATGGTGGCGATACTACCATGCTCCCCGGCGAGTTGGTGGAGTTGCGGCAGGTTGAGCAGGTGAATGAGGCGATGTCAATTACTGGTGGAGCACCGGCGGATTATACTCCGGTGTTGCTGGGGATTACTAAGGCTTCGCTGAATACTGATAGCTTTATTTCCGCTGCTTCGTTCCAGGAGACTACGCGGGTGTTGACTGAGGCTGCGATCGAGGGTAAATCCGACTGGCTGCGGGGCCTGAAGGAAAATGTGATTATCGGCCGCCTGATTCCTGCGGGTACTGGGTTCAATGCCTATGAGGATGCTGGGGTGCAGGATGCGGGTTTTGATGGTGCTGTTTTTGATGACGATATCCACGATTTGCAGGAGGATGTGGTGCTTGACGATCGCACTGCGCGTCGTGCTTATACGATCGAGAGCGGTTATGAGATTGGGCGTCCGTCCGATCTTGAGCCTGATGAGGATTTTGAGGAAGTTGAGGTTGATGAGGACGATTTTGTCGCTGAGACTGAGGATGATGCTTTGGGCTCGGATGTTGATGATGAGGATGATATTGGTTTTGATTTTGATGAGGATGAGGATTAATCGCAGTTTTGAGGCTGCATGAAGTGAGTGAATGGTGTTGCGATCGCTGAGGATAATTTGGTTCCACGGGCGCCGCACACTTCGATTTCATGACTTGAAAAATCTCAAATTATCCTCACTAATTAACAGTCCGAACTCATAGCATTGTGCGATGAGACATCCAAAGGAAGAAGGAAGAAGAAAGATTCAGAGTTTAAACAAACTTTGTAAATAAGAGAGTTTTAATTGTTTGTTGGTTTAAACAAACAATTCTTTCTTCCTTCTTCCTTTTTCCTTTTTCCTTCTTATTCCTTTTTCATGTATGGTTCACTCAATCAGGTAGCAAAGCCTTGATTTGATTCACAAACTCTTGATGGTCTACCACAGGCTTAGAGATGTAACCGTCGGCACCGCTTTGATCTAGAAATGTTTCTTTATCACCAGCCATCGCGTGAGCAGTCACCAAAATAATCGGCAGCGAGGCTGTTTGCGGGTCAGCTTTGAGCAGTTGAGTAATCTTAATGCCGTCAACAGATTTGCCCTGGTACACGCTGCGGGAAAGAGACACATCCATTAAAATCAAATCAGCTTCGCCGTTGGCAGCAATCTGCATCACCTCTTCAACATTTTCCGTGTGTTTCACGGCTAAGCCCCCCCGCTTAGTCAGAATTTTGGAAAAAACCCGAGCATTAACCAAATCGTCCTCTACAATCAGAACGGTTTTCATAAATAAATATGGGAAGTATAGAAACTTTGTGACTTTAGTCCAAAGAGGAACACGACACGGGGACTACATTCCCCGTCAAAAATGCAGAGTTTTTAGCGCCATCAGCCGGGAACCCTGCAAAACCCGTATGTATATCCTTGAGCCACTAGCTGTCAGAGGGTTTACAGATGCCTAGAAGCATCCAGTACCATCATTTAGACTACTATACACAGACAGTTTAGTTCTTTTTTATAACTAGACCTGCTACTGGTGACAGTCTCAAGATTCTCAGGTAGCAGGTTTCTAGTACAATCCTGGACGCATGGACGACGCCTCGCAACCAGGTTTTTGCTAGTTTTGGCGGGCTATAACGAACTATTGCTATGAAAAAACCCGGTTTGTGACTACCCGTGAGTCCTGCACTTATAGTACCCTCTCTTTCGGTCAAGCCTCCAGCTTCTACCATTTTAGATTTTAGATTTTAGATTTTAGATTTTAGATTTTAGATTTTAGATTTTAGATTTTAGATTTTAGATTTTAGATGGGAACTGATTGACTGGATATCAGTTTGGATCACGGATATACAGTTTCACTATTTTTTGAACTGGTATTAGATTCGGGAATGTGTGATAATTATTTTCCTTCTTCCTGATTAGAATCAAGCCATGTTTATTCACATACTCCCGTCGCCACCGCATTCAAAGTAGCGAATCTAGCGGGGATTGTTGGAGATTTTTAATTCTCAGTTTTAACCCCTCAAAACGGCTGAAAATATCGACGCTTCCGTTCATCTAGTGGATGTCAGACTAGGAGATAGCGCCAGGAGAGCTTTTGACTGATGAATTATATTAATATGGCATTTTTGACACTCTCAGCGAGTCACGACCACGCTCTATGGTTGAATAAGCCCAAAAATGGGAGTTCACTCATCAGAAAAAATGGGTAGAAACCCCGTGCTTCTAGCACGGCTTTATATTTTTGATTTACTACCGCCTTGGGATTGGTTAACGGGAGTGTACTTTTGTATTGCACTTTCAACGGGACAATTACCGCTTCCAATCTTCCAATCCTGTACGCATAGTATTTTGCACGGGTTGTACCTCCCATGAATGGGGTAATGTTAGCTTCGACAATGTTTCGAGAGCTTGTTAGACCTGCAACACTGTTCCTGTTACCTTAGAACTGTTTAATTGCTTCGGACAGAGCAGGGGACTAGCTACGCATCCACAGGGTGTCGTGACTCTCAAAACGTAGGCAATTAAGCCTTAGTCTGGTCAGTACGGCTTGCCAGATTTCTCTTGCAAGCCCCGTGTCTTTAGACCGGGGTTACTGACAGTCCAGTCGCCTCTACACGATCGGAACAAGTACCAGTCCCAGAGATATTCCAATTCTGCTTACTTTTCTTTTTTAATACTTTCGGAGTCCATCACGCTTCCAAAATACGGTAGGTAAGCTCGATCGTCTACCATTGCTGCTTGATCCACGCTACGGCTGTACCGAGACGAGCTCAATCTGGGGTTTCTCCTGAAGAGAATATTTCTTCGTGTAGATGGTTATTCCTAATTGCAATTAAATTCTATCATAGATTGACGGGGACTCAAGTCCCTCGTGACCGAAAGCATCGAGGATACCCGCCACGTGATTCATCCGTCCAGAAATAAAAAACCTGTATCCGATCAAGGAGCCCCCGAATTTATCTCGCGCAAGTCAATGCTTCAATTCTTTAATCTAAAATCTAAAATCGCGCAATCGATTGACGCTTTCCTAGGAAGAGCTAAAGCCTCACTAGGTTCTGAGTTTATGGCCTTCCGTGTACTCCTGTGAATCAACCTTCTCACGGCAGAAGGTAAATAGACAGGTAGGCGCAAATGAAGGCAACATAGAGGTTAGGGTAAGAGTGGAGAGTAAGAGGCAAGTGTTGCCCGTCTTCGGGACTCTGATTCTGCTTTCACAAGTTAAGTTTATTTTTATTCTTCAACTGGCCGCTTTGGTCGAACTTTCGGTTCGTCTGGGGCAAAGGCTTTTCAATCGAGACAGGAAACCTCGGCATTATTGACAGAGGCTGTTTTCACTCAGGAATTAACGGACACAAGGACTCATGGCTAAACAACTCAACCTACTTTCCGGGCAAGTAATTTCTACGCCTCTGCACGCCGAGATGCAGCAATCGTACCTCGAATATGCCATGAGTGTGATCGTCGGGCGAGCTTTGCCTGATGTCCGCGACGGTTTAAAACCAGTTCACCGTCGAATTTTATATGCGATGCACGAACTCGGTCTGACGCCAGACCGACCTTACCGTAAGTGTGCCCGGGTAGTTGGAGATGTTTTGGGAAAATATCACCCCCACGGCGACCAATCGGTTTACGACGCTCTGGTACGCATGGTTCAGGAGTTTTCGAGCCGCTATCCTTTACTGGCGGGTCACGGCAATTTCGGTTCGGTGGACAATGATCCGGCGGCTGCTATGCGGTATACGGAAACGAGGCTGGCACCGATCGCCCACGAAGCTATGCTAACCCAAGTCGGCGATGCAACTGTTGATTTTACTGGTAATTTTGACAATTCCCAGCAGGAACCGACGGCGCTGCCTGCTCAGTTGCCGTTTCTGTTACTCAACGGCTGTACGGGCATTGCTGTGGGGATGGCAACTAATATCCCGCCGCACAATTTGGGGGAGGTGGTAGACGGTTTAATTGCTTTGATTGAAAACCCGGAACTATCCGATGAGAAGTTGATAGAACTGATTCCAGGCCCGGATTTTCCAACCGGGGGGGAAATCGTCGCTACAGAGGGCATTGTTGACGCCTACACTAAGGGTCGAGGCAGCATTGCGGTCAGGGGTGTGGCCGGAGTGGAAGAGGTGCCTGGTAATCGCAAGGTGCGTACTAAAACGGCGATCGTGGTGACGGAGTTTCCGTTTCAGGTAAATAAGGCGGCTTGGATTGAAAAGGTGGCGGAGTTGGTTAATGCTGGCCGCCTCGACGGTATTTCTGATTTGCGTGACGAGAGCGATCGCGAAGGGATTCGAGTGGTGATTGAACTCAAGCGGGAATTTACTCCAGAAGCGGTTCTCGCTCGCCTTTACCAACAAACTGACCTGCAAACAAATTTTGGGGCGATTTTGCTGGCAATTGTCAACGGTCAACCGCGACAGTTGACGCTGAGACAATTGTTGCAGGAATTTCTGGATTTCCGGGAAGTGACTCTTACCCGCCGCTACAATTACGAGTTGCAGGCTGCGGAACGCCGGTGTCACATTGTCGAAGGCTTAATGTTGGCTTTGACAAATCTCGATACAGCGATCGACATTCTCAGAAATTCTCCTGACGGCTCTACTGCTAAGCAAACTTTCCAAGTTCGCCTAAATTTGAGCGAAAGTCAAGCTGATGCGATTTTGGCGATGCCGATGCGTAGGCTGACTGGTTTGGAAAGGCAAAATTTGCAGTCTGAGTTTGATGAGTTGATGGCTAATATTCAAGAATTGCAGCGGTTGTTGAGCGACAGGCGCGAGCTTTTGAAGGCTTTAAAGAAGGAATTTCGATCGCTCAAACGCAAGTACGCTGACCCCCGCCGCACTAAATTCGCCAATGGAACTGCACGCGCAGCAAACGCCGAATCACAATTTGCTGGTAAGAAAAATTCTGGGGTGAAGCAGTTGTCGCCGGCAACGATTCAGCCGAACTTATTGCCCGTTCTAGAGCCAGAGGAAACTATTGTTGAATTTTCGCACAAGCAGTACGTGCGACGCTTGCCTGCTGGGGAAAAGCCACGCTCGAAAAGTCGCGAAAAATCGGTTTCAGCTTTAGAAAAAAATGAAGATTTTATTGTGACGGCAAATCTGACGAAAACCGATCGCACTTTGGTCGTCTTAACTCCTAACGGCAAAGCTTACCCGCTGAAAGTGGCGGATATTCCTAGTAGTAGCGCCAAAGACCGGGGAAGGCCGATCGTTAGTTTGTTGTCGCCGAGTGCTACTAAAGACAGTGCCGATCGCGCTTTGTCGGAAATCACAGTTGCACACTTTATTTTGCCGGAAAATTCGGAGGCGGCGGATTTAGTAACTCTGACTCAGCAAGGAAAAATTAAGCGCTTGGCGATGCAGGAATTTGCTGATTTGACTAATCGTGGCGTTACTGTTGTTAAACTCAAGGAGGACGATCGGCTGCGCTGTGCGAGTCTGGCTAAAGTCGGCGAGCAAGTGGCGATCGCAACTTCAGGAGGCCGAGTCCTCCGGTTTGAGATTGATGATGAACAACTGCCGCCAATGGGCCGCGCGGCCCAGGGTTCTCAAGTAACCAGGTTGCGGAAGCAGGAACAGTTGGTGGGCTGCATCACTCTCGACCCGAACGACAGTCTGGTGCTATTTTCCGAGTTGGGTTGGGCAAAACGAATGCCGGCAGGTTCTGTCAGACTTACTAACCGGGGCGAAATTGGCACTCAAGCTTTTCGCTTCTCAGAGCCTAAAGATGCTTTAGTTGGCTTGCTGCAGGCTGTTCCGGGTACGGATGTCAAACTTTTTACTAATTCTGGCCGCCTGCTGCGATCGACTATTGATGCTATAGCTTTTTGGGGGAAAGATGCTGCGGGCGATCGAGTTTTTGACCTGAATCCAGGTGAAAAAATTATCAAAGTTATCAGCAGTCAGTAGTCATTAGTCATGGGTCATTGGTAATGGGGAATTATTCTTCTTGCAGGACTTCTTAAGCCTTGTTCCCAGGCTATGCCTGGGAATACATACTCGGAGGCTCTGCCTCCAATTCCCCAATCTAAAATCTAAAATCTAAAATCTAAAATTGTTTAATGGCGCAAGTTGTATTAGAAAATATCTACAAAAGCTTTCCTCTCCGCCAAGGAGAACAGGAAAAAGAAGCAAACACCGTCGCAGAAAGTGTCTCGCATCTAGCCGAGCGCCCTGCGTCTAACAGCGTTTTGCGGCGCATTAACCTGACGGTCGAAGACGGGGAGTTCATGGTGCTGGTGGGCCCTTCTGGCTGCGGAAAAAGCACTTTGCTGCGATCGATCGCCGGTTTGGAAGTTTTGACGGCCGGCAATATTTGGGTTGGCGATCGACTCCTTAACGATTTGCCTCCTAAAGACCGAGATATCGCTATGGTATTTCAAAATTATGCTCTCTATCCTCACTTAACAGTTTACGATAATCTCGCCTTTGGATTGCGCCGCTCGGAAAGGGAGAAGGAAGAAGGAAGTTCGGCAACGGATTCTGTAACGGATGTAACGGATGTAACTGATAGAAGGAACAAGGAACAAGGAACAAGGGAAAAGGGAGCAGCTAGAAGGAAGCAGCTAGAAGGGAGCAGAGAGAAGGGAGAAGAGACAGAAAAAGAAAAAGGAAGCAGGGAGAAGGCAGAAAAAATCAGGAATCAGGTAAAAGAGCTTATTAATTATTTAGCTTCTAATACTTTAAACAACGAGCGAATATATGCTTTATGGGAGGATTTTTTGGTAGGAGCTACTCGCAAGTTGCCTCCAGGTTTGCGCTATTTGTCGGAACGGGAAAAGGCTGTAGGGAAACGAGTGCGGGAGGTAGCTGAATTATTGCAAATAGAATCTCTTTTAAATCGCTTGCCGAAACAACTTTCGGGAGGGCAAAAGCAGCGGGTAGCTTTGGGTAGGGCGATGGCTAGGAATCCTGAAGTTTTTTTGATGGACGAACCGCTATCGAATCTGGATGCAAAATTGAGGGCCCAAACGAGATCGCAAATTGTGCAGTTGCAGCGACAGTTGGGAACTACAACTATTTATGTAACTCACGACCAAACTGAGGCGATGACTATGGGCGATCGCATTGCTATTATGAAGGTCGGCCAGATTCAGCAAGTAGCTCAACCTCTAGAGCTTTACAACAAGCCGGCTAATCTGTTTGTGGCTGAGTTTATCGGTTCTCCGCCGATGAATTTTTTGTCTGTGGAATTTAGTGCTCCGCTGTTGATTTCTCACCCGCAATTTCGCTTTACTTTACCCGATATTTGGGCAAAAAGTCTACAACAATATGACGGGCGAAGGCTGATTTTGGGCATTCGGCCGGAACATCTGAGCATTAACCCTCCGGCTACCAAAAATCTTTCGGTACAAGTGGAAATTGTAGAGGCTTTGGGACACGAAACTTATTTGGGGGTTTGTTTGACGGATGCTCCGGCGGTGAGGATGCAAGTGCGGGTTCCTCCTGAGCGATCGATCCGAGTTGGCGAAGAGCTTTGGTTGGCTATCGCCCATGACAAGATTCACTTGTTCGACCCTGATACCGAGTTGGCTATTTTTCCTAGTTAGGCAAAATCCTCAAGGTCGATCGACCGTTGTGACCGATATCACCAATCACAAGCTTGCATTTTTATCAAGGAATGTTATATTTATTTACATAAGCCTTACAAAAGTTAACGAAGGGAGTTCGCACTATGCAAGAACAAAAACGCAATGCTTGGAACTGGGGCTTCACCGAAGGCGCCGAAAATTGGAACGGTCGTTTGGCGATGATTGGTTTCTCTGTCGCTGTCATCATCGAATTGGTTTCCGGTCAAGGTCTGCTTCACTTTTGGGGCGTGATGTAATTTTCTAGTTAAGACTTTTTTGACAATGCAAAGCTTGGGAGTTCCGTTACGGACTCCCAAAATTTTGACAGCGCGATTTGGGCCACAAATAGGCAATTGCTCCCGGCAGTTAGCAGCACAAAATTTAACAGCTATAGCTCAAACCGGGTCGGGGGGTTCCCCCCCCCAAAAGAGTGATAATCACTCTTTCGGGTGATGCTAGCAAATTACTCTAGCGGATATATTCTTTCAAGATGCTGTTCCGGTTGGGATGGCGCAACTTCCGCAAAGCTTTAGCCTCGATTTGGCGAATCCGCTCGCGGGTGACGTTAAAGATTTGACCAATTTCCTCCAAGGTCTTCATCCGTCCGTCATCTAAGCCGTAACGCAGCCGCAGTACATCCCGTTCGCGGGGGCTGAGAGTATCCAAAACGCTTTCCAAGTCTTCCCTGAGCAGGTTTTTGGAGACTTGATCTTCTGGTGTTTCCCCGTCAGATTCAATAAAGTCTCCCAGACGTGAGTCTTCCTCTTTGCCGATCGGAGTTTCTAGAGAGATTGGCAATTGTGCGGACTTAGCAATGAACCGCAACTTCTCGATCGTCATTTCCATGCGGGTAGCAATTTCTTCTTCCGTAGGCTTGCGACCCATTTCCTGAGACAGGAGTTTAGTAGTTTTCTTGATCCGCGAAATGGTTTCGTAAAGGTGAACAGGTAGGCGGATAGTGCGCGATTGGTCGGCAATTGCTCGGGTGATAGCCTGACGTATCCACCAAGTTGCGTAGGTAGAAAACTTGTAGCCTTTTTCGTGATCGAATTTTTCAGCGGCCCGGATCAGACCCAAAGAGCCTTCCTGAATCAAATCTTGGAAAGACAAACCGCGATTCATGTATTTTTTGGCGATCGACACCACCAAACGCAGGTTTGATTGCACCATTTTTTCCTTGGCCCGACGGCCGACGTGAAGTCGGTGACGGAATGCAGGAAGTGCCATATCTACAGCATTCGCCCATTCGCTGTCTTTGGGTTCGCGGTTATACTCTTCGAGCAGTTGTTCTCGAACTCGCTCTAATTCCAGCAAATCTGCAATCTTGCGCGCTAGTTCAATCTCTTCGTCAGCTCGCAGCAGTCGAATCCGACCGATTTCTTGCAGGTAAAGACGAATAGAGTCTTCAGTATAATGCTTTTTCTTTGCCTGTGCCCGACGGCGGGCTTTGGCGCCTTTGCCAGCTTTAGTGTCGTCCTCAGATTGAGAGTCTAAGAATTCTTCTCGATCGTCTTCTTCGTCGATAAAGAGTTCCAACTCGCTCTCAGGTAGAACGCTTTCGGCGCCCCGAAGCAACTCGAGTGTTTCCATTTCCGGTGTAATTGTGGTTGCGAGTACGGTGTTAGCCTGGATCATGCCGTCTTCCTCATGCTCCTGAATTAAAGAATAAATAACAGTGGAATAGTGTCTGTTTGTAGTTTAGACAAGTTAGCCAGTATTGACATTCCCGCAGGAAAAAATAGTGGGATTTTCGGTTTGCTAGCTGAATCTGTTACCGAAACTGCACCTGTTTTATGAGTCACGGTTCGAGTTCTGGTTTGAAGCAGGCAGCGCATTCAATCGATCGCAAATTTTAACATCGCGACCTTGAATTGAGCTAGCGGCTTTTTCTTTCGGAACGAGTTACCACATCACCTGCGATACCTTGCCCACAGAAGCAAACCATGAAGTGCGATCGATCGCACTTCCAAAAATACTGGCTTTTTTACTCGGTACTTCGAGCTTTTACCCGTACAAGTTTTCCCGCACGGAACCCTCTAACTTTTGTATTGGAGGTATCGAACTTTTGATTCGCCTTGCTTTCACTCTGGTTGTCAGACATGACAGTTGCACGGCAAATTTTCGCCACCTTGGATGTCGGTCTGCTGCCTCAAATGCAACAGCAGAGGGTTGAAGCACCAAAAGGGGAGAATCGGATCTTGCCAAGACCTTCCCGATTGTAGCCTTTCTCACAAAAAATGGAAGTTGTTTTCCATTGTTTGTCAAGAACTAGGAAAACTCTGTCAGCTTAGCTTGACAATACTAACTCATGTCCAGCTCTGCTAAATCCTGAGAACGGCCCGCAAAAACTTTGGCACGATCGAACGGCGCTGTTTTCTGCGTATATCTGGGTGAACGGCTGCGGCGTAGTTGGCCAGACAGTTAGCAGACAATTTTTGAGTTGCCCAAATTGGAACCAATACCATCCGTGTAGATACACCCATCATTACCCTGTTTCCCTGAATTGAATCATACGCAATCTGCGATTGAATAAAGCTCGTAGCTTTAGTTTTAAGCCGGCCACTCTGGATTAGAGACCGACTCTGACCCCCTATGAAGCGTTGCGGGTTGAGTAGTGCAACAGGGGCTTTCATTGTTAAGTTAGCTCAAATCTCAGAAATTGGCTTTAATTTTGACGTTAAATCACATTAAGTTCTTAACGTCACATTCTTATTTAAGCAGTTCGACACGAGTTTGTCGCGTCCGTGGCAAAAACCACCCGGATAAATTCTACTGAGAGTTAACCCGCCGCGCAACTCTCGGCTGTGGACTTCTCTAAAATTTTTGGCTTTCGGTTCGCACTTACGCGATCGCACTGTCTCACAAACAATACAATTCGACATCTCCCGGAAGTATAACTTCACGATTCCTTTAAATACATTGTGACAGTGTGAAGATTCAATAAACTCCTTCCATCAATTTTAGGTAGGATTCCCGAATTGTCTTGATAATTTCAAGCAGACGGAAAAAAATCCCCAGCGGACGTTGATGCAACTACCTGCAGATGATAACTCCGCCAGGGAAGGAAAATTTACCCAGTTAGCGATGTGCTTGCTATTGTTGGAGAAGGCATAAGCTGCAGGATGCGCTTAAAGAAATGGAACGGTAGGACGTTGGTGCGATGCTCAAAGTTTTGTTATTATTTACAGCGTGTCATCAGAAAGCGCTGATCTAGGTTTGATCTCTAAATCATTCCTGGCTCCTAGCTCAGCAATGACGAGAGCGAAAATTGTCTATAAAGTTGATTATACCTGCTTACTATTGATGATTTCTAATAAACCTTGATAAAAGACTTTGAAGCTTTTAGAGAGATTTGATTCAGGATTCATATATTTAGAAATTTCGCTAGAGGCTTTATATTTTTCTAGTCCTCCCTGATGGTATCCAGCGTTCCGTAATACTCTTTCTAAAGCCTCCCAGGTGCCTCCTTTGATAGCATCAGGCTCTCGATATTTTTTTTGAGTAGCTAAATTGGGAGAGGCTTTAGGGTAAGCTTGGCGAATTGCTTCAACATCGCCGAAAAACCACGCTTCTAATTCTTCAACTACAATTCGATTTAAGACTTGGAATGATTTATCTTTTTGACAGGAAGATTTAGTGATTAATCCCGATGATATTGCCATTATTTCTAGTTGTTGTTTTAATTTGAGACAATCTTCTCGATCTTCATCTATTAAAATAACAATTTTCCAATCAGGCGGAAGCCATGCTTGATAACCTTTCAAACGGTTAGGCAATTTAGCCAGTAAATCTGTTTTCCCTCGAAAAGCATGAATTTTATAGGTAACAGTCGATGGCAATATTTTGGGTAAAATCTGGGTTAAAGCTGATTCTAGTGATGCTTCTTCCACTAAAAACTCAAGATGCAAAATCCTCACCTACTCTTAATTTTAAAGTTAAAATCTTTGCGGTGCACCCGCATTTTTAAGCGGATTTCCCACATCAAAGAAATCTTCCATCCACAGCGAACCCAGTAAGGCACCGTGTTCCATAAATTGTTTTACTCCCTGCATATCTGCGGTTCTTTTTGCTTGAGTAAAACCTTTCTCATCTCGATATAATACCCATAATTCCTCTGGTTTCAAACTATCCACAAAAAAGGGAGAATGCGTTGTCACCATTAATTGAGTATTCGCAGAAGCAGAACGACATTCTTCTGCAAGCTGAGGTAATAATCTCGGATGTAAATGATTTTCTGGTTCTTCTATCCCCACTAACTGCGGGGGATTAGGGTCAAATAATACTATCAAATAAGCTAAGAGCTTTAAGGTACCATCGGAGGCAAATTTTGCCAGAATTGGATGAGAAAAAGGAGCATCTTTAATTTCCAACAAAAGTCTGCCATCCTGCATGATTGATGCTTCGACTTTTTCGAGGCGTGGAATACGAACGGAAAGGGTTTTTAATATTTCTTCTAACCGTTGGGGATGTTGTTCCTTGAGGTATTGGATAACATTTGGTAAATTATCCCCCGTGGCGGACAATCTTTCCTGTGCACCTGCTTCGGTAAGGCTGCGGGTATGATCTGCGGTTAAATATGATAAATACCAGCCTGTAATAAAACGTCTTAATGCACTAACACGGGGATGTTTGGCAAATTGTCCTAATGTATTTACTGCTAAAAATTCAGAGGATTCTAGTTTTTCGGTTATCCTTTCACCTTCTTCATCAGGACTTTCACCACTAATGACTTGTCCTTCCCCTTTTTTGAAGTCTAAAAAACGAAAGGGTTTTCCTTTTCCCGATTGTCCGCGTCGCCAATGCAACCATTCTTCAGCAATGAAGGGACGATTATTTTCTTCATCTATAGCGAGATGATAGGTAATTAAAGGCGATGCGGATGTCTCTCGATATTTTAATTCAATGATAATGCAGCCTTCGCTGTCTCTGGTGCGTAATTCTCGAAATCTGCCCCGTCTATCCCAGGCTTTTCTTAGGCTTTCGGTAAAACATTCGGATAGGAAAGCGAAAACATCGAAAATAGTTGACTTTCCGCTACCGTTTGGGCCTAAGAAGACTGTTAAGGGGGTGAGATTTTTGAGTTCGAGATTGTTCAAAGCACGGTAATTTTGGACTTTGAGATATTCAATACGGGGAATATTTTTCATCATTTCACCTCCTCAATTATAATCTGGGTTTTTTTCCTCCTAATTTCTCCTTTAACGAACCGCGAAGACGCGTTAGGCGAAGCCGCGCGTAAGCGCTAGGGCGCGAAGGAAGAAAAGAGAAGAAGAAAAAACTCAAGTCCTGACTGTGAACTTAATTTAAGCGCGAGACTGATTACTGCTGATTCCGCAGGCGAGGGTTAACAAACTCGTTTAATCCTTCCCCCACCAAAGATAGTCCCACTACCATTAAAGTCATCGCCAAACCGGGAAACAAAGCTGTCCACCAAATACCAGTAGGTAGCGCATCTAAAGCTAAACGCAAGTCGTGTCCCCATTCGGGAGTTGCTTCGGGAAGTCCTAATCCGAGAAATCCCAAACCTCCTAATGTTAAAATTGCATCGGCCGCGTTGAGCGCAAACAGCACCGGTACGCTCTGAATCACATTCAGAAACAGGTAGCGCGAAAGCACTGTCCAAGTGTCAGCACCCATTGCTCGCGCGGCTTCGACAAATAATTCGGTTTTGACGCTGACGGTGTGATTCCTGACGACGCGGTAGTATTGAGGGATGTAGGAAATGCTCAGGGCGATCGCAGCATTCAAAACTCCTTTTCCCACTACAAACGCTAGCGTCAGAGAAAGTAGCAGCCCCGGCAAAGTATAAATTGTATCCATTAAAAATAACAACACTCGATCGAGCTTGCCACCCAAATAACCGCTAACCAAACCCAGCGGCACACCGATAAACAAACTCAAAGCAGTGGCTAAAATTACCACTTGCCAAGCCGCGCGAGAAGCAAACAGCGTGCGCGAAAACACATCGTAGCCACTGCGGCTAGTACCAAACCAATAATTCGCCGACGGCGGTTCGTGGATGGGGTTACTCAAAGCCTCGGTAGGATTTTGCAGCCATCCCCAAGCTTGCATAGCTGGAGACAAGGTTGCTACCAATATAAACACGGCAGTTATTGTCAAACCTGCCCACATCATTTTCATTGACAGGCTTGACGGTGAGGCACTGTTGAGAAATCGCGGTAGTCGGAGGCGGCTTTGAGCCATAATGACGATCGACCTATATAAGACTTTTCGATTTTAGTAGCACTCAGGCGAAAAAACCCGGAACAGTCAATCGATTTTAGATTTTAGATTTTAGATTTTCGATTGACTTGCGCGAGATAAATGCTCTTTCTTGAGGATTTTCGATTTTCGATTTGGGATTGATTCCACGGATAAATCACGTGGCGGGTACCACCTTTGAAATTCCTGGTCAAAAATCCTCTTTCTCATTCGCCAAACACTCGCGACAAACCGGGTTTTTTCGCGCGATGGGGCTAAAAAAACCCGGTTTCTCCCCTGCACGAGACTGGCGCGCAGGGGAGAAACCGGGTTTTTGGCAGGTGGGACACAAGTTGAGTTTAGGAAAAATCTCTCTTGGCACACCTCCAATCTAAAATCGATCGAATTCCTACAAATTACTGGCAATTAACTCGCGGTACTGGCTTTTCGGCTTAACTCCTTTGAGCTCAGCCACCAAATCTTTGTCTTTGAAATACTGAATCGTCGGCGTACCCATCACGCCAGCATTTTCAGCAATTTCAGGATCTTCTTCGATGTCAATTTCCACGTAGTGGATTTTGCCATCGAACTCATCTACTACTTTGCTCAAAATCGGCTTGAGGCTGTGGCAAGGCCCACAACTCGGAGAGGCATATTTGACCACAATCAGTCGATCGCTATCGTGGAACAACTTCCGCAAAGCATAACCTCCTTCGTGGCGCGTCTCTTGGATATCAAAGTTCTCGCTGGTTTTGCGTACTTTTGGAGTTTCTGGCGCTGCTAGGGGTTGCTCGGATTCCTCAGTTTGATGGAATTCCTGCGTTAAACCGTTAACTGACAGCCAACGTTCTGCCAGCATCGCACCCATACAGCCGCTGCCGGCTGCGGTGATTGCTTGGCGAAACTCGTGGTCTTGCACGTCGCCGACGGCGTAAACTCCCTCGACGCTGGTTTCTACCGAACCGTGTTTGGTGGCGATATAGCCTACTTCGTCGAGTTCTAGCTGACCTTGGAACAGTTGAGTGTTGGGAGTGTGACCGATCGCGTAAAACAATCCTTTCACCAGCAAATCGCTCTCGGCGCCGGTCTCGATATTTCTAATTCTCACCCCGTCCATTTTGCCCCCTGGCTCTCCCAAGATATCCACTGCTTCGGTGTTCCAGTGCACGGTAATTTTGGGATTGCTCAGCACTCGGTCTTGCATGGCTTTGCTGGCGCGCATTCGATCGCGCCGCACCAGCATATGTACATGAGAGCCGTATTTTGTCAAATAAATAGATTCTTCCGCTGCGGTGTCGCCCGCGCCGATGACAGCTAAGTCTACTCCTTTAAAAATTGGGGTAGCGCCGTCGCAAATCGCACAGGCCGAAATGCCGTGACTCCAAAATACGTGTTCGCTAGGTAGCCCCAGCCGTTTCGCCGTCGCGCCTGTAGCGATTACTATCGTGTGGGTTTTGATTTCTCTGTCTTCCGATCGCACTGTAAACGGACGCTTGGTCAAATCCACCGAAATTACATCTTCTGTGTATAATTCGGCACCCCAGCGCACTGCTTGAGCTTTCATCCGATCCATCAGTTGCGGCCCGGTGATGCCTTCGGGAAAGCCGGGAAAGTTTTCGACTTCTGTGGTGGTCATCAGTTGACCGCCGGGGATGCCTCCCATTTGGTAGCCTTCAAAGACTACGGGTTTCAGGTTTGCCCTCCCCGCGTAGATGGCTGCTGTGTAGCCTGCTGGGCCTGAGCCGATAATTACTAGGTTTTCTACGGTTTCGTCGGTCATAGCTATTTAATTAAACTCATAACGACTTCGTTTTACTAATTCTAGCAGAGTTCGATCGAGTTTGGTGGGATGCCATTGTGCGATCGAGGATCTGTATCTATATCTTGAGGGTCGATCGGTCTTCGGGGCAACTCCAGCTACTTTGATAAGCAAAAACAATCTAAAAGTCGATTTAGTTTTAAATGTTCGATCTATTTTAAGGGCTGAAATCTTAAGAAAATCTAAAGACGACCAAAATTATTGACTTCATTCTCAATTATTTTACCTATTTACTTGTTTTGAGGCTTGTGGTACGATTTTCATAATCCAGGGGCATTATGACTAATTTTACTTTTTGACGCTGCAAGCTTTTAAAATCGTAAAATTAACGAATTCGCAAATGTAATAAGTACAATTATTTATGCAAAATCCGCATTTGATGGTTTAAGAATTGTAACGCAGATTTTGCCATTTTTGACAAAATACAGTATTTGTGGTATGCAAGGTGCGATCGGGGGAAATTAGAAGGAAATTTTTAACCGCTTCGGAAGCACAGGCGGGACGCCCGTGCCACGATAAACGAAGCACAGGCGGGACGCCCGTGCCACGATAAACATAGAATTTTATAATTGTGTCTGAATGGATAAAATCAAGATATTGTTTGTGTGCAGTCAGAATAAGTGGAGAAGTTTGACTGCCGAGAAGATATACCAGAAGGTTAGTGGCTACAGCGTGCGATCGGCGGGAACGGAAAAAGGTGCAAGAATTAGAGTAACTGAGGGTTTGCTGGGCTGGGCGGATTGGATATTTGTGATGGAGAAGAAGCATGGCGATCGACTTCGCAGCAAATTTCCGCAAAGTCTCGAAGGCAAGAAAGTTATTTGCCTGCAAATCCCGGACAATTACGAATATATGGAACCGGAGTTAGTCGAGCTTTTGCAGGCGAAACTGAATCCCTATATGGAAATGCCAGAGAACGAGATAAATTTTATGCAGCGAGTTTTGGAACCGGAAGTGATGGATTCCTTGGAAGAGGCGATCGAATACGATTCGATGGACTTTACTGAGGTTAATGCTGCTTTTGCTCAGAGTGCTGCGGCGTTGGGGCCGGTTTTTGGAAACGTTTTGGATGCGGGGACGGGTACGGCGAGAATTCCGATCGCACTTTGTCAACTCCGGCCAGCATGGAAATTGACTTGCATTGATTTGTCGGCAAATATGCTGAAAGTTGGGGCCCAAAATGTGGAAAAGGCCGGCGTGCGATCGCAAATTAGTCTCGAATTAATCGATGCTAAGGCCATGCCGTATCCAGACAGTTATTTTGACATGGTGATTTCCAACAGCATTATCCACCATTTGCCCGATCCGCTGCCGTTTTTGCAGGAAGTCAAGCGGGTGTTGAAGCCGCAGGGAGCAATTTTTTTGCGGGATTTGCTGCGGCCGGAAAAAGCGGAAATCAGGGATAATTTAGTCAATCTGTATGCGGGAGATTGCAACGCGCATCAGAAACAGTTATTCAGCGATTCGTTGCAAGCAGCATTTACCCTGGATGAAGTTGAGGAAATGATCCAAAATGCCGGGTTGGATGGGTTGAGGATTTATGAATCTTCTGACAGACACTGGACGGCAGAACGTGCTTGGTGCGAGTCTTTGTAGGCACGGGGCGATCGATTTGATATATCTCCTATCTCTAAAATTCTTAGACTCGTGACTGCCAAGTTTTCGGCTCTCGCTTACTGTGAAAAATCGCCAGAACTACAATTTGCTCCGGTTCAACACGGTAGAAAATTAAGTAGGGAAACTTTCGCACGACAATCCGCCTCATTTCTTGGAAAACAATTGAGCAAGCTTCTGGCGTCGCGCTAATTCGATCGAGTGCTTCTTCTACACGATTGAGAAACTCTACTCCAAGTCCTGCACTTTGTTGCTCGTACCAATCAACAGCCTCATCAAACTCTTCCTGTGCAGCCGGACGCAGGACAATAGAAAGGCTCACTGTTGCAACCTCGCCATTGTTCTAGCTTTTACTTCTTGCCAAGAAATAACCGCATTGGGGTTTGTTTCGTGGTCTAGCAGGCGGCGAGATAGCTCTATCCTTTGAGATTCAGTTAATTCAAGATGTTCGGGATCTGCGCTTATGCTGTCCCATATCGCTTGTACTAAGCGAATTCTGTCATTAACGCTCAAACTAATAATTTCTGCAAGAGTACCAGCGAGATCCATAGCTTAAAAATGCGTCACAGCTAAATACTTTTCCACATTTTATCGCAAAGATTGCTGGAAAGGAGCGATCGCACCTCCCCAGCTATTCGCCGTACTGTTGCGCGATCGCTTCCAAACTCAAAACTAATTTACGAGCGATCGCCCGGATCGAACACGACTATTAGGCGAGCTTCCGGCAACAACTGTCGCAAAATGCGGATCTGACCGTCTGCATCCGACCAACTACGAAACCGACCCACAACGCTTCTTTGTAAATTGGGAAGCAAGCGAACAATAATCCAGGAATTCAGACGCTGTTTGTAAGGCATAATCGATTCATGCTCCTTTCCAAAGGGGTATTAGAGCCAGTCCTTGTACTTTCCACGGTTCTGGACTGGCTATTAAACATATTGTCTAATCAATTTATTGTTTAGTCAAGATGCTTAAGCATCTTATAGAAAAAATGTGCGATCAAAGTTATGCCGAAAAAGCCCGTTCCGCGACCTGAAGATGAAGAGTCGCACTTAAAGAAGCTCAGGGAAGAACTGGAGATGAGTCAGGAAGATTTGGCGCGAGAGCTTGGCGTTTCGTCGCAAACCATCAGCCGTTGGGAGTTGGGGAAGAATGTGCCGACGTTCACCGTCAAGCAGATGAAAGCTTTGGAGAAATTGCTGGCTAGCATCGGGAGGTCGATCGGAGATTTGCCAGACAATCTGTGATGGAAACCATTAAACCAGCCCACGGATAAATCCCTGGATCGCTTTTTCCAATCTAAAATCTAAAATCTAAAATCTAAAATTACTCGATCGCGCCCTAGGTCTTTAGCATGATAAAGCGCGCGGTCTGCCGCTGCAAGTAGGTTTTCCTGAGAAGTTTCGGGCTGAGGAAACGTGCTCGCTACCCCCAAACTCAGCGTCACGAAAGAACACACCGCTGAATTAAGGTGTTCGATTTCTAGTTCTTTGACGCAAACTCGAATTCGCTCTGCAATCCAAACAGCTATTTCAGACGAAGTGCGGGGTAAAATTACCGCAAATTCTTCACCTCCGTAACGAGCCACCAGAGTCTCCCCGGAAACTGCGCCTGCTGAGTAATGTACAGCCTCAACAATAGTTTTGGCTACCTGTTGCAAACAAGCATCTCCCGCCTGATGCCCGTACGTATCGTTGTATTTCTTAAAAAAGTCAACATCGCATAAAATCAAAGATATTTCTGCCGCAGCTTCTCCCAATTCTTGCCATTCTTTTTGTAAGTATTCGTTAAAACAGTGGCGGTTGGCAATCTGAGTTAAGCCATCTAAGTTAGCAAGGCGATACAATTCTGAATTAGCTGCTTTTAATTGAGAATTAGCTGCTTCTAGCTCGGATTGCGTGACTGATAAATTGTAATAAAGTTCGCTCATAGACCAAGTAGCTTCTTGGTGAATTTGGGATAAAGCTACCCAGAGTTGATGCACGTCTAAAAGTCGGTAAACTTGAGGTTCTAACTGCACAACAATCGGCTCGTAAAGCAGTTCCGGCGGTCGCTGCACGGAGCGCTGAGCTGCCATGACAATTAAGGCTACTCCTGGTAAAATCAAACTATCGGTTTGAGCTATTTGATACAAGGCTATAATCGGTCTGCAAGCAAATATATCTACTCCGTAAGGGCGGCTCATGCGTTCCATAAATCGCCGACGCGATATCATCCCTAAAAATTCTCCATTTACGGTTAAGATAACTCCCGGAAGCAGCGGGTGAGATTGAAAAAACCGGGCTACTTCTTTGGCTAGATATGAGGAGTCAACCTGAAAATTGAATAGAGCCAGATCCTTAAGAGTAGACTCTAAAGATAAATTTTTGGGTGAGTTTTCTGGCGAGTTGGACGGCTCAATAAATTCAACAGACACAGCACAGATCCGAATAAATAAATAATAAAGAAGCAACAAAGCTAGTGTCAGATATTAACTTATACTAACATTTATTTATGAACAGTCACTGTATTCTTGACTACACTGTTTATTTCAAGGGATAAGCTGCTGCGTTAGCTTCTGCCTTGCCTGCATTGCATTACATTGATTCATCCTCACTCAATTAGAAAGCTATTGAATTAATTATTATTCATTTTTTTACTGTTGGCTTTTTGCGTCGTAAGAAAAAGATTTCAGAGCCATTCCTTAACTCATTCAAGGCGCTCACACACTCAAGAAACCTGGTTTTTATTTAAACCTGGGTCAAAGCTGTAACAATGTTTAAATAAAAAGACGTGGTTTCTGTCGCTGTTCTCAACTCAAAACTGAAAACTGAAAACTGAAAACTCAAAACTCCCTCACCACCCCCAAGTTCCTGGCCCTCCCTTAAACGGGCCGACAATATCTTTGGTAATCCAGCCGCCGTAAAAATCCCCTGGTTGAGATTGCACTAATTCCCCATCCACATAACAGGCATCCATCTTGCTCGGATAAAAAGCCACATAATCTTTAATAGCTGCAAAAACCTGATTAGGATTGGGATAAAACCAAGCAGCATTTACTACTTCTTTCGACTCTACCGTCACAGTGTAATAACCGGCTTGTCCCTTCCACTCGCACCAAGAGCCTCGTAAAGTTTTGTGCAAATATTCCATTTTGATGTCATCGGGGCAGATATAGTAGGCAGGAGGGTGACTGGTCTCCAATACCCGCTGAGGACGGCGCGTGTCGGCGATCGTCACTCCATTAAAAATTATCTGTACGTGTTTGGTCGATTCCTCAAGCCGAGGGGGACGCGGGTAATCCCAAACAGACTCTTGACCAGGGCCGGGCTCTATTCGATCGAAGTTCATTCGCACCATCTCCCCTGTAAAAAAACAATTAGCGACTTAGCATTACAATTTTAATGTACCCTTAATCGAGTCGCTGCTTCAGAGCAAACCAGCTTTTCTCAACTCTTCGTCATATGAGTATTCGCGGTATAGATGTTTCCGACTACCAGCCCAATGTCAATTGGCCAGCAGTTGCCCGGGATGGTATCACCTTCAGTTTTGTCAAATCGACCGAAGGTGCAACGTTCGTTGCCCAAACTTTCGCTCGCAATTGGGCGGCGATGAAAGCGGCGGGGATTCAACGCGGTGCTTACCACTTTTTTCAACCTGCAAGCAGCATTCAAGGACAAATAGATTTGTTCTTGAAAACTGTAAAACTCGAACCGGGGGATTTGCCGCCAGTCTTGGATATCGAAACTACAGGCGGTTTGACTGCGACTCAATTGTGCGATCGAGCCGCAATTTGGCTAGAAGCAGTCGAAAAAGCCACCTTGATGCGGCCGATTATCTACACGTACCCCGGTTTCTGGGACAACCTGGGGACAACACGGTTTGCCGATTACCCACTGTGGATTGCTCACTATACCACTGCTGAGAAACCTTGGGTTCCCGGCGGCTGGAAAACTTGGACTTTTTGGCAATACAGCGACAGCGGCAGCGTGTCGGGCGTATCGGGCAATGTAGACACCAATATTTATGAAAGCGTCCGAGAAGGCGCCCAAAGTTATAAAGTTGCAGACATCCAAAGGGAATTAAGAATTAAAGGTTTCTATCAAGGCGCGATGGACGCTAAATTTGGAGCTACCACCACAGCGGCGCTCATCTCGTTTCAGAAATCTCAAGGCCTCAAGGCAGACGGCATTGCCAGCCTCAAAACCTGGGCCGCTTTGATGCGAAAATCTCCCAAAGTAATTGTCCCTCCTCCAGCGCCGACACCCGTCCCGCAGCCGACTCCTGCTCCGACTCCCACTCCCATCTCAGACGTGCGGCTGACTCAGGTATTCTCGTCTTATCAAGCTAAGGCTAGCCAAGATACTGCCTTAATTTGGCTGCAAAGTCAAGTTTCTACCTCTGTTTTAGGGGAATTTGCTCAAAAATGGCGGGCAACTACCTTACCTCAAGACAGTAATTTGCGATTGATAGATGTGGGCAAATTTTATCGCGGTTTGGCACAACAAGACCAAGCTTTAGATTGGCTGCAAAAACAACTTTCTCCGGCTATTATTACTGAGTTTGCACAAAAATGGCGATCTCAACCTACGGGCACTAATTCTCCGATTCGGCTGATAGATGCGTGCAAATTTTATCGGGCCGCACCCCAGCAAAACCAGGCTTTAGATTGGCTGGAAGGGCGAATTTCGCCGGCCATTTTATCGGATTTTTTTCGCAGGTGGCAGAATGCGAGTCGATTATAGATTATAGATTTTAGATTGACTCTACAGATGAATCTTGTGATGTAAAATTTTAGATGGGAACTCTACTCTAAAGATGAGTGTGGGAACGATAGATTAGATTATAGATTTTAGATTTACTCTACAGATGAATCTTGGGATTTTAGAGTTTTTTAGATGGAAACTCTACTCTAAAGATGAGTCTGGGGGCGATCGATTTGAGATGTGAGCTTTTTAATTGGAGATTGACCGAAAGCATCCAGGATACAAGCCCCCGGATTTATTCCGAAAGCAGACTCAGGACCGGTGAAATAAAAAACCTGTAAGCTGTCGCGCATTTAAATTGTAGATTGAGGGCGGGCGGGACGCTAGGGCCCCTACTCCCCACAAGACTTTAAAAATTTTTGACATACCATTTAAATGCCGCAACAGCTTATCCGATGAAACTTGCCCCCCGAATTTATCCGTGGGGTCAATACTTCAATTCTAAAATCTAAAATCTAAAATCTAAAATCGATTGACTCCCCATCAAAATTCGTCAAATCCTCTCCCTCTGTGCCCGCATCCCCATCGGCATCGGAGTCTCGAACATAACAGACAATCTCTGGCTTAAGCTGTCGCGCATTTAAATTGTATATTCAGGGCGGGCGGGACGCTAGGGCCCCTACTCCCCACAAGACTTTAATTTTTTTTGACATACCCTTTAAATGCCGCAACAGCTTAGCTACAGCTTACTCGCATCTTTGACGCCAAGAGAATTATCTGATAAAGTTATAGCGACTATCAAGGTTTTTTAATCTTATTGGGAAAAATCCAGGGCCGTGCCGAGTTTGTAAGCTGCGCCGAAAATAGCGCCTGCACTCAAATTACCCGCGATCGAACATTTAAAACTGAGCGGGCTGCCTGTAACAATTATATCTATGGAAATCCCCTTTAACATCACCCAGTTGATGGTCATGACCGTCATCTGTGGCATCAGCGCTCAAGTTATCGCCGCTTATCTGAAAGTTCCGGCGATCGTCTTTTTGCTGTTGTTTGGCATTTTAGCCGGCCCAGACTGCTTGGGAGTGCTGCACCCGAATCTGCTGGGAAGCGGTTTGGAAGTTATGGTATCCCTTTGCGTAGCTTTAATTCTGTTTGAAGGCGGCTTGAATTTGGAATTGCGAGATTTAGGCAAACTTTCCGGCAGCATCCGCAATTTAGTTACCGTAGGCACTTTAATTACGCTCATAGGCGGCGGAATGGCCGCACACTGGTTGGGAGAATTTCCCTGGCCGATCGCATTTTTGTATGCTTCTCTAGTAGTCGTCACAGGCCCGACAGTAATCGGCCCTTTGCTCAAACAAGTATCCGTTGACAAAAAAGTTGCCGCCTTGCTAGAAGCAGAAGGCGTTTTAATCGATCCTGTCGGGGCAATTCTGGCAGTATTGGTGCTGAATATTATTTTGAACGGCAATGCTGATTTGCTGGTTTTGTTCCGAGATTTAATCGTGCGACTCTTCGTTGGCGCACTCGTCGGAGTTGCGGGAGGTTGGCTGCTGGGATTCATTCTCAAGCGATCGCAATTTCTCTCAGAAGACCTCAAAAACTTAGTAGTATTAGCTGGTTTGTGGGGATTTTTCGGCTTAGCAGAAGAAATCCGCAGCGAATCGGGACTGATGGCAACAGTGGTATCCGGCATCGTCCTCAGAGCCGCTGCTGTGCCAGAAGAAAGGCTGCTGAGGAGGTTTAAAGGGCAACTCACAGTCCTGGCTATTTCCATGCTGTTCGTGCTGCTGGCGGCCGATTTATCCCTCGCTAGTGTGGTCGCCCTCGGTTGGGGAAGTTTGTTTACAGTTTTAGCTTTAATGTGGGTAGTGCGCCCGATCAACGTTTGGCTGTGTACTTGGAACAGCGGACTGAATTGGCGGCAGAAATTATTTGTTTGTTGGGTAGCGCCGAGGGGAATTGTCTCAGCGTCGATCGCATCTTTATTTGCAATTTTGCTCACCCAGCGGGGAATCAACGGCGGCGACTCGATTAAAGCCTTAGTTTTCCTAACAATTATTATGACAGTTTTCGTCCAGGGACTAACAGCCGGACGGATGGCTCAACTTTTGGGAATTACCTCAAAATCCGCAACCGGTGCAGCAATTGTCGGGTCAAATCCTTTGAGCAGATTAATTGCTCGCTTGTTTCAAGAACGCGGAGAATCGGTGGCAATTATCGACACGAACCCGGAAGCTTGTGCACAAGCAGAACGAGAAGGTTTGCGGGTGTTTTTGAGCAGTGCTCTGGATCACAGCGTGTTAGAAGAAGCCGGACTGGATTCGATGGGAACTTTTTTGGCAATGACTAACAACGGTGAGGTAAACTTAGTGTTAGCTCAGCGAGCAGCCGAAGAGTTTGCACCGCCGAGAGTTTTGGCAATATTTCCCAAAGATCCGCAAGCAAATACACCTGTAAATCAGAGTAAAATCAATCAAGCCTTTGTCTCAGATTTGTCGCTGAAGGATTGGAACGAATATTTGATCGACGGCGAAGTGAAATTGGGGGAAACTGAGTTAAAAACAGAGGGATTGCAGTTTCAGATTGCTCACTTACAAGCTTTAGTTAAAGCCGGGGAGTTGGCGCCGTTGCTGGTGGAAAGGCAGGGGTACTTGCAAGTAGTGTCGGCGACTCAGATTTGGCAAGCAGGCGATCGAATTATTTATTTGCTGTACGATCCGACACCGAAATTGTTGAAAAGATTGTCTGGTGCGTCGCAGTCTCGCTTGACTTTGGAAAAGCATCAGGTAGTTGAGGAAGTGCCGATTCCTTCTCCGGTTTTAGAGGAGGTTTTGGAGTCAGCAAAAATAGTTCCAGAGGATGAAATTTTGCAGCCGCCTGTTTCGCGATAAGGGTTTGTATCCCCGATCGTACTCTGTAATCTGCTTGTCGCGATCGTCCTTACTCTGCCTCCCCAATCAAAGTAAATGCCGCCCAATTTCGCGGCTGGGGATGAGTTTTCATCGTAGTTAACATTGCTTGCCGAAGTGCCTGTGCTTTGTCGGGATTATTTTGCAAGTTTTGGTAAAACGACTGCATCAATTCCGATGTCGGCGCATCAGGAACCGCCCATAAAGAAACAATCACACTCGGCACTCCGGCCGAAATCAAAGCGCGCGACAAGCCAATCACCCCATCCCCGGTAATTCTGCCTTCTCCAGTGTTGCAGGCACTCAAAACGACTAAGCTTGCTTGCAGTTTCATGTCGAAAATCTCTTCTGCGGTCAATAAGCCGTCATCGCTACCAGAAGGAGCCATAGCGATCGCACTTCCCAATCCGCGCACATCATCCAGCAATCCATGCGTTGCTAAGTGAATAATCGATGCTTGGGGCATTTTTTGGACGATCGCAGCTTTTGTCCCTTGTGCGCCTGTGATGGCTTGGGTATTGAGCAGAGGCGCGATCGCTCTAGCTTCAGCTTCGGCTCCAGGTAGAGGAGACAATTGCTGTTTGGGTTCTCCGGGAGACAAAGATACCTGTGGCATCGTGGGATTACCGAGCACCAGAGCATTTCCGCGACCGTTGGCTGGCTGATTGCCTAACTTCTGTCGTTGTTGTCGAGTCAAATCCAATACTTGAATCGAGGGGGCGGTGAGAATGGTGTGTTTTTCGATTAAGTAAGTGCCGCTGGCATCTTGCAGGGCGGGAAAAGGCACCTGGAACAGGGAACCTTGGGGAATGAAGATGACGTGGGCATCGGGATCTTTGGGTAGCAGGCTGGCAATGGGATCGATCAGCAGTTGATGCAGCGTCGGTAAGTTGGGTTGGGGTTGAGTGGAGCCAAAACTGCTGCGACTGCGGACAGCCAGAAATTCTTGATTGCCAACGATCAAGCTGGCTAGAGAGGCGTTGTGCTGCCGCCAGAGGGGTTTGAGGTCTACCTCGCGGAAGGTGATTTCGCCTGTGGGTTGAATCACCCAGATGTAGAGCGCAGATTCACGCGGTTCGCTTTTTCCCTGAATTAGGAAGTTGTTATAGACGATCGAATATTGCACCGAAGTATAGACGATCGAATATTGCACCAAAGTGGCGTTCTGTGATTTCGCGATTTGGCGAATTTGCTCCTGGTTGGGAGCGGCGATGACCGAATTGGCATCACCTGACGATAAGCCCTGTGTCAGGAGATCGACAAAGGCACGAGCACGTCCCCGTTCGGCAATTTCTAACGCGGCGATCGGGTTATTCTGAGCCACCCGAACTTGTTGTAAAGTCCTATAGGTGTGAGCTTGTCCTTCAAAGATGGAGACTTTATTCGCGTCGTTGGAGCCGAGCATTTGTCGCATCGATTCCCAAACTTGAATGGCATTGAGGAGCATTTTCTCAGCTTCTGTTGCGTTGCCAGCTTTCAAGAAGGCCGCTCCGAGGTTGTTGAGTGCCAGACCCTCCCCCTGGCGGTCTTGAATTTCGCGGGCGATCGCTAACTGTTGCTGTGAATACTCAAGGGCTTTGGTATAGTTGCCCAGATTGATGTAAGCGATTCCCAAATTGCCCAGTGCTGAACCTTCTCCTCCGCGGTCTTGAATTTCGCGGGCGATGGCTAAACTCTGCTCTGCATACTCGATGGCTTTGGCATAGTTGCCCAAATTGATGTAAGCTGCTCCCAAATTGCCCAGTGCTGTCCCTTCCTTTTCGCGGTGTTTGATTTCGCGGGCGATGGCTAAACTCTGCTGTGTATACTCAATGCCTTTGGCATAGTTGCCCAAATCGATGTAAGCACCTCCCAAAATGTTCAGTGCCAGACATTCCCCTTCGCGGTGTTTGATTTCGCGGGCGATGGCTAAACTCTGCTGCCCATAATCAATTGCTTTAGCATAGTTTCCCAAATATTTGTAAGCGACTCCCAAAATGCCCAGTGCTCTCCCTTCCCCTTCGAGGTTTTTGATTTCGCGGGCGATGGCTAAACTCTGCTGTGTATACTCAATGCTTTTGGCATAGTTCCCCAGATAGTTATAAGCACCTCCCAAATTACCCAGTGCTACAACCTCACTGTGGCGGTTTTTGATTTCGCGGGCGATGGCTAAACTCTGCTGTGTATACTCAATGCTTTTGGCATAGTTCCCCAGATAGTTATAAGCGAGTCCCAAATGGACCAGTACCAGACATTCCCCTTCGCGGTGTTTGATTTCGCGGGCGATCACTAAACTCTGCTGTCCATAATCAATGGCTTTGGCATAGTTGCCCATATAGAGGTTAGCGATTCCCAAATTGAGCACTGCTGCCCCTTCTCCTTCGCGGTTTTTGATTTCGCGGGCGATGGCTAAACTCTGCTGTCCATAATCAATGGCTTTGGCATAATTGCCCAAATTGATGTAAGCACCTCCCAAATTGCTTAGTGCCCAACCCTCCCCTGCACGATTTTTGAGGGCGCGATAAATTTGCAGGGCCTGTTGCCAGGAATTCAACGCTGCTGGGGATTGGCTAGTCTGAAACTGTTGAAGCCCCTGCTGTATTAGCCGATCGGCCTCTAGTTGACGAGCATCCGTAGTTTGAGCGATCGCTCCGAAGAGAGAGTCAGGAGTATTTAATAGGGACATAGTGGCAAGCAGGAACAGGGAAATGGAACCTAGGAAAACATTAGTGAGCCTAGAGTGGGTTGATTTGAGTCGCTTAAATGGGGAATACAGCATAGGATTCTAGAGTTGGAATTTAGAGAATTAGCCCGATCGCTCTTTCTGCTGTCGTCGTGCGATCGCCTCAATCTGCCACAGGCGATCGACCTTCCTAGAAGTTTACTCTGCCTCCCCAATCTCGCCGCCGGGATGAGGACTCAAATCTGAATTAGACGACAATTTTAGCGATCGGGCGATCGGTTTGAATCAAACCATTATCCACTGGCATAGTCAAATCCAACCTCAAAACCTGGCGTGTTTGGAGCGTTCATATCCAGAGCCGTCTGCTAAATATGCTCTATTAATGTCCGCTGGACTTAAGTGAGGATTTGCAATGCTATCCTGTTAACCCATTTCTATTAGCTGTTGTCGTCAAAATGTGCTCAACTTGAGCCGGAGTTAAAGTCGGATTGGCACTCAAAACTAAAGCCGCTACACCCGCTACCTGTGGCGTTGCAAAAGACGTACCAGTTCTGAGTTCATAATCCTCATCAGGAGTAGTAGAAACTATCTCTACTCCCGGAGCAACTAAGTAATCTAAAGGTCTGGAACCCGCCCGGTTAGAGCTATCAGCCATGCGGCCTCTTACATCAATGCTGCCCACTGCAATTCCCAAGCTATCGGCATTACGAGCTGGATAAGCTGGTTGGATGTCACCCGTATTTCCGGCTGCTATCACCACAACAGAGCCTTTGTTATTTGCATACTGAATTGCGTTATTTACTACGTTGGAAGGGACAAACTCATTTCCCAAGCTGAGGTTAATTACATTGGCTCCATTATCAGCAGCATAGCGGATTCCAGCAGCAATATTATTCACCGAGCCCCTACCAAAGGCGGGCAACACTCTGACAGGCATAATCTTAGCATTGGGCGCAACTCCTGTGATGCCAAAATCATTTCGTTCCGCCGCGATCGCACCTGCTATGTGAGTCCCGTGACCGTTGAAACTCATATCCATTGGGTTGTTGTCGCTTCCCACAAAATCCCAACCCCGAATATCATCAATATATCCGTTGCCATCGTCATCAATGCCGTTTCCAGCAATTTCACCAGGGTTCCGCCAAATATTGTCATCCAAGTCAGGATGGGTGTAGTCAACACCACTATCCACAACAGCTACAACAATCCCATTTCCTGTAATGTTCTGATTCCAAACTTCCGGTGCATTTATGACATCTAGCGCCCAATTATTCCCGCCCAAATTGGGGAGAGCAGGGAAAGGATTTGAACTGTTCAAGGTGCTGGAAACTGCTGCATTTGCATTCACCAAACCGTAGCCGTAATTACTATTAAAAGGGCCGCTAGGTGTGGGAATATTTAGTTCAGGAATAGAGGTGGCAGAAAGATTCAGGTTGTAATTAGTAGAGTTGCTTAAGAAGCTATAAACTTGGACATAGTATGTCCCTGCCTCCAGATTGGATACATTAATGACATCGGGGACAGTGCCACTCTCAAGAGAGTAGTCAATAATTTCCCCTAAATCAACTCTACCGTTGCCGTTTCTATCTTGAATTAACCGTACATCAGCATCCGCTCTCAAACCGTCTAGACGCAGGCTAAAATTGCTCCTAGTGTTGAGCTCGAATCGGTAGAAATCGTCCCGATCGCCTAGGCCCACAAAATCAGTTAAACTGATGCTACCATTCTGAACGCCAACAACATTACGAGCTGTCAAAAGAGTGTTACCTGGATCGGCGAAATTCAACTGGGAAGCAGAAATCATTCCTGTTAGCGGATCTGCGTTTGCGATCGCCGATTCTGACTGCGGTTTGAGTTGATCATCGGCGACATCGCCAGTAACTCGATCGCTCGCAGGGAAACTGAAGCCTTCGCCTGCATTAGCTACAATAAAATCTGCTATCTGTGTCTGTTGGTCGAAGCTGGATGCTGTGGGATTAGTCAAGCTAGATTCAGCACTATAACCAGGAATATTCAATGGATCGATCGCTGAGTTGAGCAAGTCGCTGTTAGCCGGAAATGTTGATGGGGCGAGATCCTTTGGCTGTTGATTGAAATAAAGGCGATCGTTAGGATTGGTTGTGGTGATGTCTAACATAATTTTAAAACCCCGATATTTTGATTCATTCTTGAGTTAAATCTTAAGCCGCCCAGATGGGAAAATCATTCGTTCTACCCACAGACTTGATTAAGTATGAGTGCAAAATAGATTGCGGGAAAGTGCAAAGTATGTGAATATGTAGAGTAGATGGTTCACTTCCATCAGTTTTGAGATTGAGACGCGATCGCGAATAAAGATTCATTCCACAGTCCTTAGCGGGAATTAATTCCCTGTCTCATAGTGCAAGTCCTCTCAAAGAGGACTGAAGAAGATAACTCATTAGTCCTATTTCAGATATAAATGAATTCAACTATCAAATAGAAATATTGATCTTCCTGAAAGCGAGCTAACAGTTCCGGTATGCGATCGGGCATATCTTCATATTCCGCAAGATAAGTATCGCTAAACTCGGTACTTACCAAATGTTCGGTAATTCGGTAACACATTCGCAGTTTGCTGTCCAGCATCGGATCTGGCGGTACGGGGGGTTGACTTTTTTGTACAGATTCCGACTGCACGCTTTGCTGTGCCACTCTAATCGCGGACTCCCACAAATTTTTGTTGCGGACTCTTTCGTCCGGGTCGATAATTCCTGCATCTTTCAATACCTCTGTCAGCAATTTCCACAAATGATAAGCAACGTATCGCGCTAAGTAGCATATTTCATAGTTCCGCGCGATCGCATAATTATTCTTGATTTCTTGGTATGTCAAACCATCTAACACTCCTTGAATAATTGCTCGCTGTAAGCCGTTCAATGGTTCGCCTCTCTTTTTCTGTACCAGGTTATCTAGAATGTTTGTAGCTGATTCTGCATTCATAAAGTTACGCAGTAAGTTGACAGTTGACAGTTGACTTAAATTTTAAGCAACCCAGATGGGAAAATCATTCGTTCTACCCACAGACTTGATTAAGTATGAGGTGCAAAATAGATTGCGGGAAAGTGCAAAGTATGTGAATATGCAGAGTAGATGGTTCACTGCCATCGGTTTTGAGATTGAAGCGCGATCGCGAATAAAGATTCATTCCACAGTCCGCCAGGGAATGAATTCCCTGTCTCATAGTGCAAGTCCTCTCAAAGAGGACTGAAGAATATAACTCATCAGTCATCTTTCAGACAGGATTTACGCACTCAGACCAAAGAAACCGGGTTTTTTACCGAATCTGCGGGTCACAACGCGTCTTCTCGAAAAAACCCGGTTTCTGGGCCCCATGCGTAAGTCCTAGAGATATAAATGTCGCTTTTAGGCGAAGTCTAGACCCCCCTAAATACCCCTGGTTGTTGGGGAGTAGGGGTTGACTTTGAATGTTCTTGTTCCCCCTTCTTAGGTCGGGGAACTTTGACAACTTCTTGTCCCCCCCTTCTTAAGGGGGGCTAGGGGGGATCGGGATTTAATAGTTAAACAGCAGTCCCCGATCGCGATAAAAATATCGATATCCAATCCACTATTAATAAAAACTTACTCTGCCTCCCCAATTAAAGTAAATGCCGCCCAATTTCGCGGCTGGGGATGAGTTTTCATTGTGGCTAACATTGCTTGCCGCAAGGCCTGTGCTTTGTCGGGATTATTTTGCAAATTTTGATAAAACGACTGCATCAATTCCGATGTCGGCGCATCAGGAACCGCCCATAAAGAAACAATCACACTCGGCACTCCTGCCGAAATCAAAGCGCGCGACAAACCAATTACTCCATCCCCGGTAATTCTGCCGAATCCAGTGTTGCAAGCACTCAAAACGACTAAGCTTGCTTGCAGTTTCATGTCGAAAATCTCTTCTGCGGTCAATAAGCCGTCATCGCTACCAGAAGGAGCCATAGCGATCGCACTTCCCAATCCATTTACATCATCGAGCAATCCATGCGTTGCTAAGTGAATAATCGATGCTTGGGGCATTTTTTGGACGATCGCAGCTTTTGTCCCTTGTGCGCCTGTGATGGCTTGAGTATTGAGCAGAGGCGCGATCGCGATCGCTTCAGCTTCGGCTCCAGGTAGAGGAGACAATTGCTGTTTGGGCTCTCCGGGAGACAAAGATACCTGTGGCATCGTGGGATTACCGAGCACCAGAGCATTTCCGCGACCGTTGGCTGGCTGATTGCCTAACTTCTGTCGTTGTTGTCGGGTTAAATCCAATACTTGAATCGAGGGGGCGGTGAGAATGGTGTGTTTTTCGATTAAGTAAGTACCGTTGGCATCTTGCAGGGCGGGAAAAGGCACCTGGAACAGGGAACCTTGGGGAATGAAGATGACGTGGGCATTGGGATCTTTTGGGAGGAGGCTGGCAATGGGCTCGATTAGCAGTTGATGCAGCGTCGGTAAGTTGGGTTGGGGTTGGGCAGAACCAAAACTGCTGCGACTGCGGACAGCGAGAAATTCTTGATTGCCAATAATTAAGCTGGCTAGAGAGGCGTTGTGTTTTTGCCACAGGGGTTGGAGGTCAACTTCGCGGAACGTGATTTCGCCCGTCGGTTGAATCACCCAAATGTAAATCGCGGATTCACGCCCTAGTTGTTTGCCCTCAATCTGGAAGGTGTCGTAGATGATGGAATACTGCACCAAAGTGGCGTTCTGTGCTTTCGCGATTTGGCGGATTTGATCCTGGTTGGGAGCAGTGGCGATGACCGAATTGGCATCACCAGTTGATAAGCGTTGTGTCAGTAGATCGACAAAGGCACGGGCACGTCCCCGTTCGGCAATTTCTAAAGCGGCGATCGGGTTATTCTGAGCCACCCGAACTTTTTCTAACATCCTATAAGTGCTAGCTTGTCCTTCAAAGATGGAGACTTTATTCGCATCGTTGGAGCCTAGCATTTGACGCATCGATTCCCAAACTTGAATGGCATTGACGAGCATTTTTTCAGCTTCTGTTGGGTTGCCAGCTTTTAAGAACGTCGCTCCAAGGTTGTCGAGCGCCGTACCTTCTCCAAGGCGGTCTTTAAGGTCGCGGGCGATGGCTAAGCGCTGCCGTGTATACTCAATGGCTTGGGGATAGTTGCCTAGAGAGCGGTAAGCAAATCCTAAATTGCCCAGTGCCCTACCCTCTCCAAGGCGGTCTTTAGTTTCGCGGGCGATGGCTAAGCACTGCTGTGCATACTTGAGGGCTTGGGCATAGTTGCCCAGAGAGCGGTAAGCGATTCCCAAATTGCCCATTGCTGCACCTTCCCCTCGGCGGTCTTTAATGGAGCGGGCGATGGCTAAACTCTGCTCCATATACTCGATGGCTGTGACATAGTTGCCCAGAGAGAGGTAAGCGGCTCCCAAATTGCCCAGTGCAGCACCTTCCCCTTGGCGGTCTTTAATGGAGCGGGCGATAGCTAAATGTTGCTGTGTATACTCAATGGCTTGGGGATAGTTGCCCAGAGAGCTGTAAGCGATTCCCAAATTCCTCAGTGCAGCACCTTCTCCAAGGCGGTCTTTAAGGTCGCGGGCGATGGCTAACCACTGCTGTGAATACTCAATTGCTTTAGCATAGTTGCCCAGAAAGCGGTAAGCAACTCCCAAATTGCCCAGTGCTGAACCTTCCCCGTAGCGGTCTTTAATGGAGCGGGCGATAGCTAAAGTCTGCTGTGAATACTCAATGGCTTTGGCATAGTTGCCCAGAGAGAGGTAAGCTGCTCCCAAATTGCCCAGTGCCCTACCTTCCCCGTAGCGGTGTTTAATTTCACGGGCGATGGCTAACCACTGCTGCAAATACTCAATGGCTTTGGCATAGTCGCCCAGATAGTGGTAAGAGGTTCCCAAAATACGCAGTGCATTACCCTCCCTTTGGCGGTCTTTAAGGTCGCGGGCGATGGCTAACCACTGCTGTGAATACTCAATGGCTTTGGCCGAGTTGTTCAGAGAGTGGTAAGCGAGTCCCAAATTGCCCAGTGCATTCGCTTCCCCAAGACGGTCTTTAAGTTCGCGGGAGATCGCTAAATTCTGCTCCATATACTCGATGGCTTTGGCATTGTTGCCCAGAAAGCGGTAAGCGACTCCCAAATTGCCCAGTGCTGCACTTTCCCCGTAGCGGTTTTTGATGGCGCGATAAATTTGCAGTGCCTGCTGGAACGAATTCAACGCTGCTGGGAATTGGCTAGTCTCAAGCTGTTGAATTCCTTGCTCCACAAGCCGATCGGCATCTGCATCACGAGCATCCGTAGTTTGAGCACTAGCCGGAAGTGGTGAGTGCATAGGAATATAAAAAGCAACAGACAAAACGCAAAAAGCTAGGGGAAACAGAAAGCCCGATCGCACTTTAAGATCGCTGGATTTAAGCAGTTTTAGCGAGAAAGATTTCATAGGATTTAGTCTGTGGATTGCGAGGGTTAGCGCCGTCATTGTCGCTGTTGTTCGATCGCCCTAATTTGTCGCAATCGATCGCTCCAATCTTTCAAAGGTTCGGCTTCCGAACTAGCAAGAGAATCTAGCAATTCCAGCACAGCCGCTTGGTTTTGAGAAGTCTCAGAGGCTTTCCGCGCTTCCGCGATCGCGTCATACCACAGCCCAGACTCCGCATACAGGTCGATCCGCTGTTGGGGAGTTTGCGCCGCTGCAAGTTGAGTCTGCAACGATGCAGCAGGCGCAACGACTTGGATTTCTGCCGCCGCCACGACATTCCTCGAAGGAACATTCGGATCGCACACCAACACCACTTGCCACTGATAGGATTGCCCGATCGACAGTTGGGGCCCATTTGAAGGCAAAGCAACGGACATTATTCCCGGCTGACTCTGGATCTCGGTTCTGTAAAGCAGTTGTCCCGATCGAGCAAACAGCCTCAATTGCAACGGACGAGAAGTGCGATCGGGTACAAACCAGGTAAAAGTCGGATGCCCAGAAATCGTCTGTCCCACATGGCTAAACGGCACTAAGGCAGTCAATCTCGCCGATGAATTAGCTTCGCAACTGCCCCCGCGAGTGGTATTCGTCCCCGTTTCTTTCGGTTTAGAAGGGTTTTCAGGAGGAGTGTATTGTGCCAGCGCTACAGGAGCGATCCAGAACGAAACACTCAGCATTAAACTCGCAAGGCCCGCAGAGTAAACGGTTCGACGCTTCAACTCGTGAGTCATCATCGCAATCCCCTCTGTAACTATTTCTACAGTAATCAACAATACACAAACACAATAGAGGACTACCCGCAAGCGTCCTTTGCGGGAAGGTGCAAAGATATTGGTGTCAGCAAGCCGTAGGGGCGGGTTCGCCAAGGGCCTTAAAGCTTGCAGACCGGTTAAATAAACCCGCCCTGCCCCATGAAAAATCCCCTTGCTGACATTGGTACAAGATGTCAGTTAGATATGACATCTTGCAGCACGATCGATTTGGGGGTTATTCGGAGTCGGGCGGGTTTATTTAACCTAGGATCGCGAATTAAATAACTTACAATTTTAATTGTTATTGTGGGATGGGCTCTTATAGCCCGTCCACTCATGACGGGCTATAAGAGCCCATCCCACTTTCAAGAGTGGAAGTTATTTAATTCTCATTCCCTATTTGCTACGTTTTTGACTGTTGGCGAACCCGTTCCTTGTATCTTAAAAGAGGTAGATTGCGATTTACTGTTGGGTGGGGGCGGGTTTATTTAGATTGTGGGTACTTGTTAGATATTGTTGGTGAACCCGCCCCTACGGCTAATTGAGAATGCTGCAATATCTCATCTCAATTAGCTCGGATTTGACAAGGGTGAACCCAACCAATTACCAGAACCACCGCCGTTTTGCTGACCAGGTTAACTCGCACACTGTCCCCTTCGGTTGATTCGGGTAGCGCCGAAATGCTCCGCCTAACTGTTTGGCTAAGTTCTTTGCAAGCTGGGTTCCTAATCCTGAAGGTTGAAGTTTAGGGTTTGGATCTTCGGTTATCTCCCTGTCTCGATCGATTTGGGCCAAGCTAAGCGTTTCTGACTGAGACGGTTTCCCCCTACCATTATCCGCCACCCGAATCACCTGCCGATCGCCTTCTTGAGTGCAAATTACGGTCAAGCGAGTGGCTTCGATCGCGTGTTTGCCGACATTGCAGAGCGCTTCTTCCAGAAAGCGGCAGAGTGCTCGCTTGTGTTCCAACCGCAGATGCGAGGTGTTCAAGGGATCGAACTGCACAATTTTGAATTTGAGCGTTTTGAGGTAAGGCAGTTCTTGTTCTAGCGTGTTGCAATAGACTTTGTAGAGCAATTCATGCAATGGAGCCTGCAGGGCTAATTCGATCGCACTTCCCATTCGCAAATGCGGTTCATCTGCGATCGCATCTCGTTGCACCGATCCGTAAACTGCCCGCAATTCTTGATTCAATCGTTGCAACTCCGGTAGAAATAACGGCGGTGTGGCTTGTTCTTGAGCAGTCCTCAAAATCCCAACCAATGTTTGTAACGGGCCGCTATGAATTGCATTAAAGGTCTGCTCGATCGCAAATTGACGTTCCTCCAACCGCAGTCGGAGTTCCTGTTCGTGGCGATAAAATAACGCTGCCGTCAAGCCAGCCCCATTCAACACGAGTACGAGCAATACAGGTACGATTGGCACCCACCATCCCAAAAGAATGAGCCAGTAACAGAGCGCGATCGGGGTAATACTAGCGATTAAGAGCCCGATCACAATTTTCCAGGGCGATCGCAGAAATTGTCCCAAACTCATCCCCAAGAGTCCCCAGACCGCAATCCAGAGCGTTTCCCAGCCCTCCCCCCAAACCTGAAGCAACGGTCGCCGATCGAGCACCGCGCTAATCATCTGGCTGGTTTCGTGGGCCTGCATTTCGACTCCGTAAATCCGTCCGGGATTGATACCTGCGATCGCACCTGAACTTGCCAAATCCTTCGCGCTAAAAGACATCATCCCAATCAGCACAATTTTGCCTCGAATCCAATCCGGGTTGACCTGTCCCGATTTGATTTGCGAGAGAGAAAGCAGGCGAAACGGCATTGTCCCGCTGCGAACATTCAGCAAAATTTGGTTCCCGCCTGCATCCGCCCCCACATATCCGCCAGAGTTTGACTGCACTCTGGTCAATTCAATGCTGCCAAAGCGCTTCGCCTCCCGATCGCGAATTCCATTACCTAACTTAATTCCTCGGGTTGCTAAATAGAGTTGTGCCAGCCGGATTGCGAAGGAAAAACGGTATTCCTGTCGATCGTTGTTAGTGCCCAATAAACTGCGACGCTGGTAGCCATCCGCATCGAGTACGAAATCTGCAAAGCCAACCTGTTCGGGTGGTAGCGCGGGCGGAGGTGCGACGGTAAAGCCACTGCGATCGGGCAGTGCAATCTCCACTCCGATCGTATTCTTGCTGCTGCGAAACACCGATGTCAGTTCAGCATTACCCGGTTCAACCGGAATATCGCGGACAATATCCAGCCCGATCGCGATCGGTTGATAGGCCTGCAAGCGTTTGAGTAAATCTGCAATATCGCGATCGGGAATCGGATAAGTTCTAGCGCGTTGAATATCCTCCTCAGTGATGCCGACAATTACAATCCGTTCATCCATTGGCTCAGGGGGACGCAGCCGCAGAAATCGATCGAACGCAACCAACTCCCAAAACTGAAGCGCACCGCTCAATCTAGCCATCATCACAGCGACAATCACCATCAACCCTGGAAGCGAGCCGCGCCGCCAAGTCGAGATATCTGCTTTCACTGCTTGTTCTCGATCGGGCTTCAATAATAGACATCTCCAATAATTCTTGTGGAACAGGCATCTTGCCTGTTCTGGACTTGGTATTCGGTCGAGGCCTAATCAATCAATCCTTGTTCCCTAGCTCGCACTTCCGTTTGAATCCGCAGATTTTTGTCATTTTCGGTATGCACATCTAGCACATCTCGAATCTTACTCCAGTAACACTGCACAGTGCGTTCAGAAACATTCATCCGTTTGGCGATCGCAGTATCCTGCAAGCTCTCGTGAAAAGCAAATTGCAACACCTGCATCCAGGCGGGTTTGAGTTGGAGCCCATTGCGGATCTCTCTGGGTGTAGAAATCCGCTCGTGCAGCGCCCAATCAACCATTGCTAGCAAGTCTTTGATCGGGTGGCTCTTATCGACAACTGTGAAGCCGCCCATGTGATTGTCGATCGACGGTTTCAGCCAAACTAAAGTCCGAACATGGGCACTCTGCACCACAATATTCAGACTCGGATACTTATCCATCAACGTTTTGAGAAGTTGAAGCCCTGAATTCGCTTGCGCCGTTTCGCCGATCGTCTCTGGCATCACCAGATCCACAATCACCAAATCCGGGGTTCTCTGCGCTATTTGCTCAAGGGCAGCCTGAGCCGTCGAAGCCGTCAGAATCTCTGCCTCTGGATATTCTTGCTTCAGAATGTTAAGCGTGCCACCTAACACCATCGCATGGTCATCCACAACTAAAAAGGTTCGTTTTTCAGATTGAGCTAGAGTTTTGGGCATAGTGCATAAAATAAAAATAGTAAGGGATGCGGGAAAATCAGCATCTTGAGTTTAGGTAATCCGTCATCTTCTTACAATAGAGGAATTACCGGGTTTCCGTCCTGCATCTGTCCGCCAAATGTAGTTGTGGATGTCGGCAACGAGAATTGCGCTAAAGCGCAGTTCTGATGATTGTGTTGCAAAATCCGCACTTCATCGGAATTATTGATCTCTCTCTTCTCGAACTCTGCGTTCTGGAGCGTCCTCTGTGGTTAAATCATTCCCATGCCACCGGAAACGATCTTACGCACAGATAGCTCGATCGGAGATTTGATTATATTTCTATTATAATCCTGGTATCCTAGTAAGAATAAGGATAATTTCATGCCAGCAGAAGGTTCGTATCAAGCAAACACGTACAATCTGGAAATTGACGCAGAAATTCAACGGTTAAAAGCTCAAGTTCTCCTCAGTTGGGAAAAGGAAGCGCGCAATTTAAAGTGGTTCGGTTTAGCCGACGGGATGAATGTTTTAGAAGCCGGTAGCGGGCCTGGATTTTTCACCGAAAAACTGTTAGAATTGCTGCCAAACAGTTCGGTAACAGCGGTAGAAATTGACCCGGTACTGCACGAAAAAGCAGTAGCATATTTGCAGGATAAAGGGGGCGATCGAGTAAATCGCATCCAAGCATCGGTTGCGGATACTGGTTTGGCGGCTAACACTTTCGATTTTGCGATCGCCCGTTTGCTGTTCGTTCACCTCCCAGAGCCCGTCGCAGCAGCTAAAGAAATATTCCGCATCTTGAAGCCTGGGGGAAAACTGGTGATTATTGATAGCGACGCGGATCTGTTTTGGCTGACAAATCCACCGTTGTCAGTCGAGATTGTCAGGGAGAAATTCAAGCAGGTAATCGCATCGCGGGGCGGCAATTTATGCGTCGGGCGAAATCTGTGCCGCATTCTCCAAGAAGCTGGGTTTGTTAGCGTTGATTTAGAAGCCGTTGTCAGCCACAGCGATATAATAGGAATTGAAGCGTTCCAACCTTTACTTGACTCCGGGCCCATTTTGCAAATGGTCAAACAAGGGTTGATTTCAGAGTCGGAAATAGAAAGCTATCTGGTTTCGCGGGATGAGTTTGTAGCTGCGGGCGATCGATCTATGATGAGTTTTTGGTTGATGGCTTGCGGGGAAAAAACTCAATAAAATTAAGACACATATTTCACACAATATTAATGTCCCGTCGCAGCACAATCTCTAGCACTCTCGCTACATTCCCAGCTAACAAATCAAATCCGCGCTTCAGCGTCGGGCGTAAAATCGAGTCAATAGTCAACAATCACAGACGGTGCCACTATAATTTATCTAATTCATCTGCGTTAAGCTGTTCTCCATTTAAATTGTGTGTCAAAAATCACTCAAATTATTGTGGGATGGGCACGCGAACCCGTCCCGAATATGCAATTTAAACGCGCAAAAGTTTAATCTGTGTTTATCTGCCCTCATCTGCGGTGAAAAAAAGATAAATTTTTAACCGCAGATGACAATGGATTGACGCAGATTCACGCAGATTAAGAGAAGAGAGATAGGAATAATTCCGATTCTAAAAGATTTAATATCAAAGTTATAAATTTTCATATTTCTGAGCTTAGTAACTTTACACATACCAGTCTAACAAATCCTTGGAGCCGATCGCGCAAAGGTTTTTTGTGAGAGCCAATGGTTGACTGTCACATTTTAGCTTAACCAATCAAGTCGTTAGGGAAGCTCTCGTAGACGATCGCACTTTTTACCAACTCCTCAGCATTCAACCCACTTGCCGAATTCCATTAAGAAACTCTGTCCTAGCCTCAATCCTTGAAGGCATTAAAACGCAGCGTACCAGCAATTCTAAATCCAATTCCGGCAGCAACTCACTTCTTGAAACTTGCTCATAATTATCATCCCGCAACCCATACACAGCCAACTGATTATTTTCCCAAAACCAGACTTCCGGAATGCGAAGTCGCAGATACTTAGCGAGTTTATTTGTGCTACCGCTAGTAATCGTTACTTCCACGGCTAAATCGGGATGCTCTTTTCTTGAACCTATATAATAAGACTCGTCTGGTTCAAAGGATACATCTCTTGCCCGGTCTCTGCGAGTTGCGCTTCCTACAGGAATATATTCAATTCCCCTTTCACAAAAGTAGAGTTGTAGCAAAAAATTAAGAAGACAACTGATTGTCTCATGTGCTTCACCCAGTGTCATAAACTCGATCCACCCATCAAGATAAGTTATCCGCAAACCAGAAGAATCTGCCATTAAAGATTCGAGCGCCTCAAATTGCTCCCAAGTATAATAACCAGGGAGAACCAATCGCTGTTCCGCAAGCGTAACTATTTCTTCTAAAACTTTTGCTGTCATGATTGTATAGTTGGAAGTTAGGAAAAAGTAGAAATTCTCCCGGCTAAAAACTGGGAGATTCTCGCATTATAACTTAACCAATCAGGTCGATCGCACTTTTTACCAACTCCTCAGCATTCAACCCACTTGCCGAATTCCATTAATAAACTCTGTCCTTGCCTCAATTATTGAAGGCATTAAAACGCAGCGTACCAACAATGCTAAATCCAACTCCGGCAAAAACTCACTTCTTGAAACTTGCTCGTAATCATCCTCGCGCAGCCGATAGACAGCAAGCCGATTATTTTCCCAAAACCAAACTTCAGCAATGCGAAGTCGCAGATATTTAGCGAGTTTATTTGTGCTACCGCTAGTAATCGTTACTTCCACGGCTAAATCGGGATGCTCTTTTCTTGAACCTATATAATAAGACTCGTCTGGTTCAAATGATACATCTCTTGCCCGGTCTCTGCGAGTTGCACTCCCTACAGGAAAGAATTCAATTCCGAGTTCAAAAAAGTATGCTTCCAGTAATATAGCGATCGCTTTTTTAAAGCTTTCATGTGCTTCGCCCACTGTCATAAACTCGATCCACCCATCAAGATAAGTTATCCGCAAACCCGGAGAGTCGGCCATCAAAGATTCGAGCTCCTCAAATTGCTCCCAACTATAGTAACCAGGGAGAATCAATCGCTGTTCTGCAAGCGTACCTATTTCTTCTAAAATTTTTGCTGTCATAGGTATCACCATCCTATTTTAAATATTACTAGCCCCTACCCAGTACAAACCAGGCAGGGGCATTCACTCACATTCTAACTTAATGAACTAGCTCGATCGCCCTTTTAGTCAACGCCTCAGCAGTCAACCCATTAAACGCCATCAACTGACCAGCACTAGCAGTAGTTTCCCCCCGCTTCCAAGCGAAAGTATCCCGCTGGCAATTGCTGCGGAGCATCACAGGTTCCAACATCCCAGAAGCACCGCCTGTCACGCCAATCAAGGCATCTCCGCCAAACAATTCGGCAAATTTCTCATCGCTCAAAAAGCCGCCGTCAGATTCCGAACAAGTATCCCAAGCAACATCGCTAGCACGATACAAACGCCGGGGATTCACAACAGAAACAATTCGCACTCCAATCCCTTCTGTTTCCAAAAATGCCGCAGCTTCAAACACTGGCATTAACGTCATGTCGCCGACAACTGCAAACACAACTGTCTTATCTCCTGCTATTTCGTGCAGCACTATTCCACCGTCTTGCAAACCTTGGCGAGTCTGTTCAAGAGTAGTGCGAATTGGCAGCGGCGACTTGCTTGCAGTAATCACAACTCCCTTATTTTTAGCAGTCAAAGCCCACTCATAACAAGCTTGAATGCTGTTAGCATCCGGTGGAAACAAAGGAAACACATTGCCGTTCCGCATCATCGCCGCAAAATAAGCCTCAATTTCCGGCCGCTGGTGCGTCCAACCATTGCGGCCTTGTTCCAATGCACCCGCTGTAAATAAAGTGACAGTTGCCGGAGTTGGACGGCGCAATTCTGCCATTGCTTGGGTTACAGTTTGCCAAATTGGTAAACCGTTGATGGCAAAAGATTCGTAGGAACACCACAAACTCCGCGCTCCAAATAGCGATAAACCTACCGCTAAACCAGCGCAAGCATCTTCGCTCAAAGGTTCGTAAACTTGACCGTTGGGCGATTGATTGTACAGGTCATCTGTCGTTGGGTGAATAATCTTTAGAGCTTGGTTGATATTGGCAATTGCCGATGCTTCGTTGCCGTCAGCATTAGTCACAAGAAAAGTCCGATCGCACTCGCCGACTTTCCCTACCAAACGTCCCATTGCTGTTGTCGAAATCTTCGGTTCTCCCCCAACGGCAAATTCTTCTAAAGGCAATTCGCCTAAATCTGCCAGCGGCAATGTAAACTCAGTCACAACTGTTTTCGCCGCCGGCCCGCCGCCCGCACGCTCGCAATTTGTCCGCACCAATTGCCAAGCAGCAGCAGTTAAAGCGCGCTCTTTTAAAGCACTGACAATGTGCGGAGCATCCAGCGTATCTTTCGGATAAAGGTTGTGAGATTTTGCTCCGCGCGCGTGGACGCCGGCACCTTTCAACTGTTTGATAATAAACGCAGTTAATTTGCCGCCGAGAGCAGATTTTGCCGCTTTGTCTACTCCTTGTAAAACAGCTTTGGTAAATGCCATCCGCTGTTCGAGCGAAAAAGCAGTGCTGTCCACATAATCTTCCGGTTGATTTTTATCGTCAAATTCCTTAGCATCAACTAAGATAACTTCTTCAAAACCGTTGCCTTGCCAATAAGCAATCATTTCAGCATTAGTTTTAGTCGAAACCATGCTGTGATGTTCCTGAGAATATCCGTTCCAAACCAACACAGGCAAAAAGTTAGTAACACTCGGATAAGCAGTGTGGAAATGCGCCATACTGCTCATCGGATAGGGTTCGCCCATGCCGCCGTCGCCCATTGTGAAAGCAAACAGTTTTTCGCGGTGCAAAAGCGCTCCCGCCATTGCGAAATGCTGCCCTTGTCCGAGGGGGCCGGCCGGTGCTAAAAGGCCGGGAATGAAACCGGAAAGATGTCCTAACAAACCGTCTTTTTCTCGGAATTTATCGCGTACTTGCTGCACGTTAACAATTCCCATATCCTCCAAAGATCGATCGAGAAACATGGCGCTGTAAAAGCCGGGGGCGTGATGGCCGACTTCGGTGACAATGTTTTTGTGTCCGAGCATCACCAAAGCGGCATAGGCCTCAGCTTGGCTAGCAAAACCCCCCGGATGTCCCGATGCCTTGCTAGCGGTGACTTGTAGCGTCAGGTAGCGCAGGGCGTCTGCTCCCAGCATCGTTTGAAAGACGGCGACGGGATCGGCAGAATCGGCGATCGACTTGCTCCCCTCGGCGATCGCAGGTGTTTTCCCATAAGTATCAAAACCAGGGACTGTTTCAGAAAAATATTGAATGCCTTCGCAAAAAGCGGGCGTTGTTGACGTTGCCTGCGGGGTAGTTGCTGTCATGCTTGATACCGGAAAAATTTGAATTGGATTAATATAATAGTAATTTTATAGCTTCCGTGTTCCAAAAAATCATGAGTTCTATTAAGCTGTTGCGGCCTTTAAATTGTCTGTCAAAAAACAATCAAAGTCTTGTGGGGAGTAGGGCCCTAGCGTCCCGCCCGCCTCGAATATGCAATTTAAATGCGCGACAGCTTATGTCAGTGATAAATAAGTAAAATCTCTCAAATTTTCAGCTAATAAGTAGTTGTTTGAGAACCCGGAGTTTTTTAATAAATCCGGGTTCTGTGTTTACCCATTACTAATCCCTCTCAAATCTCAAATCGCCAATCTAAAATTGTTCCAGCCGTTCCCGCACATCGATATACAGCACAGTACCGCTTTCAGAAAGAGAAGGCACAGCTTTTTGATTCCGCAGCCAAACAAAAAAACTGCTAAGTGCAGGAGTCGGATCTTGATCGCGGCGCAGCGTGTAGATCAAACCTTCGCAAGGCCCATTAACGCGGCTAGTCGTGCAAATCGCTTTCTGGTTATTTACTATACCCACCGTCACATAATTTAGCTGTTTATTTCGGTTATAATTCTCAAGGCGCTGAGTCACTTGTTGGCAGCGAGTTAAAGGATCGTAGCCAGAACTAGAAAAGAAATTAGAATTCCAGCGAATCCAAGGCTCCCTGAACCCTTGCGGATTTTGATACACAGTCACCGGCTCGCCCGTGGAGGTATCGCATACAAATCCTCCATAACTCCGATTCGGCTGGTTTTGATCCGAGGCGCTGCTGAGAGAAAGATTGCTGAGAATGTCCCAGCCGTTACGCTTGTTTTGTGAAAGCAATGCCATAAAAGCATCGATCGGGATTGCCGCATTTAACCCCGTTTTTATCTCCTCAATCTGACCGTTCCACTGACTTCTAATTGTGCCAACAGTATCCCCCTGACCGTGAATTCCTATTACCCTGCCATCAGCATTAAATACAGGCCCGCCGCTCATCCCGCGCCTGGTTACAGCTTGGTAGCGCAGACGATACCCTGATGAGGCGCTGCCCAAGCGAGAAGAGATGATACCAGTAGTAAACTCAAGTTTTCGTTCAACTCCCGAAATTGGCAGCGGATAGCCAGAAACGTAAATAGCAGAACCAACAACAGCACGTTCTGACTCGCCCATTGGTGCTACTGGATACTGTTCTCGGCTCTGAAACTGGATCAAAGCCAAGTCTATATCCGTGTCATTTTTCGGTAGGCGCTGTATTCTAATCGCAGCATAATCCTTCTCTAAATGAGTGCGAATGCTGTATTTTTGAGCGAGGCTTGCCACTACATGATTAGCTGTCAAAACAGTGTAAATATTACCCTGTTTGGCAATAATTACTCCCGAACCACTAGCAAAAAAACCCAGCGTATTGTTGACTTCCACAGTTGTCAAGGTCGCTAGCTGGGCAATTTCTTCTGCTGTTTTGGCACAGGCAGCATATTGTTGACTGACAAGGGCCGTCACTGTTAATGCACCTGTCAAGATGATTGTCAGCGCGTCAAACCGCAAACTCCACACATTCATCGATAACTCCCTAGATGAAACGAGGCGAACTGCCAATATATACTAATTGGAATTCCCCAACTGGATTTAACCATTTTTTCCGATAATTCCGCTGTTGGTTCACTTCCCTCTTCAAAAGCATAAACGCAAAAATTTGGATCTCGATACTTGCCCCTACAGTTAATCCCAATCAAGAAACCTTTGGCATTAAAAATCGGGTCGCCACTCATACCGATTTTACCTCATTTGTATAGCCCAACCTATAACCTTGAGGCAAAGATTTGGCTAGCGGCACCGAAACGAAGCCCGCGTCAATCGATTTTAGATTTTAGATTTGAGATTTTAGAGGCGACCCCACGGATAAATGCTCTTTCTTGAGGATTTTCGATTTTCGATTTGGGATTGACTTGCGCGAGATAAATCACGTGGCGGGTACTACCTTTGAAATTCGTGGTCAGCGAAACTCCTAACCTCAGCACCCCCAGGAAAGCCGACTGCCAACACTGGCTCAGACACCGCTCCGGGTTCAAGGCTGAATAGTGCTATTTTATACTCGATCGCGCTGCGAAACAGAACGATCGCCCGATCGGTATTGCCCAGCCGCCTCAGAACTCCTAGCAGTGGGTGGAGGAGGCCGTCGTCGGTGACAAGTCCGATCGCCACAACCTGCTAGTTAGTGAGCACCCTATAGGTTTGGCCCTGCAGCCGGACGATCGTCTCGGAACCAGAAGATTTCCCCGTCGGGATGCGTACCGCTGTTTGACGAAGAATTTCAAAGGTGGTATCCGCCACGTGCTTGATCCGTGGAATCAATCGAAAGCATCTAAGGAATGAGAATTAAATAACTTAGAATGCGTGATGCTTCTTGTGGGATGGGCTTTCAGGCCCATCCAGAAAGGGCGGGCTTTCAGGCCCAACCCACTTTCAAGAGTGTAAATTATTTAATTCGCGATCCTAAAATCTAAAATCCTCAAGCCCCCGAATTTATCCGTGGGGTCGCCTCCAACATCCAAAATCTCAAATCTAAAATCTAAAATCGAATGACGCGCCAAACTTTCCACCTCAATCCTTGGAATTGGTGACGGGATGGAAAATTTGCCCATCTTTAAGGCTGTCCCGACGGCGGAGAAAAAGAAGGCTGTTGCACCTCATCATCCGTGTTTTCCCCTAGCTTTTCCCTGACATCAATGTAAGGAATTTTACTGGTCTCATCAAAAGACGGCATCCCGACATATCCTTGGCGCCAAGCCAACAAATTATACAAAGAGCCGATCGGGTCTTGGCCGGGTCTGAGGGTATAAATCAAATTTTGACACCGCCCATTGACTTGATTCGCCGTGCAGATGACGTTCTGGCCGTTCATTTGGCCTGCTGTAATGTACTTAAGCATTCGTTGGCGGCGATAGGTTTCGAGGCGTTGACTCACTAATTGACACCGAGTTGCCGGATCGTAGCCAGAACCGGAGAAATAATCGGAAGTCCACTCAATCCAAGGCTCTACAGCACCTTGAGCGTTTTGGTACACCGTCACCGGCGCACCAGTCGAGGTATTGCACCAAAATCCACTTTCCCCCGACGCTCGCCGACCGTAACTCGGTTCAGAAGCAACCGTCAGGCCGCTGAGGGCGATGGCTGTTGCCGCCAAAACTTTTGTCCATAATTGCTGTTTCATGATGTTCTCACTCTTTTTGATGGGATGCGACACAAAAATCACCGAATGCTGCGATAACACCCTTGACACGCCTGTTCGTTACAGATCCGCTGACTGAGGAATTATGTGATTCGCGACTTGACCAGAAACCAGTTTTTTTTACGAAAACACTTCGTTGCAGCCCTTATGCCTGGTTAAACAACCCGGTTTCTTTGCTTTTGATCCGTAAGTTTTGATATTGTTCGCGACTTGGACATTCCCTCTAACCGCGATTATCGGCGCTGTTAAAAAGGCGCTCCGAAACCGAGCTTAAAATGCGCGCGCCAGTCTGAATTCTGTCCTCATTACTACTAATCCAGCTCGGGCTGTCGCAAACCGGAAAGAGGCTCTTTACCTCAGATATTGGAATTGCTCGAATTGCAACGGTACATCACACCTACTGACACGGTATTTGATATCACTTTGCGATCGAAGTCCCTAGCTCGATCTGCTGCGATACCGAGACGGCAGGGTTGCACAAATGAGGACTAATACTTCCTGTGCCCGATCGATCGAACGTGAAAATGAAGGTATTGACCAGAACTCTTAACTTGTTTTCATCTCCGTATTACGGATACCTAGAAATACTTCTAAGTGAGTGTAATCAGGGACTAAATGCTTTCTACTACCAAAGTTCACCCTCCGTACACTGAAGTTTAGTTGAGTATTAAAAACTATGAACCGTATCTGCAAACAGTTAGGATATTTAGGCGTTTGGTTAATTTTGATAGGCGGTAGCGGTTGTTCTACCTCAGATGCAGCTACCTCAACCGAAAACCAGAGCCAACTCTCCCGAAGCGCCCCTCAGTTCCAACACCTACAGCTAACGGGAAATCAAATTGAGGCTCGATCGAGTCAATTAACGCAGCCTTATAAATCTGTTGCCTCAGTTTTAGGCAGTGCTACCCTCTCAGAAAATACTGCCACCGTTACGGTTTATAAGGTAGATAATTTATGTCAAAATCTGAAGCCGGAAACAGTTACAGGCCCAGAGAACCAGTTAATGTCATCGGCGGTTAATGAAGTGTTAAAGCAGCAGATTTTCGATAGTCTTGGTTTGGCTGGCTATCGCCTCAAGATCGATCGCGACCTCGGAATAGCTACCGTGGATCTGCGAGCCTCCGGAAATTCGCGGCAGAAATTGCAAAATTTGTCCAGTTGTCAAATGTTAGGTTTGTTCGGGGGCGTGCGCCAAACTTTAACCAGTTATGCTCCTTGGCAAATCAAAACTGTTCGTTTTACAGAGCTTGGAGAGGATATTTTGAGCACAGTTCGAGAATAAGCGATTAAAATTATTGGAGATGGGAATTACACAATTCTCCCCTTAAAAACAAGGGTTGGGAGGGATTGAATAAACCTTCAAACCCTTTGAAGTTTTTTGATACTGCTAAGTCCTGTGACCCAAACCCCGGTAATTCCTATGACACTACCTGACGGCCCCAAAAGCCCCCGCTTCGTGCAGCTAATTCAATGGATTGGCGATCCGCTGACATACCTGGATCTATCTGCCAAAAAGTACGGGGAGATTTTCACGACTCGATGGGGCAAGCTCAAACCATTCGTGATGATCCACAACCCGCAAGCCATCCAGGAAATGTTCAACAGCAAAGCTTTTGACGCTCCAGGCGAGATCAACGGTATTCTTAAACCCTTGCTGGGAGAACAATCCATGATTGTGCTCTCTGGAGAAAAGCACAAACGCGATCGCCAATTATTAATGCCACCTTTTCATGGGGAACGGATGCGGAATTACGGCCAACTAATTTGCGATATCGCTCGAGATGTTGCCTGCAAATGGTCTGTCGATCGACCTTTTGTTGCCCGCAGCGCCATGCAGGAAGTCACCATGCGGGTAATCTTGCAGGCTGTCTTCGGTCTGGATGACGGGCCACGGTTGCAGCAACTGTCCCCGCTGCTGGCTGCGATTATCGATACGATCGGCTCTCCTTTGCGATCGAGTATGCTGTTTCTAGGCTGGATGCAGCAAGATTGGGGGCCCTGGAGTCCTTGGGGACGGATGAAACAGCAGCAGCGGAAAATTAACGAACTGATGGACGGCGAAATTGCAGAACGCAGACTGCAACCTGATGCCAACCGCACCGACATTCTCAGCTTAATGATGGCCGCGCGCGACGAAAACGGGCAACCAATGACCGATGAAGAATTGCGCGACGAGTTGATGACGCTGCTGTTTGCAGGCCACGAAACCACAGCAACTGCCCTAGCTTGGGCATTTTACTGGATTCACAGTTTGCCCTCGGTGCGCCAGAAGTTGCTGCAAGAATTGGACAGTTTGGGGGAAAATCCCGATCCGATGGAGATTTCCCGCTTGCCTTATCTGAGTGCAGTTTGTCAGGAAACGCTGCGAATTTACCCGGTGGGAATGCTGACGTTTCCGCGAGTGGTACGATCGCCCGTGGAACTGATGGGACATCAACTCGAACCGGGCACGGTTGTTTTCGCCTCAATTTATTTGACCCACAGACGGGAGGATTTATATCCAGAACCGCTGCAATTTAAACCGGAACGGTTTTTGGAGAGGCAATTCTCGCCTTACGAGTATTTGCCCTTTGGAGGCGGCAGCCGCCGCTGTATCGGCTTGGCGCTGGCGCAGTTGGAGATGAAACTGGTGCTGGCAACCATTTTGCGGGATTTCGACCTAGTATTGGCCGAGAAAAAGCCCGTACAGGCCAAACGCCGAGGGGTGACTTTAGGGCCAGCCGGTGGCGTGCGGATGGCCCTGCTGGGGCGGCGGATGTCGCAGCAGAAGCGTGAACCTGTTGTTAGTGGAGTTTGAAGTCGCAGCAGTTGCAGGGGACGATCGAACTTTGGGCTTTGAGTGCAAACAATTTAGCGAGAAAGTGCGATCGTCCGCCAATGCCACAATTTTTTGTAGCACCCGCTACAGATAAATAGCTAGAATCCTTAACCTGTAAGCCTCCCCTCTCTCAATTTTCAAATTCTCAGTCTAAAATAATAGGAGCCTCGCAAACACAGCCTGAAAGCAAAAGTGGGTGATTGCAATAGTCCTCTTGATATCTCAAAAGCCTCCCTGCCATACTTTAAAAACATATGCATACCCTGTTATTCAGCAAGGTCGGAAGCGTGTTGGCAATGCCACCAATCTTCCGGCCTCTTTATTTTTTGGGCTACTTCAGGCATTGGAGACAAGATGCAGAAGGCAAGGCAAAACTATAAATTCTCCCCCTGTCCCCCTCTGCCCCTCTCCCCAATGTAGAGATTCTGCCTCTAATTCCAATAGAATCCGACAGCAAGTTTAAGGAATCACTAAGGAATAATTAATAACTTGTTAAATTATCTCCTTTGGCCCTTCTCTCAATCTTCTGTTTTCAGAAATTCTGACACCGAGACAGACTTCGGGAGACTCTCCATATCTTGAATTTCGCTTTCGTGGGCAAAAAACTCGACTTCTTTGTCGTCAATCTGGATTTGATAGCTAGCGGTAGCTGTCACAACCCGTCGCTTTTTTTTATCTTCTATTAAAACCCAACACACTACAGGTCTTACCCATCTCTCAACGTGCTGGCTTTGCTTGGTACTGCCAAAGGCATACCAGCCTTTAGCTTCAATAATCTGAAGCACTTTAAAATCGTTATTTGCCATATATTTCTATCGCGTTAACTTCAGTATTCTTCTTAGATAGAACGGGTAGCTTGCTAAGCATGGCAAAGGTTTGGCAATTCCAATCCACACTTTATAACCTGATTTTTTGTCAGGAAAAGCGGGTTGACAGGGCCTTGTCTGCGTTGTTGCCTGCTAAATGTAGTGCGAGCTTTTTGTACTCTCCCACAATTACCGTAAAGTATCTATACCGCATCCTCAAAAAATATTCTCGCATTAGCCTCAACAGCAGCCAACTAGACCTTAGCTAGCTGCATCTAAGTGGATGCAAACTGCTTCTAACACCTGGTTGGTGAGAGCGATCGGCATACAATCCTGTTAAGACTTTTTGCTGCAATCAACTATCATCTTTACCCGGTGGGGTAAAACTTAACTAGAGGTTGCCGCTTTCAATTCTAAGCCTCGGCGCGCCTAATTACTAATTAATTGTATGGTGTAGTTGATAATTGCCAAACCGTCGATCGCACTCAACAGCCGTGTCTAACTCTTCGATTACCATCACCGTTAAACTGTTCGCCGCCTTCGGTGAAGCCTACGGCGTTTCGGAACTTACATTAGAACTTCCTCCCGAAACCCCAGTGTCTCAAGTGCTCGAAAGCTCGATCGCCCAATATCCTCAATTAGAACAATGGCGCGATCGCACCCGCTTCGGCCTCAACCTGGAATTCGTCTCCCCCGATACCATCCTCCAAGACGGTGACGAAGTTGTCCTCATCCCTCCCGTCAGCGGCGGGTAGGCTAAGTTGGTTAATCTGAAATGTTGCACCATTCTCAATAAGCTTTTTATGAACAGGCTTTTCGGCCTGTTCCACAAAGAGTGAATTTTCTTGTGGAACAGGCCGAAAAGCCTGTTAAGCGAGAATCGTGCAACATCTCAGTTAATCAAAAATTCGAGGTTTTGTAGTTGTGTTCGATCGCACGACTGCCCAATTCTTAGCCAAAAAAAGATTTATTAAGTTTTGTAACAATTTCGTCGGCAAATCATCCTTGAGATCGATCGGGCTGGCGTGCGGGCCTGAAAATCTGGGTTAAGAACCCGATCCTGAAAACAACTCAAATCCTTGTGGTATGGGCGTCCCGCCCGCCCAAATATCAAAGTTAAATACACCACTGTTTAATTGAAAAATCAATCCCGACTAAAAAAATCGGGTATGGTTGACGCACTAATTTGAGCGTGGTATTCTGCGAAAAGAATTAACAAACATCGCAAAACTAGAGAGTTGAGCTATGACCCAGGCCACCAGAACACAATCCACAGCAGCAACCTTCACAGCCCTCAAATGTAAAGAATGCGGTGAAGAGTACGAACTCCAAGCCAAGCACGTCTGCGATTGCTGTTTTGGCCCGCTTGAAGTCAAGTACGACTACGACGCCATCCGCCGCACCGTCACTCGCCAAACCATCGAAGCCGGCCCCAACTCGATCTGGCGCTACCGCGCATTTTTACCAGTCGCTACAGATAACGTCATCGATGTCGGCACGGGGATGACTCCTCTATTAAAATCCCACCGCTTGGCCCGCCGCCTCGGTCTAAAAAATCTTTATATTAAAAACGATGCCGTCAATATGCCCACTCTCAGCTTTAAAGACAGAGTGGTGTCAGTCGCCCTCAGCAGAGCCAGAGAATTGGGTTTCACAACGGTATCCTGTGCCAGCACCGGCAATTTAGCTAACTCTACGGCTGCGATCGCCGCCCACGCCGGACTCGACTGCGTAGTCTTCATCCCCTCCGACTTAGAAGCAGGCAAAGTCCTCGGCACTCTGATTTACAATCCAACTGTCATGGCAGTTCACGGCAACTACGATCAAGTTAACCGTCTCTGTTGCGAAGTCGCCAATACACATGGCTGGGGATTTGTCAATATCAACTTGCGTCCCTACTATTCCGAAGGCTCAAAAACCCTCGGTTACGAAGTTGCCGAACAGCTAGGCTGGCAATTGCCCGATCACATCGTCGCTCCCCTCGCCTCCGGCTCTTTGTTCACAAAGATTTACAAAGGCTTTAATGAATTCATCGAAGTCGGTTTAGTGGACGAAAAGAAAGTCAGATTCAGCGGTGCCCAAGCTGACGGCTGTTCCCCCATCGCCCAAGCCTTCCGCGAAGGCCGTGATTTCGTCAAACCGGTGAAACCGAATACAATTGCTAAGTCGATCGCGATCGGCAATCCAGCCGACGGTATGTACGCCTTGGAAATCGCCCGCAAAACAGGCGGCAACATTGAATCCGTCAGCGACACCGAAATCATCGAAGGCATGAAACTGCTAGCAGAAACTGAAGGCATATTCACTGAAACCGCAGGCGGCACCACAATCGCAGTCTTGAAGAAACTCGTAGAAGCAGGTAAAATCAATCCCGATGAAACCACAGTCGTTTACATCACCGGCAACGGTTTGAAAACGCAAGAAGCAGTTCAAGGCTACATCGGCGAACCAATCACCCTCGAACCGAAACTAGAAGCATTCGAGCGCGCCCTAGAACGCGCCCGCACGCTCGAACGCCTAGAATGGCAACAAGTTTCGGTTTAATAAATAGTCATTAGTCATCAGTCATTAGTCATTAGTTATTAGTTATTAAGCTGTTGACTACTGACTGAGGACTACTGATTAATAGTCATCAGTCATTAGTCATTAGTTATTAGTTATTAAGCTACTGACTACTGACTACTGACTACTGACTACTGACTACTGACTACTGACTACTGACTACTGACTAAGGACTAAAAAAATGACCGTCAAAGTTTTAATTCCAACCCCCCTGCAAAAATTTACCAACAATCAAGCCACCATCGAATGCGCCGGCGATAACATTTCCGAATTAATTGAATCGCTGGAAACCAATTGTCCCGGCATCAAAAAAAGCCTGTGCGACGAAAAGGGAGAACCCCGCCGATTTCTCAACTTCTACGTCAACAGCGAAGACATCCGCTTTTTGGATGGCTCAAACACAGCCCTCCAAGATGGCGATGAAGTCAGCATTGTTCCTGCTGTTGCTGGTGGCTGATTAATTTTCAAATAAACGCAAGTGAACGCAGATAGTTATTTAAATCTATCTGCGTTCATTTGTGTTTATTTACGGTTTAAAAACTACTCCTTCGCTAAGCTGTTCGGCATTTAAAGGGCTTGCGTAAGGTGCGTCAGCATCTAAGGTTTTCCGTTTCAGCGTAAGGGTTATAAGCTGACGCACCCTACTAGCCTCGTTACTGGTTTAAATGCTCCACAGCTTAACCGAGAAAATCCTACAAATCCCGGATTAGGTAAGGAATGAGAATTAAATAACTTACAATTTTAATTGTTATTGTGGGATGGGCGTCCCGCCCGTCCAAAAAGGACGGGCGGGACGCCATCCCACAATCTTGTGGAAGTTATTTAATTCTCATTTCTTATATCTAGGCTGGTAGTTGCGCTTGGGTACCCAAGCGCAACTACCAAACCTAAAACTCCTTTCTTTGTTCGCAGTGCGTCCGAGAATTATCCTACTAGGAAGCTGCCCTTGCAGCAGTCCGGGGACGGCGCCGGCCCGTCACCTGATTGGCAGGAGATGGCAAGGATGGGGATGATGGCGATGACGGCGATGATGGCGATGATTGCGAGGATAATAGCTTAGGTGCTTCCAGGGCACCTGGAGATACTGCTGCTTTTTCCGATCGCACTGCTTCTTCAGGAATTTGCATCAGGAATACCAACAGCGGATTGCTTTGCAGTTCCCGGCGCATCACTCGCTGAATTGCTTTTTCTATTTGCGTTTGCACTCCTACCCAGTCAACATCAACTTGTGAGTCAGCAGTGGCAGGTTTTACAAATTCTGACCAACGATCGCTCAAAACTGTTTCAATGGTTTGAGTGATTAATTTGATAACCTCCGCGCGATCGGCTGATGTCACTACACCTTTCAAGTGGACTTCTGGTTTAGCAACTAATTTGCCTTCCCAATTCAAAGCCGCCGCTACAGTTACAACGCCATCTCCCGCCAACTGCTGACGTTCCTTGAGGACGCTAGCTTTGACAACGCCCGATCTAGAAGCATCTACCAATTCAATTCCTGAAGGCACTTGACCAGCAACTCGTATCGAATTTTCGGTCAATTCTACGACATCGCCGTTATCAATAACCACCATATTGCTAGCGGGAATGCCCATGCTTTGAGCCGTCTTGGAGTGCTGGATCAGCATCCGGTGTTCCCCGTGAACCGGCAAGAAGAACTTGGGACGAGTCATGTTAATCATTAACTTTTGGTCTTCTTGACAACCGTGGCCGGAAACGTGAATGCCTTTGTCGCGGCCGTAAACCACGTGTGCTCCTAGCATCATCAGTTTATCGATCGTGTTTACCACTGCGATCGTATTTCCCGGAATCGGATTAGCTGAGAAAATGACAGTATCGCCCTTTCTGATTTTCAGTTCGTGATGTTCGCCGTTAGCAATGCGAGTCATCGCCGCCATCGGTTCGCCTTGGGAACCTGTAGTTAAAATCAGCACCTTGTCTTCTGCCAAATTGCGGATTTCTTTCAGCGGTTTGAAAATACTATCTTCGCATTTGATGTAGCCAAGATTGCGGCAGTGAGCGATGACGTTAAGCATCGACCGGCCAACCACTCCGACATACCGATTGTTTTTCTTAGCCAAGTCCAAAACAATTTGCAATCGGTGTACCGACGAAGCAAAAGTCGTCAGCATTATCCGTCCCGGTGCTTGAGCGATAATTCTGTCTAAATTCGGCGCCACAGAACTTTCCGAAGCGGTAAAACCGGGAACTTCCGAGTTAGTAGAATCGCTGATCAAGCACAGCACGCCTCTCTCGCCGTACTCCGCCAGCTTTTGCAAATCAAAATGCTCGCCGTCTACAGGAGTGTGGTCAATTTTAAAGTCTCCGGTGTGGATCACAATTCCGACGGGAGTGTGAATTGCCACCGTAAAACTGTCGGCCATCGAGTGAGTGTTGCGGATGTATTCGACTAAGAAATTCTTGCCAATTCTGACAGTATCCCTGGGTCTAACCGTTCTCAATTCAGTGCGGTGAGACACTCCGGCTTCTTCGAGTTTTCCGGCTAGCAAAGCCATCGCCAAACGCGGGCCGTAGATGACTGGAATTTCAAATTGTTTGAGGTGATAAGGGATACCACCTATGTGGTCTTCGTGACCGTGAGTCACGATCATACCTTTAATTTTGTGGCTGTTTTCCCGCAGGTAAGTCATGTCGGGAAGGACAATATTTACCCCGTGCATTCCATCTGTCGGGAACGCTAAACCGGCATCTAAAAGAATGATTTCGTCGCCGTACTCGAACACACAAGTGTTTTTACCGATTTCGTGCAGCCCGCCGAGGGGAATAACTTTTAGAGCAGATGCAGTTGTATTTTTGATCATGCGTATCCTTTGTTAGTTATTTTTGTTATTGGTCTGTGGTCTATGGTCTGTCGTCTTTCGTCTTTCGTCTACGGTTCGTTGGTAGGGCGATATTTTTCCAAATATTTATGGAAAAATCCCTGGCGGGTTTTACTCTCCCGTACAGTCAGTTGTCTTTGGCCTTCATTCTTCTATCTTCAGTCTTTAATGCTTGACTGTTAGCTACTTACTAACACTTAATTACTAATGACTGATAACTCAGAACTAATGACTGATAACAACCAATATTCAGTTGTCTGAAAACTCGTTCTCGCTCGTCTAGCTAGCTGATACTGCTGCTAGCTGACTCAGTACGTCCTTTAACTTTTGAGTTACCTCAACGGGCGGATCGCACAGGGGCGGACGGGTGGAGCCGACATCCCAGCCTTGAAGCTTGAGAGCTGTCTTGACTGGAATGGGATTTGTGGTGAGAAAAAGAGCTTTAAACAGGTCAAAAAGTTGCAAGTGAATCTGGGTAGCGACTTGAACTTGACCGGCCTCGAAAGCTTTGATCATCTGTTGCAGTTGTTCTCCTACCAGATGGCTGGCTACGCTAACTACACCAGATCCTCCTACCGCCAACATTGGCAAAGTTAGGGAATCATCTCCAGAATAGATGGCAAATTCAGGGGATGTCAAGCACCGAATTTGACTTGCTTGATCCAAGTTGCCACTTGCTTCTTTTACGGCCACAATGTTGGGAATTTGGGCCAATCGAGCCACCGTCTCCGGCAACATATTCTGACCAGTGCGACCGGGGATGTTATATAACATTATAGGCAATTCTGGAGCAGATTGCGCGATCGCCCGAAAATGATTATATAAACCTTCTTGCGGGGGTTTGTTGTAATAAGGAACCACCTGCAAACAACCGTCTAACCCTAGTTTAGCTGCTTTTTGGGTAGCTGCGACTGCTTCTGAAGTAGAATTCGAGCCTGCTCCGGCGATTACCAACGCCTTACCGGCCACCGCCTTTTGTACCACCTGAAATAATTCGTACTCTTCATCCCACGTCATAGTGGGAGACTCGCCAGTAGTGCCGCACACTACCAAGCTATCTGTACCGCGATCGGCTAAATGAACTGCCAATTGTTCTGCTACCGCATAGTTAACGCTGCCGTCTTCCTTAAACGGCGTAATCATTGCAGTCAGAACCCGTCCAAACTTTACCACACTTTCTCCGATTTTAGACTGTTGATGTTTGATTTTAAATTTTTGATTTCAGATGAAAGGTTTATCTAAAATCCCCAATTTCAATTTTCAAGTTGCGAGGCTTCCCCTAATTAGAAGCCGCCGCCACTTGGCTTCGCAACAAATTTTTTTCTACCAGCAACTCAGCTATCTGCACCGCATTTAAAGCCGCCCCTTTGCGAATTTGATCGCCCGACAGCCACATTTCCAACCCGCAGGGGTGAGAAATATCTTGGCGAATCCTGCCGACTAACACGTCATCCTTACCGCTGGCTTCTGCGGGCATCGGGAAATAATTAGCTTGCCAGTCTTCTACCAGCTTAACCCCGCTTGCCTGCTTTAAGATTTCCCTGGCCTCGATCGCGCTAAAAGGCTCTGCAAACTCTAGATTAATCGCTTCCGAATGAGCCCGCAGTACGGGAACCCGCACACAAGTTGCCGTAATTTTAATCTCGTCCGTACCAAATATCTTCCGAGTTTCGTTTACCATTTTCATTTCTTCTTCACAATACCCCAAATCGTTAATCGGGGTGTTGTGCGGAAACAAATTAAATGCTAACGGGTAGGGAAATATATCTGTTTTGGGAGTTTCTCCCTGCAAAATTGCTCTTGCTTGAGCTTTCATTTCCTCCATTGCCCTGGCCCCCGCCCCGCTGGCAGACTGGTAAGTTGCTACAACGATGCGCTGTATCGGCCTAACTTTGTGAAGTGGCCAAACGGCAACCGCCATCAAAATAGTCGTGCAGTTGGGATTTGCAATTATACCTCGGTGAGCTGCTGCCGCTTGGGGATTGACTTCGGGAACCACTAGCGGTACCGTCGCATCCATGCGGAAAGCGCTAGAATTGTCAATTACCACTGCCCCGGCTGCCACAGCTTGCGGAGCCCATAATTTAGAAGTAGAGCCGCCGGCAGAGGCGAGCACCAAATCTACATTATCAAAAGATCGCGCCGAAACTGCTTCCACCTGCAGCATCTCGCCCCCAAAAGGCAAGGTAGTGCCTGCTGAACGTTCCGAAGCCAGCAGCTTCAAGTGAGAAATCGGAAAAGTCCGGCTGTGCAAGAGTTCTAGCAACTCGGCCCCGACTGCGCCGGTAGCTCCTAAAATGGCAACTCGATAGGATTGAGACAAATTAGTTTCCTCCACAAATTAGAGTCTAAAGGATCGAAATCAAAAATTTAAATAACTGCAATTCTCAATATCAAACTTAATTAATGTTATGCGATATCAGGAGCATGAGAGGATAGCAATGGTGCAGTTAACCTAAAAGGGCGATCGAACTTCCCGATCGATCCGTGCGATCGTACCCAATGCCAGTTTAGCATCTTTTGTCGCTCGCCCACGCCCAATCCGCATCCGGTTAAGTTTTGCGATATATCTGCATTTTCGCAGGCGCATCCATTGACTTTGACTGGCCGCAGAGACCGGCAAGATTGACATCACAGGGCGATATGTGCTATGGTGCATCGGCAATTAGTGGACTTAACCTCCACATTCCTAGCAAAAGCTAGTATCCTCAAACCCAAACTATTTGGCAAGAGCCAAAAAAGTAGCCGGCAATGACTTACAGTCTCATCCGGTAAAGGTGTTGTAGTTGTGCCGTTACGAGTCAAAGCGTACAAAATTAAAATGCAGGCAAAGTCAGATTTGTATGTATTTTATCAAGGAAATTGGGTCTAAAACCCTGTCCTTCTAGGACGGCTTTAATTTCTTAAATCCCTTCCTAAAAGTCAGGAAATTTCTAGTATTCTAGAGTAGTCAAGGTTAAACTCCTGCGCCCTAGTGCATAAAAACAGTTAACGACACACTTTGGCGCGTAAACCGGGGGACAAAGAGCGGCGAAAACTCTATAAACAGCTAGGGGCTTAACACAGTTCCTTTAACCAGAGAAACAAACTATTTAGTCTTGTTAAGTAGGGTAGGGCATACCCGAACTCTAGGTAAATATCCTAGTACGCTTTTGGAGATAGACCAAGAGGGATGACTGCGAATCAGGCTCGTTAATTGGTAGGATTTCTACGGTTAAAAAGTTTGAGGATTGCCGAAAGGACGCAACATTTTAAGGTCAGTCGCTGAATTAAGAATCCCTGACCTAAAGGACAGGGAGTGTCAATACACTATTGTTAAATATCAAAAAAGCCGATGAAAGTAACCCAGGAAAAACTTCCAGCTAGCCAAATTGGTCTGGAAATCGAAGTACCGTCAGAAAAGTCAAAACAAGCTTACGAGCAAGTAATTAAACAATTTGCTCGCGAGGTTAGTATTCCTGGGTTCCGCAAAGGCAAAGTTCCCCGTCAAGTTTTGCTACAGCGCCTAGGCCAGAGTCGTTTGAAGGCGACGGCTTTGGAAAATTTGATTAATGATTCCCTGCAAAAAGCCCTCGAACAAGAAAAAATTGCGGCAATTGGCAGTTTTGAACTTCGCACCGAGTTTGAAGAATTACTAGAGAAGTTCGATCCAGAACAGCCTCTGATTTTTTCGGCGAAGGTTGATGTACAACCCGAAGTAAAAATGGGTCAGTACACAGGTTTGCAGCTTCAAGCAGAAGAAGCTAAGTATGATGAGGGTCAGGTAGATGAGGTATTGGCAAAATATCGATCGGACAAAGCTACTTTAATCCCCGTAGAAGGCCGGCCAGCTCAGTTGGGAGACACGGCTTTGGTTGATTTCTCCGGTAGATTTGCGGAAGCACCAGAAGGCGAAACTCCCGCAGAAATTCCCGGTGGCGAAGCAGAAGACTTCCAAGTAGAATTGTCGGAAAATCAGTTTGTACCGGGCTTTATCCAAGGCATGATCGGGATGAATCCAGGAGAAACGAGAGAAGTTTCTGTACAGTTCCCCGAAGAGTATAGCAGTGAAGAATTAGCCGGAAAACCAGCAGTCTTTACGATTACCCTCAAAGAACTTAAGGAAAAAGAATTGCCGGAGTTGGACGACGACTTCGCCCAAGAAGTCAGCGAGTTTGAAACCTTAGCAGAACTGCGCGAATCGCTGGAAACTCGGTTTAAAGCCGACCAAGAAAACCAGACATCAGCTAATAAGGAAAAAGCTATATCAGCAGCACTTGTGCAGCTAATAGAAGTGGAAATTCCCGAAACAATGGTCGATCGCGAAATCGATTATTTGTTGAATCAACAAGCCCTCCAATTGAAAAATTACGGCATAGATATCAACCAACTGTTTACCGAAGAAAATATGGGGCCGATGCGGGAACGCTCGCGCCCGGAAGCAATCGAGCGCCTCAAGCAGAATTTAGCTCTGGCAGAAGTAGCCAAGCTGGAATCCTTATCTGTTGAACCAGCAGAAGTAAAAGCAGAAGTAGCAAAAATCAGAAAGCAGTTTCCCAAAGGAGATTTTGACCCCCAAAGGTTGCAGGAATTTGTAGCAGAAGACTTGCTCAAACAAAAAACCCTGAAATGGTTGGAAGAAAAAGGAACAATCGAACTCGTACCTGAAGGCTCACTGACTCCTGCAGCAGCAGAAGAATCAGAAGAATCGGACGCTGAAGATTCAGCAGAAGCAGCCACGAGCGTTGAAGTGGAAGTCGTAGGCGAAGAATAGGGCGCAGAATCAAAGTAGTAGGGACACCGCACGCCAGCCCTTCTTCGTGTCAACAAACACGTTAAACCCGCAGTCGGGCAGGGGTTTAAACCCCTGCCTCAAAGCGCAAGTCCTCGCTATGAGGACTGAATAATTCATTAGTCCTCATAGTGAGGACTTTAGCTATAAGCCCCGTGGAATTGATTCCCTGGCGGACTAGCGGGCCCACTGGTGGACTTGGCAGGCTGAAAGCTTAAGTGGACACTAATTGGCTCTTGGAGTGTGCCTAGGGCGGGGATCGGGGGTATCTGAAGTGCGATCGAATTTTACGTTTAATGTCGAGCTACTGTTGAATTTGGGTTAAATAGTCACAAGATTTTTGCTCGACTATGCCCTGTTTGGCCAATGCCCAATTCCCCATTCCCCCGATATCTGTTCAGAAGAGGCATAATAGTTAAAAGCTGGCGGCTTAATTTAAAGCTTTCATCAGCAGCAGCAAATTGTCTAGAATCCTTGACTGGTGTCTTATGGTTGTATCTCAATCTTCCAATTACCTAATTACAAGCTATAACGATTTTGATGTCAGTTCCAGCCCCAGCAATGTAGTGCCGATGGTGCTAGAACAGTCGGGGATGGGCGAGCGGGCTTTTGACATTTACTCGCGCTTGCTGCGGGAGCGAATTGTGTTTTTAGGAACTCCCGTAACCGACGAAGTTGCTGACTCAATAGTGGCTCAGCTATTGTATCTAGATGCCGAAGACCCAGAAAAAGATGTCCAAATGTACATTAATTCCCCCGGTGGCTCGGTGACGGCCGGCATGGCAATTTATGACACAATGCAGCAAATCCGCCCGGATGTGGTGACGATTTGTTACGGTTTGGCAGCGAGTATGGGCGCATTTCTGCTGACAGCAGGAGCTCACGGTAAGCGGATGTCTCTTCCGAGTTCCCGGATTATGATTCACCAGCCGCTTGGAGGTGCTCAAGGTCAAGCAGTTGATATTGAGATTCAAGCCAAAGAAATCCTTTATCATAAGCGTAAGCTGAATCAACTGCTAGCGCACCACACGGGTCAACCGATCGACAAATTAGAGGCGGATACAGAGCGCGACTTTTTTATGTCAGCCGAGGAAGCCAAAAATTACGGTTTGGTCGATCGAGTTATCGCTAAGGAAAACCTTCCGACGGCGGGAGAGAATGTCACTGCACTGAATTAAGAGGCTGTTATGTCTAAGTACGACTCCCATCTAAAATGTTCGTTTTGTGGCAAGTCTCAAGAGCAAGTACGCAAGTTGATCGCAGGGCCAGGGGTGTATATCTGCGACGAATGCGTAGACTTGTGCAATGAAATTTTAGATGAGGAGTTGTTTGATTCGAGTGCAGTACCCGCAGCAGCGGTGCCCCCGAAGCAGGAAACGACGCAAAAGCGCCGCGCTACATCGGGCAAAAGTATGTCGCTGAGCCAAATTCCCAAGCCGAGGGAAATTAAAAATTATCTCGACGAAAATGCGATCGGGCAAGATGAGGCGAAAAAGGTGCTCTCGGTGGCAGTTTACAACCACTACAAGCGCCTCAGCTTTATCCATGCCAAAAATAGCGGCAAGCACCCGCCGGAAGAAGTAGAACTGCAAAAATCGAATATTTTGTTAATCGGGCCGACTGGTTGCGGCAAAACTCTGCTGGCTCAGACTTTGGCAGATATGCTAGACGTGCCGTTTGCGGTGGCTGACGCGACGACGCTGACGGAAGCGGGCTATGTCGGGGAAGATGTGGAAAATATTTTGCTGCGGCTGCTGCAAGTGGCAGATATGGACGTGGAAGAGGCGCAGCGCGGAATTATTTATATTGATGAAATTGACAAAATAGCCCGCAAGAGCGAAAATCCTTCGATTACGCGGGATGTTTCTGGGGAAGGCGTGCAGCAGGCGCTGCTGAAAATGCTGGAGGGGACGATCGCCAATGTACCTCCCCAAGGCGGGCGCAAGCATCCCTACCAAGACTGCATCCAAATTGATACCAGCAATATCATGTTTATCTGCGGTGGTGCTTTTGTCGGTCTGGAGAAAGTGATAGAGCAGAGAACGGGCAAAAAGTCAATGGGCTTTATTCAGCCCGGAGAAGCTCAGCCGAAGGAAAAGCGGGCTGCTGATGTACTCAAGCAACTGGAACCGGATGATTTGGTGAAGTTTGGGATGATTCCTGAGTTTATCGGGCGGGTGCCGGTGGCGGCGGTGTTAGAACCGCTGGATGAGGAAACGCTGATGGCGATTTTGACGGAACCCCGAAATGCTTTGGTTAAGCAGTATCAAAAGCTGCTGAAGATGGATAATGTGCAGTTGGACTTTAAGCCAGAGGCGATTCGGGCGATCGCCCAGGAAGCATACCGCCGCAAAACTGGAGCACGGGCGCTGCGGGGAATTGTCGAAGAATTGATGTTGGATGTGATGTACGAGTTGCCGTCGCGCAAGGATGTTGCCCGGTGTACGATTACTAAGGAAATGGTCGAGAAGCGATCGACTGCTGAGTTATTGGTACTTCCGTCTTCGCTACCAAAACCGGAATCGGCTTAAAAGTTTTCACATTGTCAATAAGTCTTTTAGGGCGGGATCTCCTGCCCAACCCATACTCCCCACAAGAAAATTCACTCTTTGTGGAACAGGCCGGAAAGCCTGTTCTTGAGCATGGTACAACATATCATATCGTTTCCGGTTGCATCGAAATTATTAGTAGCCGAAATTAGGAGACGGCAGTGCCGTCTCCCTACCCAAAATAACATTGTAGGGAGATGGCACTGCCGTCTCCTCTATCATTTCCAAGAGTGCAACCGAAATTGATATCATATCAAGCCAATGCCCAATGCCCAATTCTCATTTACCAATCAATAAAATCATCCTCACCTAACTCAGAAGATAACTCGGAAAAATCAGGTTCAGATTCCAATCTAAAAGTTTCCGACTCCCAAATCTCCAAGTCATCCGACAAATCGACTACTTGCCCGTCAAACATATCAGCCCATTGCCTAGCCCTATTCGCGACATCTCGCGCGTCATCACGCACCGCTATAGCCTGAGCGTTAAAGTCAGTTTGAGAGTCTGTAGAACCGTTTGTGGGCGATCGCGATTCGGAAATTGCCGGCACATTAACAGCGGTATTTTCAGTCGCAGGCGGGTGTTTTTGTTCTTCTCTACCCTTCCCCAAAAAATCATCTGTAATCTCAGAAGCCGCCGACTTCTGCACCTGTTGGCCCGCATCATCCGCAGGATGAGAATTGCTGGCATTTTCGCCACCACGTCCGTTAGAAGTTGGCAAATTCTTGGTGCGGGAACTATTAGTTTCAGCGGGATTTGTCAAGCCCACCTTTACTGTTACTCGACGGTTAAAAATTTGCAAAAAAGCTTCTGCAATATTAGCTACTTTGTCTTTAACCATATTGAGCAACGGCTGCGAACTAATCTTAACATAAGCAGTATCATTGCTAAAAATTACTAGCTGTCCATGTTGACGAAGCAGCGATTGAGTTCCATGGGGCCGCACGCGGTCAAGTACCTGTTCCCACACTCGATTTAAATCGATTTCATCGCCTGAATTAGCCGGGGAATAATTTGTTTGATTCGTTTCCGCAGTTGGTGCAGGTGCAGGAATCGCTGCAGGAGGTGTGTTTTCTATTCGATTAGCCACAGGCGGCGACTGCGGCGGAGGATTTTGCGAATTGGGAACAGAAGATTGTTCAATATTAGATGTTTGACTTCCTCCCGATTGTAGGGGCGGTGCCCCCGTGCCCGCCCTTGGTTGGGGGGGGTAATTTTGTGGTGGTTGAGCAACATTTTTCGCTGGTTCGGCTGTTGGTTGCTGCTGAGTTCTAATTGCTGATGGCAATAATCCCAACAGCGTTACTTCCAGCCACAAACGCGGCTGAGTGGTGTTTTTAATTTGCACTTCGTGGGTTTGCAAATGTTTCTGACCGGCCAAAATCAACTCGGCATCCCAATTGCGGGCAAAATCCCCCAGTTTTTCCCAAGTGGCCGATGTTAAAGCTACTAAATCTGACCGTTTCGGGGCAGCTTTGGCTATTAGCAAATCTCGGTAAAAGCTCGCGAGACTTTGCAGCACGATTAGCGGTTCCCGACCGCGATCCATTAGGTGACGAGTCATGTCTATTAATGCTGTAGCGTTATCTGTATCAATAGCTTGCAGCAAATCCATTAAATCATTTTCGGGAACCGCACCGACTAAATCCCAAACTTTTTCGACTGTTACTTGACCGGGAAATAAGCTCAGTTGGTCGAGCAAACTTTCGGCATCTCGCAGACCTCCTTGGGCGATTTGAGCAACCATTTGTACTGCATCACTGGCAATATTGATGTTTTCTAATTGGGCAATTTTGTGCAAGTGAGCAATCATTGCTTCGAGTGGTATGCGGCGGAAGTCGAACTTTTGGCAACGAGAAATAATAGTTGGTAATACTCTTTGTGGGTCGGTTGTGGCGAGGACGAATACAACGCGATCTGGCGGTTCTTCTAATGTTTTCAATAAGGCATTAAATGCCTGGGTACTGAGCATATGAACTTCGTCGATTACATATACTTTATAGCGGCACTGTACGGGCGAAAATTGAGCTCGTTCAATCAAATCCCGAATGTTATCTACTCCGGTGTTGCTGGCGGCGTCAATTTCGATGACATCTAGTGTCGAACCTCGGGCAATTTCTTGGCAAACGTTGCATTTGCCACAGGGTGTGGGGGTGGGGGCTACCGTAGAAATACAGTTGAGGGATTTGGCGAAAATTCGGGCACTGGAGGTTTTACCGGTGCCTCTGGGGCCGGTGAATAGATATGCTGGTGCTATGCGCTCTTGTAGGATGGCGCTGGTGAGGGTTTGGGCGATCGCCTCTTGACCGACTAATTCGGCAAATGTCTGAGGGCGATATTTGTGGTGCAGGGGTTCGTAGGTCACGATCGAATATTGGTGGTATTAGCTGTAATCTTAGCTAAGGAGACGTTGTTCGATCGCAAAGAGAGCTCGACTCTCACAGCAAGCCGCCCGGTGGGCTTGCACGGGGGGAGTGAGCCAACAGTAGGAATTAGCACTCTTCAATGTCCGCCCCTCGATCGTCCGGGCGATCGACTGTTCTGCTTGATGTTTTCCGCAGCTCGCTTCCAGAGTTAGTATTAATTTATGTGTATTTCTTTTTATTTTTCTAGAAAAGGAGACCCCCGAACCAACATTTTTTTTAGCTGTATTGGTATAATATCTTACAGACAATTCACCATTTCTATTGGCCAGTACCAGCGCACGATTTTCCGATATTTCGGAAACCTGCTTGCAGTTAAAGATAAAGTATTAATTAGAGGGTGCGTGTTCCAGTTGCAGAAATCCAGTTGTACCAAGATGATGGTGGAATGATGTCAATGTTGGTTGATCCAGTTGCACTACCAGCTCTACTCTGGAGTCCTGTATAAATATAGCGTCAAATTTTACCCTTTAAAAGCCCATGTCAACCCAAATAATCCTTGTAGAACCAAGGTTGGCAGTAGCCTCTCCCAAACCTAAACAGGCTAAACCCGGAGATCCGTCCTCAGACCAACTCTTCATGGGAGCGTCGGGATTACTGTTGTTATTGCTTATCGGTTTAGCTGTGTTTACCAAGCTAAAACTCGACGATTTGAGCAAAAAGCTCAAGTTTGAGGAGTTTAGAAATCGAGAACTCCAGAAAAAATACAAAATGGCTCTGGAAACCATGTCAAAGATGGAAAAGAATCCCGACCTTATCCACTCGCGAGACTTTAATTTAGACTACCTGAGAATGCGAATGGCGGAAGAAGTCTTTCACTTTGCCATTGTGAATCAGATTAAGGTAAAAGTCAAAGAGAAAATTAGTATTGCCCTGCGTCCGACTCAGGCTGCAGTGGGAGATAAAAACGGGAATGCCGGCAGTGGCAGGCAAGTGGATTCGATGTTTGATATCGAATACGAAACTGGCGATCCGGCGGTAAAAATAGAAAAACGAGTGCTGTTTCGGATTCAAATTAAGCTGATGAAACTGCCGACTCAGGCTACATCAGCGACAATTAATCAAATTATTGACTGTTTGGAAACTTATCTGAGTCCTTCAGACGACCACGACAGTTGGCAGCCGACAATTCAAGGTCGCATCGTTCATATTGAGTGGGATCAAAAAGCCAAGCCGACGCCGATGTTGGTGCTGGAACAGTCGAATGAAGGGGTGAATGTTACCTTTAGGACTACGAGAACGCCTGCGGGCCGACCTGCAAATGACCTTGAGAGCCAGTTGACAGGAGCGAAAGGCCAAAAAAACGGCAAAAGTAGTTCTAAAACTCCAGCCAAAGGTGCAACAAAAAGTCCTGCCAAGGTAGGAGGAAAGCGTCCCGGTTCTCGGAAATAAGTTGAGGTGGATTAATATTATTTTCCCGAAAGAACGCCTGTGGCAGCCGCTGTTGATGTATCTTGTGCGAGGTAGCCGTCTTCCATGTGAATAATGCGATCGGCTATGTCTAAAATGCGGTTGTCATGGGTGACAAGCAAAATAGTGCTGTGCTGTTCTTTGGCTAAACCTCGCATGATTTCTACCACATCTCGACCTGATTTACTGTCTAGTGCTGCTGTGGGTTCGTCTGCTAATACTAATTTCGGCTGGCTGACTAATGCGCGGGCGATCGCAACTCTTTGTTTTTGGCCGCCCGAAAGACTGCTTGGGTAATAATCTATTCTGTCTCCCAACCCCACAGCTTCCAGAATCCCTTCTATTTTATCATTAGTTTCTTTGTTAGAAAGATGGTTGTGTAGGTCGAGGGACATTTGCACATTTTGCCTAGCACTCAAGCATTTCAGCAAATTATGAGCTTGGAAAATATAACCGATGTCGCGACGGACTTGTACTAATTTATTTTTCGGCGTTCCCCGCAATTCTTGGTCGAGAATTTTCAGACTACCTTCTTGGATAGATCGCAAAGCTCCAATCAAGGTTAACAATGTTGTTTTACCAGACCCCGAAGGCCCCGTCATTAGCACGATTTCGCCCGGATAAATTTCTAGGTTGATGTCAAATAATGTCTGTTTGCGAAGTTGACCTTCGCCGAAAGAATGGTTTAGATTTTTAATTGAGACAACTGGTAGAGTGTTCATGGTTATTAGTTATTAGTTATTAGTTATTAGTTATTAGTTATGAGTTATGAGTGTTTTTTTATTTCATAATTCCTCATTCTTTAATCCGTGTATCCGTGTCAGAATCCGTGTCGTGCCTTCCTTCCTTAAAAAATATCCGCCGGATCTGCCGCCTGCAACTTCCTAACCGCGATCGCCCCCGATACAAAACACATGACTGTTGTCATGACAAACACAGTTACAACTTTCCCCAAAGTCATGTACATCGGCAAACTCGTAGCAGTTCTCGCTAAATTGTACAGCACCACAGAAATCCCAAGTCCGGGCAAATAGCCCAGGATTGCCAAAATTAAAGCCTCTTGAAAAACCACACTCAAAAAGTAACTGTCTTTATATCCCATCGCCTTCAAAGTAGCGTATTCTGGCAAATGGTCAGTAACATCAGTATAGAGAATTTGATAGACAATCACGATGCCGACAATAAATCCCATAGCCGCGCCGAGAGTGAAAATAAATCCGATCGCCGTGCTTTCCTCCCAATATTTTCTCTCAAAAGCTACAAACTCTTCTTTAGAAGCAATAGTCACGTCTTGTGGTAAAGTTGCCCTCATTTTTTCAATAACCGCCTTGACATCAGTTCCCGGCTGCAAGTGAACAATTCCGACATCAATTAAGCCTCTAGTTCTTCTACTGTTAAAAATCCGCAGAAAGTTCAAATCGCTGGTAATAATATTGCCATCAGCACCGAAAGATGCTCCTAGAGTAAATAACCCCTCTACAGTAACGCGGCGGTTGTCTATTTCAGTTTCCACAGGCTTTCCCTGGTTGAAATAGTCTGCTACTGGCCCAAACTCCGGGCGGGAAGCTCGATCGAATAAAACGACATCTGAAATTTTGATTTTGTCCAAATTATCCTTAACTTCCGGCAGATCAAAGATGGGACGATTGGGGTCAAAACCGATTATCATCAGTTGGCGGGTATTGTTTTTGTCTGGTGCGGGATTTTTCCACAAACCAAAGCCTAGATATACCGGGCTGATTCCGGTAACGCCGTTAAAACTCAAAGCTTGATACAAACGCCGTTGGGGAAAACTTTTCATGGCTATTAAAGCCGTTGACTGGGTGCTGGTGATAAAAATATCTCCTTTTAATTGCGAGTGAAAGCTGATGGAACTTTCAAACAGCGCATCTCTAAATCCAAACTGGATAAACATCAGCAAGTCGGCAAATCCAATGCCGGCTAGCGCGATTACTAAGCGCATTTTTTCGCGAGTTAACTGTGCCCAAGCTAGCGGTATTTTTGCCATAAGAGTCAATCAATTTTAGATTTTAGATTTTAGATTTTAGATTGGGGATTTTGGATTGAATAATTTTAGGATTTAAGCACGGGTGTTGAGAAACCGGGTTTTTTACCCTTATATTTGATTCACACCCTTAATCTCGGTAAAAAACCCGGTTTCTTGAGTGCCCATGCGTAAGTTTGGTCAACGTAAAATTTAGATATCTATTTTAACTTCAACCTGCAAGTTTGTTAAGGTTGCAACTTTTTTGCTCGACTCGGGATCGAGGCGAATTCTTACTTCGATAACTCTAGCATCAGTGTCGGCGGCGGGGTCGGTATTCAGGACATCTTTTTTGCCGATTTGTTTGCCGATGCGAGCGACTGTTCCTGCCAAAGTGCCTGCCAAAACGGGGCTGGTGACTGCTGCGCGCTGGCCGTTTCGCACTTTGGCGATGTCGGTTTCATAAACTTCTGCTACGGCGTACATTTGGTCGGTGCCGCCTAGTTCTACGATGCCGTCTTGGGTGTTGACGCGTTCTCCTTGTCGGCTGTGAACTTTGAGAATGTAGCCGGATACGGGTGCTTTGATGTAACTTAAGTTTAAGTCTACTTGAGCTTTTTGTTTGGCGGCGATCGCACTTTCTACGGCGGCTTGGGCTGCTTGCACATCTTCGGGACGTACTTCGGCAATTTGGTCTAGATTTGCTTTGGCTTGATTGATTTCTTCTTGGCCAGTTTCTGCTTTTTGTTTGAGTATTGCTTCGGCTTGATTAATTTGTTCTCTACCTGTTTCTATCTTTTGATTTAAGGTGGCTCTGGCTTGGTTAATTTCCTGCCTACCAGTTTCTAATTTGCGTTTGAGATTGGCTCGCGATTGATTGATTTCCTGCTGGCCTGTTTCTACTGTTTGTTTGATTGTTGCTTTCGTTTCGACTATTTGCTCTTGCAGTGTTTGCACGGTTTTTTCTAATATAGCTTGCGCTTCTTTGACTCTCTGGCGAGCCGTCTCTACTGCTAAGCGTTTGGTGTCGTAGGCGGAAGCAGAAATTGCGCCTGTTTCGGAGAGTTCTTTATTGCGTTTTTCCTCGGCTTCGGCGTTGGTTAATTCGGCTTTTAGCCGATCGACTGTAGCGTTTTGAGAGGCAATTTCGCCCCGCAATTGAGCTTCTAACCTAGCCAATTTGGCTTGCTGCACCTCTGTTTCTCTTTGGAGTTGTGCCTCAAATTTAGCAAGATTAGCTTGTTCCGCTTCGGTTTCTCTTTGCAGCGCGGCCTCGAATTTGGCGACGTTAGCTTGTTCGGCTTCGGTTTCTCTTCGCAGTTGAGCTTCTAAGCGGGCGACATTGGCGGCTTCGGCTTCGGTTTCTCTTTGCACTTGTGCTTCAAACTTGGCAACTTCTGCTTTCCCGGCGCCGACAACGCCTGTTTTTGCGCCTGCTTGAATTTTCGCTAATTCTGCTTGTTTGACTTTGACTTCTTTGTCGGCTTGTTGGAGGATTGCTTGGAGCCGATCGCGCGTATCGAGAACTGCTATGATTTGTCCTTGACTGACTCGATCGCCCTCTTCCACCTGCAACTGTTCAATTCTTGCTCCCTCCGACGCCGAAGGGGCCGACAATTTGATAACTTCCCCCTGGGGAGTCAACCTACCCAAAGCGGTAACGCTGTTGCGGGTGGCGACGGAAGTTGCAGCCGCCGTTGCAGCCGCCGCCTTTAACTCTTCGGCTTTTCTAATTTGAGATACTTGCCAAAAACCGACTCCTGTGGTAATTACAGTGGCGGCGATCGCTAAACCGATGACTCCTCGCCCTGGGGGTTTTAAAAATGATTTATCCTTAACCCGTGATTCCTTTACCATTACTTATAAAGTAGGTGATTTCCTGATTAAGTTTTTTCCACCCACTATGAAGTATTGTAAACCAATTTCAGCTATTTAGGGATATCAAAAAGCACCTCGGTCATGTAATGTTCTGCCCAATCTTGACCGAAAGCTTTTTCGAGTACGCGGCGGGTTTTGTCGTTTTGCTGCTGCTGGGTGCAGTAGTAAATTTGAGCGTCTAGAATTTTCGATCCTTCTGCGGCAGAGACTGGTTCGCAAGCGACTGCCTGTTGGCAGTGAATTTCAACGTAGGATTGAACAATATCCAGAAACCGAGTTTCTTCTTCGAGAGACTCTGGCCGCACAAACAGACAAAATTCTGAGAAAATATCCCCCCATTCGGGAATTTGGCGGGGACAAGAAAATTGGTCTATCTGCAAACTTTCCAGTTGGGTTCGGTAGGTTTCCGACAAAGTTCGATCGGGATTGAGGGGAGAAAGGTCTGCGATCGCGGCGCTAACTTGGCCTTTGCCTGCTACTATATCCGTACCGAACATCGGCAAAGCATAATTCGGTCTGGGAAACATCACGCAGTGCAGTATGTCAAGTACCGGCCCGACTTTAGCGAGTTCGAGGTGTATTTTGCGGAACTGGGGCGTTTGATAGCAGCGGTTTTCAATGATCAGTTTTTCTCCTTCCAAGCGCCCTTCTACGTATCCCAACTCAGCGGGCAGGTGGTAGGGTTCGAGGTCGAGATAGCGGTGCCATACTGCTTCCATCCGGTCTGCTAAATCGCGGATGAGATGGTGCTGTTGTTCGCGCAGAGAAGGCTGGGATATTTCTAACATTCCTATTTATCGGGGGATAGCTTAATAAAACTTGATTCTACTCTTGCAGGATGCAGGAAAAAACGTAGATACTTTAACAATATCAGTAGATTGACTTACGATCGAGCAAGTTTTACAGGAGATGAGTGTATGTTTGGTCTGGGATTGCCCGAAATGGGCATTATTGCGGTAGTCGCTATTCTAATTTTCGGCCCCAAGAAGATTCCTGAGTTAGGAAATGCTTTGGGTAAAACGCTGCGGAGTTTTAAGGAAGGGGTTGGTCAATCTGAGGATGAAGCTGTTGAGAAGGATAAAGAGGAAGAGGGTCAGCCGAAAGTGTAAATTAGGTTTGTAGTGAGGATTTTAGTCCTCATTTTTAAGGGTTCAAGCGCTCACTACGAACCTATTCGGGAAATTTGCCTTCTCTAACTTCAAGGGAATAATCTTTCACAGCTTGGGTAATTGTTTCTCGCAAATTCGCGTAAGCTTTCGCAAAAGGCGGCTGTTTTTCAGAAAGTCCCAGCAAATCGGAAGTAACTAAAACTTGACCGTCGCAGTGCGGCCCTGCGCCGATACCAATGGTGGGAATAGTTAATTTTTGGGTAATTTGAGCGGCTAAGTCTGCGGGAATGTGTTCTAAGACGATCGCAAAGGCACCGGCTTCTTGAAGCGCGATCGACTCTGCTATGATGCGATCGGCAGCTTCAACAGTTTTTCCTTGTTTTTTGTAGCCGAGTTGGTGTACCGACTGCGGAGTTAAACCGACGTGTCCCATCACTGGAATTCCGGCGGATGTTAGCTGCGAAACTGTGGCGGCCATTGCTGGATATCCACCTTCTAATTTTACAGCTTGAGCGCCGGTTTCTTTCAAAACTCTCCCCGCCGATTGCATGGCTTGCTGGGGACTTTCTTGATAGGTTAAAAACGGCAAATCGACAACAATTAATGCTTGTTTAACACCGCGACGCACTGCTTTAGCGTGGTGCAGCATTTCATCGAGAGTGAGGGGCAGTGTTGTCTCGTAGCCCAATATGGGCATTGCCAGAGAATCGCCGACTAGGATGATATCTACGCCTGCTCGATCGATGAGTTGGGCGATCGCATAATCATAAGCTGTCAGGGCAACAATTGACCGCCCTTGTTGTTTCCACTGAATTAATTGATGAGTAGTGACTGACATTTTAGTGCAAAAATATAATATTATCTGTCTTCTACAAAAACATCCTCAAAGTCTCTATAACCACTCAACACCCTTTCAATTTGGATACCATTTTTAATAACGCGGTAAAAAATTACATATTTATCTACAGGGAAACTGCGTAGAGACGGTGCTAATTCCTCACGACTGCGCCCCATTTCTGGAAAATCTGCTAATAAACGAAATTTTTCCTGAAAAACATTAAGAAAATGGTTGGCTGCATTGGCGCTAAACTGCAACAGATAGTTCGTGAGTTCCCTTAAATCTTGCTTGGCGGGGGCACTCAAAGTGTATCGACTCATTTTTCACCCTCATCGGCTTGCTGAATCTCCTCACGCAGTTCTCTTAACACTTCTTCACCATCAAAAACCTCTCCGCGATCGGAAGCTTCAATTCCAATCATTATTTCCTTGCGGAGTTCCTCTAAACGCACCAAGCGTTCCATTTCTCGTTGTTCTAGCAATCGTAACGCAGCCCATACCACTTCAGAAGCTGATGAGTATCTACCGTTGTTGACTGTTGACTGAACAAACTGCTCTAGTTCGGGAGTTAAGGATATGTTCATTACGTTGAGTCACCTATTTGAGTCAACTACTATTTCCCATAATAACAAAAAACTATCAAATTTTGCGATCGGGATTTTAAACAATGAATCAGAGACAAGTAAGCTCTCATGTAGGTATAGCCAGCATTTAACGTTAATAATTTAGATTTTACACCCGAATATAGCTTTGCATTCCCTCCGCCGGCAAAACAATCAACCGCTGATTTTTAAAGTCCGGTTCTAAACCCAAATCTTCGAGGGGAATTAAGCCGAGTAAAGGTTCTTCTCCTGCGGGAATTTCTACACAATCATACCTGCCTTCCCGTTCAGCTACGGCAAGACTGACATCTTTGAACAGACGAAATGGTCGAGTTCCTATTGCTGTATTTCCTTGGATTTCACCAACTAAAGTTAAACCTAACTGACTGATAATATCTGCTGGTAAACAGAGTCGAGTTGCTTTTTTATCTACTAGGACGTTATCGATGGTGACCGATCGTATTTGCTCTGTGGCGATAAATCCTCTTTCTGCTAGCATCTTGTCTACTTCGTTGGTGACGGTTATTGTTGCGGTAAGTCGGCCCATTTTTTATCCTTTTGTTTTGCTATAGAATGTTGCCGTTGCCTTTCGACTAAACGATCTACAATCGAGGTTGCCTATTTTACATTTTAACAATATTTGTAACTAAAAGCGCTGTTGTTCTTTATTCTTTAAATTGGGTTGAGAAATATGGCAACTTAATAGCAAAAATGTTCTCTAATTATTGAATTACGAAGCTTCTGCCATTCTTGTTTAGAAACATCTGCACGAGTTTTGTCACCCGATGGATCGCGGATATCCCAAATTGTATCTGCAATCCGATCTAGCGATCGCCCATGATAACGATAATCGAAGTCCCAGAAAGCATCACCGACGCAATCTCCTTGTGTAGTAATCATTTCTCGATCGACTGTACTACGAATAGCATTCCATTCGCGGATGTAGGCCGAAGAATCGTCAGAACGCAATTTGCGACCTCCTAATTGAGGATTCACTCTATAAAAAAACCAATCCGTAAACCTATCCACAGCTTGAGTGCGTGATTCATAATCGCGCGCTGTAGCAATGTCTAGATTGGAACCAGCGAGTACAAGGGCTATAGCTAACGCACACAACCCTAAAAACTTCGATTTTGACTTAAGTGAAAGTGATTTAGTTAGCACGATTAAACCCAATAAAAATTATCAATATCCCAGATATAGCTGCCAATAAATCTTTTATTTCCATCCATCTTTAGAACAAGAAATTCCTCCGGTTTTAGGTGCGAGAGTAGATAAACACCAATAACTTTTTCCATCAAACACAACGCCTTTTGTGATATATTGTAACTCAGATAGAGGTTGCCACGGTCGGTCGATATTAGACTCATCATAATATCGATATTGTTTTCCCTTTACCTCTAAACCCTGAGCCGAACCTCCCAACCAATAACGACCTTCTTGAATTATGTTTGATGACGATTTTTGTTGATTGCTATCTGTCTTTTTCTCAATCCACCAATTCCTCACAAAACGTTTTGTATTTTCAGAACCTCTTGTTGTAGCGACTATAACTAGCAGTTCTCCTTGTTGATTGATAAACTCAAAACGACAAGGCCCTTCTCCTGTACCCGAACAATCCTTAATCTCTTTATATCCTAAATCAAATAGCTCTTTAACCGAACGATCTCTGAGGTTAGGTTGACTTTGTAAGCTTGGCTGCCACCCTTGTTTAATCAGGATTTGACGCGCCTCTTTGTATGGCATACCTTGTTGAAGAGGGATTTTTTTGGGGGCATTTACAGAAGTTTCAAGGCTGACTAGAACTTTTTTATTCAAAGCCTCGATAGTTGAATTTTCTTCTGGATGATTCAGGTGATTTTTTTTAGTTGTTGTATCGATGTTTGCACTATTTAGGCTGGGAAGTTGTTGCTGTGTGGCAGCATCGGCCAAACTTGTAGATCCAATGGCGATTAGTCCCATCAAGGCTGCAATAATTCTGGTTGTAACAAGAGTGCGATCGCATATCCAATTTTTCATACTCATCGGTTTAAAACCTTTCTTTTTACAATCAATGCTGCTTGCGGCGTAAGGCGATCGAGTCTCACAATCCACAATTGGAAATATACATTTCGCGTCGAATTGCTGACCATTCACTAATGCCGATCCGATCGCTTTTGGGAATGGGCTGTCCGGTTCGTTGAGGATGGCGGCTGTAAAAAATTGTATCTGCAAGTAAATCGTAGGTTTGCTCGTAGGTTTCGCCGTTAATTGTCGTGAATTCCCATCCTGTCTCTTCTGGGGCTGGCATAAAACAGACTTCTTGTACCGACTTAACTCGCGGATCGATCGCTTCGCGCAATCTCCGCCATTGATTGCTATATTCGCGATCGCCCCCATGGAGTTTGCGATTGTTTAACTGAGGATTAACCCTGTAGAATAAGAAATCAGTCAATCGATCGACGGCTTGTTCTCGCGATTCGGCTTTGGCTAGATTGGGGCTGCTGAGGACAAGGGCGATCGCGATCGCACAAATTATTGATAATCTGGAGACGGGTTTAATTGACAGCGACTTGATTAGCATAAGAGTCTATAAACCGGGTTTTCATGAAAATACTTGGTTACCGTCCGTAGACTCCGCAAAAACCCGGTTTCTTTGGTATTTATGAACATATTACAACAATAACCTGTTGATTTCATGTAACACTTCAGCTAACGTGGGTGCGGAAGAGGCCACAATATTTTCTTCACTCTCTTCATGCTTATGGTGAGGTAAATTAGGTAAATTCAACTTAGGTTTATGGTCAGCATTATCATAACGAAAAATTAGATTTTCCGACGAATTAACATAGTGATATGAATACATATCCCGCTCAACTTCTGTAATTACATAGACAAACTCGCGCAGATGAAGTAATGAGCCATCTGGAAAGTAAACCCTCCCCCGCAAAAACCCGGTATAACTATCACGTTTGGCTTCTGTCAGTTGAAAAGACTCAACTGCTGTACAAGCAGCAATAGCCTCCCGAATTTGCTCAAAATACTCCTCAATGAACAAACTATGCCTCCCTCATTTCACTCACTAATTGAGCTGTGGCTAAATCGGCGGTGATTGTGGCTATAGTGCCATACCGCCGGGACTGCGGCGTTACAAAAAATTCAATACTGTTTAATTCCTTAGCATTATCTTGCAATCTCTTCAGCATCCTAGATTCACCAATCCACTCATCAAAGTCGGGACTATGATGTAATTCATCATTGCTAAACTTGCTTAAAAACTCTTGAGTGGAAAATTGATATTGAGTTTCAAACTCTCTCAATCTCTCCTCAGTGACTCTAATTCCATCGGCGAGTAATTGTAACTCTTTAGTAATCGCATCTGTGACGAAACGCAGGATTGAGTCTGGGCGTTCACAGATGATTTTGATTTCAGCCATTCTTGTGACTCCTTTTGAAGCTTAGATTATTATACCAAATCCGGTGGCATTGGAATTGATATTACGCAAAACAATCATAACCATTACTTCCATCCCAACCACCTGAGCACCGGCACAACTAAATAATGACTAACTCCCAAACAAAGCCCGATCGCACTTCCCAACAAACCAAAAAACACAATTGAGCCCCAAACTTGCAGCCAGCCGAAGGTAACGTTAGACAGTGACAAAATCCCAAAGAAACTCCCCGGAAAAATGTTCCACGCATTCAGAAACAGAAACATTCCCGTAGAGAAAACAGCCACTACCAAAGCGTGAACTAATTGATGGCTCCGCAAACCCATTCCCACAGTCATAGAGGCGATCGCAAAAGCTCCCAAAATAACCCCCTGCACACCACTAGAAGCTGTTGCTTCCATCCAGCACAAACCCGCCAACAAATAACCCTGAGCTCCCATCAATCCAGACAGCCAATACTGTTTTTGCTGGCGAAAACTCCCCGCATCAGTCAAACCGATCGCAGTTCCCAATCCCGCAAATCCAAACAGCAGCACTTCCGGCCCGACAGCGAAAGTCATATTAGGAATTAATTGCTGCAAACCTTCATTCAGAAAACTGGCAATTTCCGGGCCAATAGGCGAAGCATAACCCAAAACCAAACCGCCGATCGCCCCCGCACTTCCACCAACGGCACCCAGCACCATTTCCCAGCCCGTATCCAGAGAAGCTACCACGATTTGGGCGATCGCGCCGAACAGCGCAACCGTCAAACTTCCCGTTTTTTGCGCCCCCGCCACCACTATTTGCCGACAGAATTCTACAATAGCTTGACCCATGGGGGCGATGGCAATTTTGCCCTTACTCCTAGCATAAATCTCCTGCAAACGCGCCCGAACATCCCCAGCCGTCGCCGGACGTTCCCGCACGTTCGATCGCACCATATCGTCCAACAAATTCGCAAAAGGCGGACTCACAGATACAATGTGGCGCCACCGCAACTCACCCGTCATCGGATCTTCAATTTGGGCCGGATACTTCCCCGTCAGCAAATGAATGCAAGTCCGCCCCAGCGCATAAAAATCCGTCGCCGGCACCACACCGCCGCCCACAATTTGTTCCGGCGGACTGTACCCAGGCGAAATCAACCGCGTCGAACTCGGAGAATCTTTCCCCACCGGTTCGACACCGCCCATCTGTTTAACTCCCCCAAAGTCGATCGTCACCAATTGCAGTCCGCCCAAACCCTTGCTTAGCAAAACTTGGGGCGATTCCGGGTCTCGCAGCATCAAATTTGAGGGTTTAATATCGCGGTGAATAATCTGACACCTGTGCAACTCCTCTAAAATTTCCACAGCTTGACTCAGCCAACTAAACACCCATTCCTGCGGACATCCTTGAGGGTGCTCGTCGAGAACTTCTTCTAAAGTTTTGCCGTGAATCTTTTCCATTACCAAACAAGGCAGCCGCTTCGCCGCAGGATTTCCCTCCCCGCCTGCAAAATTTTGTGTTTGGACGTGAAAATAACCGTCAGGATCGACTCTAGGGACGCCAGGGTGCCGCAAAAGTGCCAAAACCCAAGCTTCTTGCTCGAACAGTTTCAGGGCTTTCGGGGCCGTTTCGAGCAACACTTTCAGGACGCGCTCGGTTTCAGTTTCTGTGTCCCAAACTGTGAAAATCGCTGCAAAACCCCCGGAACCGAGGCTTTCTAGAGGCACGTAGCGATTTTTTAGTCGCAGGGGAGCTCCGCAACTATGACAAAAATTGTTGCCCCAAGTCTGAGGGTAGGGCCTTGGGCAATCTGGATTGATGCAGTGGACGGCTTTTGAAGGGGGGTGAGGCACAACCAGAGTAAAAATGGGGCTAAATATCCATAGTAGACTTACGCGCCGCTAACGCAGAAACCCGGTTTTCAGCGTGGTCAAATGGCTGTAACGACGGATTTGGTTTGAGAGCACAAGTCCTGTCCATATTATGTGCTATGCTGTCGATTTTTGAGTTGGCGGTCTCCGATTCACGGGATTTTAGATTTTCGATTTTAGATTGTGGATTTTGCCAGAGTTGGCGCGATCGCAGCAGCAACCTCAGAAACCGGGTTTCTTGGTATATTTCTCGTTTAGCACCAATTTTTCGTAGAAACCCGGTTTCTCGCCCACCCACGGGATTTTGGATTTTGGATTTTCGATTTTGGATTGTGCCAGAGTTGGCGCGATCGGGCTTTACAACCTCAGAAACCCGGTTTCTTGCTATATTTCTCGTTAATATACCCAAATTTTTCCCATCAACCCGGTTTCTTGGCCCCCCACGGGATTTTCAATTAAATAATTGCATACTCGATTGCAGTTGAGCTCGATCTCCTACCCTAAAATTAAGTATTTATAACTAACTTTTCCTCCCCCCAACCTAAAATTTACAATCTCAAATTTAATCGATCTCCACCATAAAATTAAGTATTTATGACTAATCTTTCCTGTTTCCTCAATCTAAAATCCAAAATCTAAAATCCAAAATCTCTTCGATCCCCAGCCTTTCCTCCTGCATCCTTCGTCGCTGGTATTTCATAAGATATGTTACAAATATTTGCCTAATGTAAAGCAAAATAAATAATACTTATGATGATTAAAAGAATATTAAAATTTGAGAGTGACACTTTGTTGATATATTTTTAACAGCCTGCGATCGGGCAAAAAAATTAAGCGAATACTAGGAAGCGAGATATGGCTTACGCGCAAACCCAAACTCAATCAAAGGCTGGGTATAAAGCCGGAGTTCAAGACTATAAACTAACGTATTACACGCCGGACTACACGCCGAAAGATACAGATATTTTGGCAGCCTTCCGCGTCACACCGCAGCCGGGAGTTCCCCCAGAAGAAGCAGGCGCTGCTGTGGCTGCTGAATCTTCTACAGGTACATGGACGACTGTTTGGACAGACCTCCTGACCGACCTCGACCGCTACAAAGGTCGCTGCTACGACATCGAACCAGTTCCCGGTGAAGACAACCAATATATCTGCTTCATTGCTTATCCTTTGGATTTGTTTGAAGAAGGTTCCGTCACCAACTTGCTGACCTCTTTGGTCGGTAACGTGTTCGGTTTCAAAGCTCTGCGCGCTCTGCGTTTGGAAGATTTGCGGATTCCCATCGCTTACCTGAAAACCTTCCAAGGCCCTCCTCACGGTATTACCGTTGAGCGGGACAAATTGAACAAGTACGGCCGTCCTTTGCTGGGTTGTACAATTAAGCCCAAATTGGGTCTGTCTGCTAAGAACTACGGCCGTGCCGTTTACGAAGTTCTGCGCGGCGGTTTGGACTTCACCAAAGACGACGAAAACATCAACTCGCAACCGTTCATGCGTTGGCGCGATCGTTTCTTGTTCGTTCAAGAAGCTATTGAAAAAGCCCAAGCAGAAACCGGCGAAGTCAAGGGTCACTACCTCAACGTAACTGCCCCTACCTGCGAAGAAATGATGGAGCGGGCTGAGTTCGCTAAGGAAATCAAAACCCCCATCATCATGCACGACTACCTGACCGGTGGTTTCACTGCAAACACCACCTTGGCTAAATGGTGCCGCCGCAACGGTATTTTGCTGCACATTCACCGCGCCATGCACGCAGTTATCGACCGTCAGAAAAACCACGGTATCCACTTCCGCGTGCTTGCCAAGTGCTTGCGGATGTCCGGTGGAGACCACCTGCACTCCGGTACAGTTGTGGGTAAACTCGAAGGCGAAAAAGGCATCACGATGGGCTTCGTAGACTTGATGCGCGAAGACCACATCGAAGAAGACCGCAGCCGCGGTATTTACTTCACCCAAGATTGGGCCTCCATGCCTGGTGTCATGCCAGTTGCATCCGGTGGTATCCACATCTGGCACATGCCAGCCTTGGTGGAAATCTTCGGCGACGACTCCTGCTTACAGTTCGGCGGCGGCACCTTGGGCCACCCTTGGGGTAACGCACCTGGTGCAACTGCTAACCGCGTTGCTTTGGAAGCTTGCGTCCAAGCTCGTAACGAAGGCCGCAACTTGATGCGCGAAGGCGGCGACGTAATTCGCGAAGCTTGCAAATGGTCTCCTGAACTGGCTGTTGCTTGCGAACTCTGGAAAGAAATCAAGTTTGAGTTTGAGGCAATGGATACCCTTTAAGGATTTTTGGTTTGAGATTTTAGGTTTTAGGTCGCAAACTTGCTGGGAAGTCTTTATCTTTGAAGAAGATTTACAAGTAAGTTTGCATCCAAAATCTAAAATCCAAAATCTAAAATTTGAGGGAGCTGGGGTCAAAATGGATCTCAAACAAGTTGCGAAAGACACCGCTAAGGTGCTGGCAAGTTACCTAACCTATCAATCCGTGCGGATGGTGGTCGCTCAGTTGAGCGAAACCAATCCTCCTCTGGCAATCTGGTTGAATGACTTTTCCACTAAGGGCAAAATCCAAGATGGAGAAGCTTATATTCAAGAGTTGCTTTTGGAAAATCAAGATTTAGGCTTTCGGATCATGACTGTGCGAGAGTATCTGGCTCACGATGTGACGGAATTTTTGCCAGAAATGGTTTGTACTGGCATTCAACAGGCGAATATGGAACACAGACGCCAGCATTTAGAGCGAACTACGCAACTTAATTGGTCTGTTTCTAGCAGTAATCCTGAAACATCAATAGATTCTGAACCGAATCTGGATAATTTGTCGAGTTAATCGATCGACAAGTGCGATCGAACACACACCTTAGAGATACAAAAAATGAAGACTTTACCTAAAGAGCGTCGTTACGAAACTCTGTCCTATTTGCCCCCGCTGACAGACGCCCAAATTGCCAAGCAACTCCAATACATCTTGGATCAAGGCTACATTCCCGGCGTAGAATTCAACGAAACCTCTGCCGCTGAAATGCGCTACTGGACTATGTGGAAGTTGCCTTTGTTTGGTGCTCGCAGCGTCCAAGAAATCATGACAGAAGTTCAAGCTTGCCGTCAAGAAAATCCTAGCTGCTACATCCGCGTCATGGGTTTTGACAACGTGAAGCAGTGCCAAGTGCTCAGCTTCATCGTCCACAAGCCGAACACCAGAGGCTACTAAAAAGTATTGGCTGGCTAATCTAACTTTTAGGTTAACAGTCATTGCAGATTGGAGGCGGGGAATTTTCTCTGCCTCTTTTTTTATAGCTTACAAATAGCTTTTAACACTTGCAGCAACAAAATTGAAGAGTCGGACTCCATCAGGTTTAGCAAAGGCATTAGGTGATAGGTTGGGTTATTGCCCCCCTGAATATTGACGAACTGATAGTGCATTCCGTTTGTTGTCAAGCCCCAGATTGTGTCTTGATATTTTAAATTTTGATAAGCATAGGTTAGCAATTGGGATAAACCCATCAATGCGTTGATTCCAGAATTTTTACTTTCAATCACCAAAACCCAAAAATATGTATCGCTTCTGATAGGTTTTATCCTGTTGACAGCCAAGATATCAAACCGTCCTTTAATGATAGTATCTTCATCTTCAATGCTAATTTCAGCGATGTCTTGTTCTAAACTAATTTTAATCGGGCGGCGGTAGAAGCCAGCTAATCGCATTAGGGGAAAGGTAGTCAGAGCTTTTACCAGTCCTTCAGAAACTCTATCAGTTGAAATGTAGTCATCGAAATCATCCCTAATTTGTATAAGTTCCTCCTTTTCGTGTTCTGTGATATCTTCAAAGGATAACAGAGAGGTAAATGAGTTCGTGTACTGCTTTTGAAAGCCGAACAGACGGTGTACTTCTGCTAATGTTAGGTTTTTGGCATTAATAGTTGTCATTGTATAATAGTTATTTAAGTTTTAGTGATAATTATAACATAGACATTGCGGTAGTCAATTTGCACCATTCTTAGGAACAGGCAAGATGCCTGTTCCACAACATATCAAGTTTCTTGTGGGGTATGCCGGAGAGCCGGCTCATATTCTTAGGAACAGGCAAGATGCCTGTTCCACGACATATTAATTTTTTTGTGGGGCGGGCATCTTGCCCGCCCAAGAAAGTGACAAATGGGATAACTGCGAACCTAATCTATCCTTTCCATCACAATTCCATCAACTATTTCATAACCCCAATTAGAGTTGCGGTTGGCAAGCTGTTTTGCCATATCATATTCGCCTAAATTGCAGAGTTCAACTAACTTTTGATATCCTTCATCTATTTCTCGCTGCAACCTCTCCCCCCGCAGTTTTTCTCTCTCTTCCTCAGAAGGATTTGGTCGCTCTTCTCCCAGTGGATTGATATCGCTAATTCGTTTCATATCCGTCTCATTAAAAAGGAATTGATTCGACTATTTCACCGTCAACTATTTCGTAGCCCCATTCTGGGTTGGCAGCGATTTGTTTTTCTACTAGACTTCGACCTAGAGGAGTTTTGTAAGCTTTTTGCAAAGAGGAAATACTGGGGATTTCGGTGGCGGTTGATGGCTCTTTTTGTTCGAGTTTTGGTGGTTCAGCAATTGTTTCAGATGTGGATTGATTGAGGGCAAATTGCGGGGCGATCGCCCCTAACTTCCGCATAACGCTATCCTTGGTGATTTGCGGTTTTTCGTTGAAGGAAGACGGCAGATATGGTGTGTCAACGCCCTGCTGTTTTGCTTTGAGTGCATCATCAGCAATACGATCGCACTTTCGCAAAAAACCCTCCCACAAATCTTTGCCCAAAACCGGGTTTCTCAAATCAGCACGGGCTTTAGAGACTGCTGCTTCCAGCGGTTCGCCTTTGTGCACGTAATACTGAATTCGCTCCTCTTCAAAGGCGGGATAAGGCACTTCCGGCTCGATTTCCCAATCCCGCTTGACTTTCTGACTTTCTCCTAAAGGGATTCCGGCGATAAATTCATCCCAAAAAGTCGAGGTTAAGCCTTTTGTCATGCTGTCAATAATTTTAAATGCCCATCCAGAAGGATTGCCAAATCCTAAATTATGCTCTTGAGCATATGCTTCTAAAGCTCGCTGAAAGTTGTGGAGTTCTTCTTGGGAATTCCAAGGGCCGCTAAATCGGTAATTCGGGGTGACAGCAACGGCTATTTGCTGGCGGGGTTGCCCGAAATATTTGTCGGTTTTAACTACATGATTTGGGGGTGATGTTTCGGGGATTATTTCTACAGGGTGATTGTTGTTTTCCCGGGTTGTCTGTGGTATAATTCCGGCAGGATTGGATGTCCAAAAGTGATTGAGTTTTTCCTCCAAAGCGTCAATGTCCGCCCAGAGTTCTAGGGTGTCGGTGTTGGGATTTGGTAGTTTTTCTTTCAGGAGCGATCGCACTTTGAGCTGCTTTCTCGCTAATTCCTGTTCTTCCTGATTTAAACCCGTTGCTTTTTCTATTTCTGTGCTCTTAGTTTTCACCCATTCGCCGGAGTTGGACTTTTGTGATTGCCATTGCAATAATTGGCAAAGAAAAATACTCGCCGCGACTCCGCCAGTAATTGTGGCGAGTTTGGGATAGTAGATGGCGGGGTTTCCGAGATTTCCTAAAAATATTCCTATTTTCATTTTTTATATTCCTAATTCCCTTGAATAGTAGGGTGATTTTCGGCGCACCATACCTCGACTAAACTAGCATTGAAAAACTTAAGATTTTCTTTAAACTCCTGTCTATTCCTGACTGAATGGAGTTCCTAGAGTAAAAACGGGGATCGCTTATTCGATCGCCTGATTGACAGGACTGAGTTAAACGTAATAATAAATTATTTACTGTAAAGCTCCTGCCAAAATGAATCCAGAACGTCAAGAGGCTTATTTGAACTTAATCGAGCGAGTGCTTACCTGTCCCAACGGCCAAGAACCAGAAGTTTTGAGTTCCCGTTCGGATTTAATTGATGCGGGATTTGTGCAAATGCTAATCCAGATATCGGCTTCAATGGCCCGCGAAGGTGACGAAGATACTGCTAATTTTTTAGTGCAACTTGCTCGTTTGCTGGGGAAATCTTTGGGTTTGTCGCCGGATTTGATGCTGGCTGGGTACAGTAGTGGACAGGGGTAGAGAAAAAGTGCGTTAGCGAAGCCCTCGAAGAGGATCGTCTCGTTGTATCATGTTTTGAGAAATGAGGGCGATTCCCTACCCTTTGGGATAGCTTTGTGTCACCTAATTTTTAAATGCAGCTATGGCTTTACAGTTTATATTCGAGAGGTTCACAAAAATCATTTACCCCAGTTTTAAATACATAAATAATCACCGAAGTCACCAAAATATCAGGGCAAATTTTTGCGGCAACTAAATCTCTAAATGCTGCATTCAATTGTCCGTTTGTTAACTCTTCTTTAACCTCTGATTTGCAGATAGCAACGCGGCATCTTTTAGCCAATCCGTCTAACCAATTTTCCGAGATATTCGGTTCTTGTCCGGCTTGAATTGCTAGAGATATCGCTGCATCTTCGATGTTACCTTCGCAATCTTCGATGGCGTCTAGGGCTTTTAGGGCTTCGGGATATTCTGCTAATTGCGATCGAAATTGGGCAATTTGTTGTGAGGTAATAATCACCATATTATTTTCCTGTGTTTTTTGCTGGTGGGATAAGTTTAGCAATTAAAGTGGCTATTATAGCATTTTTTGATTGAGATGGGAATTGGGCGATCGAACTTAATTACATTTTCAACTAATATTTTGCACTTCGCAATGGTCGGGCTGGGGCTTAAGCCCTGGTATTAAAGCTTAAGTCCAGGCTATGAGGAGTGATGTTGAAATTGACAAAATGTGGGGCTAAAATAGGTTTGCAGGACTCATATTTCTAGGGAGTTAGGAAAAATGACAACCATTATTTTAAACTTAGATACTGTCGAACTAACAGATGAACAGTTTTACCGTTTATGCCAGATGAATCGAGATTGGCAATTTGAACGGACACCTAAAGGAGAAATCATTATTATGTCACCCGTAGGCGGAGTCAGTGGCAATCGAAAAGCCTATTTAATTACAGATTTGGGCTTGTGGAACCGTAAAACGCAGCTAGGGAGAGTGTTTAGTTCTTCTACAATTTTTCGCTTGCCTAATAATGGCTATCGAGCTCCAGACGTGGCTTGGGTTAGCCTAGAAAGATGGTCTGCTTTAACAGCAGAAGAACAAGAGAAATTTCCGCCAATTTGTCCTGATTTTGCCATTGAATTGCGATCGCGCCCAGACCCGCTGCGGCCGCTGCAGGAGAAAATGCAGGAGTATCTAAACAGCGGTTTACGCTTGGGTTGGTTAATTAATCCTCTAGACGAACAAGTTGAGATTTATCGCCCTTCTCGCCAAGTAGAGATTGTACAATTTCCTGTAAATTTATCGGGAGAAGATGTCTTGCCCGGATTTGTGCTTAATTTGCCGATGATTTGATATTGCATCAAATTTTTCCTGTTTCCAACTGTATTTTCTTCGGACAAATATCATCATCGTACCAACCAGTCAAAGCCACCGCCAAAGCATCTGCCGCATCGTCGGGTTTCGGAATATAACCCAACTCCAACTCCCGCGCCACGGCATCTTGCACTTCGGATTTATCCGCATTACCGCGGCCCGTCAAAGCTTGCTTAATTTGAGCCGGCGTAAACTCGAACAGCGGCACTCCACACTGCGCCAATACTAGCGTCAAAACGCCCCGCGCTTGCGCTACAAGTATGGTATTTCCCATCTTGTAAAAAAACAGTTTTTCGGCAATTGCTATATCAGGTTTAATCTGTTCAATTACCTCGTGCAAATCGTCGTAAATTGTTTTCAAGCGCTGTCCCATTTCCTGTTTTGGCGTTGTTTGTATGACGCCGCAATCAATCATGGAAACGCTGTTTTTATCTTGTTTGCCGGGGACAATTTGACAGGAAATTGCCCCGTAGCCAAGATTTGCTAAGCCCGGATCTAATCCTAAAATTCGTTTTTCCATTGCCAGAATTAGTAATTGGGAATGGGGAATTAGGTATGAAAATTTGGGAAGGTTTCATCACCACCAATTACCCATTACCAATTACCAATTACCCATTACCCCTCAGTTGATTCTAGACCGAATACCCGATCGAACACTTTAGTCACTTTATACCCCGAATCTATTGATTCTAGCGGGTCTTTCCGCAACCGGTGCCGCAAACACAGAGTCATCACCCGGCGAATATCGTCCACAGTCACCTCCGTGCGGCATTCCAAAGCCGTGAAAGCTTTCGCAGCCCGATTCGTCACCAAATCGCCCCGCAGCCCGTCTACGTCCAATTCCGCGCAAACTTGGGAGATTTTTACCCGCAACTCTCGATCAATAGTTACCGATTTCAACCTTTCCTGAGCTTCCACCAACTTCTGCTGCATATCATCTTGTTCGTGCTGATATTTCGCGAGAAACTCCGGCGGATTTTGGTCAAAACTCGATCGCTGTTCGACAATTTCCACTCTTAAATTCGGGTCTTTTACAGTCCGAATTTCTGCGTGCATCCCGAATCTGTCGAGCAACTGCGGCCGCAATTCTCCTTCTTCTGGATTCCCGGAACCGATGAGAATAAACTTAGCCGGGTGGCGGATCGAAATGCCTTCTCTTTCCACAGTATTCCAACCGCTGGCGGCGGAGTCGAGCAAAACATCGACTAAATGATCGTCGAGCAAATTGACTTCATCAACGTACAGAATGCCACGGTTAGCTTTAGCTAAAAGCCCCGGTTCAAAAGCTTTAACACCTTCTGACAAAGCTTTCTCGATGTCGATCGTACCGCAAACTCGGTCTTCGGTCGCGCCCAAAGGTAAATCTACCATTTGGACTTTTTTGCGGGCGATTTTAATGTCAGTTTGAGATAAAGTGCGATCGCGCACCTCATCACTCATCAAATCTGGATCAGTGGGATGACTGTTAAAAGGATCGTCAGCCACCACCTCAATTTCCGGCAGCAAATCAGTGAGGGCGCGGATTGTGGTAGATTTACCAGTACCTCGATCGCCCATAATCATCACTCCGCCAATTTTGGGATCGATGACATTCAACAGCAGCGCCAGTTTCATCTCCTCCTGGCCAACAATTGCAGTGAAGGGAAAAACAGCGCGACGGGCTGCGGTAGCGGTAACGGTTGGTAGGACGCCCGCATTTAGGGTATTGCTGACTTCGGCAGTAGGACTCACAGGATAACTCAAAATATAATAATTGCTTGTTTATTGTAGGGGATAAGGGATTGTCTGGGGCGATCGCACTTGTAGGGTATGGTTCCCACAGAGCACTGAGCCCCTTTAAAACCTAAGCGCCACTAAGATTTGCTGCATTTACATTGTAGATTTGCGCGGACTCTCCTGCCCACCTCACAAGAGTTTGAAGCAACATCACCAAGTACATTAAATGCGGGTAGATTGCAAATTTTGGGCGATCGGCAACCCTAATGTAAACTTATGTAACGATTCACCGCGCTTCGCATAAAAACCTCAACTTCCCCCAGATAGATAATTAAGAGCGTTTTCAACCAACTATTTTTCAGGGGTAGTATGACTGAACTTAACATCGGGGCATTGGCTGACGGCAAAACCTACACAGGTAGTGTTGACACTACAAATATTTTTGACCTTTACAAATTTAACCTCAACAGTCCGGGAAGTTTCAAATTCACGATCGACGGTTTGAGCGGGAATGCCGACGTATTTTTGTTAAACTCTAGTGGCGCACCACTTTACAGTTCCACAAACGCGGGAACCAGTGCAGAAACAATTAGTGTTGACAGCTTACTAGCCGGAGACTATTCAGTCAAAGTTTTGCAAATCAGTGGCGACATCAAATACACGCTGAATTTAGCACCAACTAGCACTCAAAAATCATCCGACGCAGACACCCTCACCGGTGCACAATCAGATTCTCTACTTCCCTCAAACAGCGCCGAAACTTCGGAAAAACCCACTGCAAACATAGATGTAATTACAGGAACTCCTGTTGAAGACAAGACTGTCACCGCAGAAACAACATCAACAACTACCGACAAACCAGTCACTACCGACTCCGAAACAACTCTCACATCTGAACAGGAAAAACCTATAGCAACGACTGAATCTGCCACAGAAACATCAACAACTACCGACAAACCAGTCACTACAGACTCCGAAACAACTCTCACATCTGAACCAGAAAAACCTGTAGCAACAAGTGAATCTGCCACAGAAACATCAACAACTACCGACAAACCAGTCACTACAGACTCCGAAACAACTCTCACATCTGAAC
>NZ_JAUBTG010000007.1:18062-20055 GCF_036702395.1 Microcoleus sp. D3_18_C2 | reverse complement strand
CAGAAAAACCTGTAGCAACAAGTGAATCTGCTATCGAAAAACTGCCAAGTGAAGAGACTACATCTCCACCAGACAAACCACCAACCGATTCAGCAATTTCAACCGCCGAAGAACCCAGCGAAACTGCTGCCACCAACAATCCAAATAGCACAGCAGCCGCCAAAACAGATGCAGTTGCAGGCGAAACTGTTGCCACTCAAGAACCAAAAACAGGCGAGACTGTAGTTACTATTTCCCCAGATGCCAGCAAGCCAGAAGACGAAACAAATACTGACACTAGCAACGGGGAAGAAACAGAGAAAGAGAATTCAACTACTACAGTAGCAACAACTGAAACCCAAAAAGAACCAGAACCGACTACGGACAAAAAGTTAATTTCTCCCTTTACATCGGGGGTATTTACTACCGATGAAACTGGTCGAATCAGTATAGACTACACATTTGATGGTGGGAGGTTCCAAGGTGAGTTAGCTATTTTCAGTTTAGACGATTTAGACAAATTGGAACCAGGTTCGGAAGCATTCATTAAAGAAGTAGCGGCGCGTTCCTTAAGTAACTCTGTGAAAGGTCATGTAGTGATTAATGATGCTACAGAAGGTGCGCGGTTTTCCGGTTTGTTAGGAGAGAGTAATGCCAACGAAGGAGTCTACTTAGGAGTCAAGAGTTTTGCAGTAACTGCTGGGGGTAAATATGGGGTGATGTTGGTACCCAATGGTAGTGTAAAGTCTGTGTTTGATAATCCCACTGCTGGCGGTGCTCAACGTCCTTTATTTTCTATGGCAATGGCGAATCCTGTGGAGGGATTTCACTTTGGTCAAATTGCGGATGTCACGGGGGAAGGCAATACCTTTGTCATGGAGGATATGCGGTTAGATTCGGGGACTGACAGGGATTACAACGATATCATTTTCCAAGTGCGGGGTGCGACGGCAACAACTGCTTTGGTGGATAGTGTGATTAACCCCGATAAAGAGTGGCGGAAAACTGATTTGGGCAAGGCACTTATTGCTTATGCGAAACCTTACATTACCCCGGAAACAAAACCAAATGTAGATGCTGAACTATCCGATTTACTTGATGATTTAGAAACGGAAATTCTGAATCCATCAACTTCAGATATAGAGACTCCAAAAACTCCAGCGCCTGTCGCAAATACCGACACCAATACTACTGATGCAACCAAGGTTGTACCAACGGATAAGGTAGATGCAAATCCTACTACTCCAGCGGTGACGACTGAGGAAGAAGTCAAAGATATTGCGAATAATTCGGGTGATTCGACTCAGGTTGAAACTACCGACAAGGTAGATGCAAAGCCTACTACTCCAGCGGTGACGACTGAGGAAGAAGTCAAAGATATTGCGAATAATTCGGGTGATTCGACTCAAGTTGAAACTACCGAAAAGGTAGATGGAAAGCCTACTACTCCAGCGGTGACGACTGAGGAAGAAGTCAAAGATATTGCGAATAATTCGGGTGATTCGACTCAAGTTGAAACTACCGACAAGGTAGATACAAAGCCGACAACAGATGCGACAAATACACCAACTGCTGGCAAAGATACTGTGGCGGATTATACTGGAAAATTACCAGTTGAAAAAACGCCTCTTCCCGTAGCGACAACTGAGGTAAAAGACCAAGTTACCGAAGCACCAACAACGCCAACTTTGCCAGCTAAATCTACTACTGAGACGGAAGTTGCTGCAACGATACCAACTGAGAAAGTAGAAACTCAACCCGAAGTTTTGCCAGCGGAAACTCTGACAAAGGTAGAAACAAAGCCGTCAGTTTTCCCAGCGGAAAGTCAGGCGAAAGTAGAAACTCAACCCGAAGTTTTGCCAGCGGAAACTCTGACAAAGGTAGAAACTCAACCCGAAGTTTTGCCAGCGGAAACTCTGACACAAGTAGAAACAAAACCGTCAGTTTTGCCAGCGGAAACTCTGACAAAGGTAGAAACTCAACCCGAAGTTTTGCCAGCGGAAACTCTGACAAA
>NZ_JAUBTG010000007.1:0-17962 GCF_036702395.1 Microcoleus sp. D3_18_C2 | reverse complement strand
GTTTTGCCAGCGGAAACTCTGACAAAGGTAGAAACTCAACCCGAAGTTTTGCCAGCGGAAACTCTGACAAAGGTAGAGACAAAACCTGCTTTAGTAACTGAGGTAGAGAAAACTGAAACTACTCAAGTTGTTGTAGCCGCAAATCCTGTAGAGTCGGTGAAGGAAAGTCAGCCAACAGCGGCGGTTGATAGTAAAGAAACTCCAGCGATTGTGCCGCCGACAGCAGCGGAAACTATGCCAGTTGTAGGCACGAATACTGCTGTAGACTTGCGGAACAAGGAGATAGTTACTCAGACTGAGACTGCTGGTGTTAATGATGCTGCACCAAAAGAGTTATTGCCAATTTCTCCAACTGTTGCAAAACCAATTGAGAATAATTCGACTGCGGCGGTGACTGAACCGGTTAAGCAGGAAGTAGCACAAAACAATAATAATGTCAATGCTGATTGGATTGCGCGATTGGATAGCATTAAACAGCGTTTGAGTAATTTGGGTGGTGCTGATGTTGTTGCCGAAAATGCGATCGATCGCACTTTGATTGCTCGTTTGGAAACGATGACTGAGAAGTTGAGAGTGCAAACTGGGGCGACTCCTATTTCGGATAATACAGCGGCGTTGATTTCGCGGCTGGAAGATATGGTTGTGAAAGTCGCACCTAAACCAGTCGAACCTGTTCAACCAGTACAGTTTGAGTTTCCTAAAGCCGATCGCCCTTTGGTAGGTTTTATCACTGATACTGGCTTGACTGTCAATAATCCTGCTGAGGAAAAGAGTCCGATCGTTGCAGAGGAAAAACCCGCAAATAGCACAAACAATCCTTCCCCATCAGCTAATGGAGTTAATAGTAACCAGGCGCAGCCAGTAGTTCGCACTCAAGATAATTCGAGTCTGTGGGTAGAATCTCTGATTAAATTTGTGGATGCTGCTAAAGTATCCAAGCAACCCCATGCCGTTGTGAATATTAACATCAACCTGACTCAAACTCAGCCTGATGAAACTGTGATTCCCCGCAGCGAACTAACGGCGGCGGAACGATCGGCGATCGCCTACGCATATCAGAACAATGTTATTATTGTTGTTCCGGCTGGAGATAACTCAGGCACAATGTCGGCTCTCGGTCTATTATCTAAGGAAGTTGACAACGTAGTTACTGTCGGTGCGGCTCAACGATTTAACGATTCCGTTGCACTATCCAATGCCTTTAAATTGGCAGATTATTCCGGTAGCGGCAATACTCTCGATATTCTCGCTAACGGTAGCAGCGGCAATACATCCAGCACAGAGGTTGCTGCTGTTGAAGTCACGAATGCGATCGCCCAAATTTTAGCAGCAAATCCCAAGCTGAATTACACTCAGGCAATTGACATTATCAAGCGTACTGCTACAGACCTCGATCGACCTAATTGGGACGCTCAAACTGGGTCTGGCTTGCTGAATGTGGCGGCTGCGGTGCAGTTGGCAAAGGTAACTATACCGGAACTTTACACGCTTAAACCCGGACAGCGAAGTATTACCGATGTCTTCATTTCTCAACATCCGATCGCCAAGCAGTTACCAGGAGATCCGACTCATCCTATGGTGAAAGTCCCTGGAATTCCTCAAACAAATGTCGATCGGGGCAGCAATAATCTTGCTAATGCAACGCAACTGATTCCTTCCGCTACCGAAGATGTCATCGATCAGGTTAGCAGCGTCGATCCGTCGGATATTTATCGGGTTGACAGTCGCTACTTAAATGGTGCTAAGTTTTCCGTCCTTTCAGGCGACTTATCCGTCAGCTACCTGACAACTTCTGGACAATTATTGGGGACTCAATCCTTCAGCAAGGGCAGTCATAAATTGCAGTTGCCAGCCAATGCACCAGCAGAGGTGATTGTCAAAATTGACCAACGCAATGCCGATCCTGCAACTTACGTTCTCTCTGGTTTTGAGAGTACCGCGACTGAGCCGTTTAATATCGATCTGGAATATGAAACGCCGCTGAGTGCTTCGCAACAAGCGATTATGCAAGCCGCTGCAAAAAGTGTGGCTGGATTAATTGGCAAAGGGTTGCCGAGTGCAGTGGTTGACGGCAAGATTATTGACGATATCAATATCAAGATTTCCACTGCCAATATTGACGGTGCCAGCGGCACTCAAGCGCGAACTAAAATTGATTTCATGCGCTACGGAAGTATGTTGCCCGCTCAATCTTTAGTGCAGTTTGATGCAGCGGATATTGCCGAGTTGGAGCGTTCTGGAAAGTTGTTTAGCGTTGTGCAGCACGAGTTTTTACACGCTTTGGGTTTTGGGAATCTTTGGGAAGCTAAGGGTTTGGTGAATTATGCGGGTACGCCACTGGCTCAGTATAACGGTGGAAAGGCGGTTGATGCGTTCAAAGATTTGGGCGGTTTGACTGATGCTATTTCTCTGGAAACTGAGGGTAAAGGTTCGGCTGGTTTCCACTGGAATGAGGCGCTGTTCCAAGATGAGGTGATGACGGCTGATTTGAACTTCAGCGGCAAGGCTGGCAATGCGCCGATTAGCCCTGTTACTATTGCATCTTTGGCCGATTTGGGTTACGAGGTGAATTTGAAGGGGGCAACTCCAGATTTTGGGTTGTTTGGCGGTCAAGGGTTCAGGGTTGATGATTTAACGCCAGAGCAGCTTGAAGCCTTCCGAGAACTGGCTGAAACTTCTTTTGAGGAACCGGGTGCGGAGTATATTGCTCCGATTATGCCGACGGTTGACCCCGATAAGGTGTCGCCAGAAATCTGGGCGCACGCGGAACGGTTCTCGAAGAATGGCGAGTATTACGATTGGGAAAAGATTGTTATTGGAAACTGGCGGCAAGGTCATACGATTAGCGACTACGTTCTTCAACGGATGACACATCCTAGTAAGGACGACCATCGTTCTGCTATTGCGAAAGCTAATGACCCGGATTATTGGCGATTTATTTCCAATAAGAATGGTTTTCCCGATCCTAACTGGATTGTCCAAGGCAATGAAGGTTGGATTCCAGTCTGGCATCCCAACTATGAGCAAGAACAAGAGGCAGAACGGCTACAGCGCGAAGCAGAATTAAGGCAGCGGCAGGAAGAAGAAGCTCGTATTCGGCGGGAACAGGAAGAGGCTTTTGCGCGGGATCAAGAGCGAGTTCGTCAAGAAGAGGAAGCACGGCGACGGGAAGCGGAAGCCCAGCAACGGGAACTTGAAGACCAACAACGGCGTTTGCGTGAACAAATGGAACGCCGTCGCCAAGAGGAAGAACGCCGTCTGGAAGAAGCGCGGTTGGCTGAGTTGGCTCGTCAAGCGGAGATTGCTCGTCAGCAAGGTAAGGGAGGATTGGATTGGTATCTTGCCAAGCCTATGCCTGAGTTTGGGCCTGTCGATCCGTTTGAGACATCTTTAACGGGTGAAACAGTTGGACATTTGGTGCCGGATGATTACTATCGCTTTACTTTGTCTCGCGGTGGTCGGATTACGGCTGAACTGAAAAAGCTGTTGGCTGATGCAGATTTGGTTCTCTACGATGTGCGGAATGAACCTATTGCCTATTCGATGCGGGAGGGAATTACGGATGAGCAAATTATTGCTGATTTGATTCCTGGTACTTATATGCTGCGAGTCAATAGTCCTAAAGGTGTGACGACGGATTACGAGCTGATTGTTAAGTTCAAACACAAGCTCTCTCAATCAGAAATAGGGCCACCTTTAGGGTGGAAAGTTGGTGGTAATGGCAATAGTGGTGGTGGCGGTGGGGCTTCTGGCTCACTGTTCAGCGATTCGCGTATTCAGCGCATTTATGATACGGCATTGGCGAATTTTTCAGTGCCAGAGCGGGCTAAGGCTAATGCCAAGATTGCCGAACTTGAGCGCGAGAAGCGCAGCTATGAGCAACAGATGCAAGAGTTGCTCGACCAGATGAATGCGGAGCAACGGCAAAAGGTTCATCAGGCTTTGGATGATGCTCGTCATAATGCCAATGTTTGGGTTGATGGCATTGCTAATCCGATTAAGGGTCAAGTTGATAATCTGGCTGATGGGATTATCAATAAAGCTAATTCGTTTGCGAATAGCTTAGAAAACACAGTAAATCAAGTTCCTGATTACGGAATTGGCTGGGTAAAAGATCGGAAAAATGACGCTAAATGGTTAATTCGCCAAGGACGAGATGCTGTCACGAGTGCGGTTAATAGCGCTCGTAGTTGGCTCAGAGGTAAGCTAATTGAGATTCAAAATGGAGTGAATTCAGCAATCCAGCAATTCTTTGATACGATCAAGAATGCCTACCGCACTGGAGCAGAGATTAATCAGATTATTGCGAATGCGGCTCAAACTTTCCGAACTAAGGTCGATCAAGCCGTTCGAGGTGCTAATAATCTGATTGGAGAGTTCAAAGGTCACGTCCTGAGCGCTACTGATTGGACGAAAAATCTTGGCATCAATGTCGATCAGTATGGTGTTAAGTTTAATTTCAATGTTTACAACAACATTGTCAAGCCTGCGGTGGATGGTGTTGCGGATGGTTTCCAATCGACAATTAGCGGAATTGGAAGTGGTCTGAAGGGGATTATTGATTGGATTGAACCTCGCACTCAGAAGACGGTGGCGGATATTGTCAATGCCATTTTGGGAGACAAGACAGGTCACTTGTGGAATCAAATTAATGGAGTCGATGCTAAGATTGCTGCCACTCGAACAGGTGTAGAGAAGGCGATCAAAGATCAAGGCAATCTCTACAAACGTTTACTTGATGATTTTGTTAATGGCTTAGGTAGTGCTAGCAACTTTGTCATCGGTGCTTTGATGGGAGAATTTAATAATGATCCCTCAATCTGGCAAGTTCTGCTTGATTCTGCAATTGGTATGATTCCGATTGCTGGAGAAATTGGTGATGTTCGTGACTTGATTGCCTACACTAAGAAATTTATCGATAACCCATCTGAGATGCAAGATGCTTGGAACTGGGTGGGTGTTGTCGGTTCCTTAGTTGGTCTGGTTCCAGTGGCAGGAGGGGCTATTAAAGGTGTCACCAAAGTAGCTCGCAATGCTGATTTCGTGACAGAAATGAGAAAGCTAGGTCCTACTATTGTTGATGCTGTTGTTGATTTTGCGAAGCGAACTGATTGGGACTCACTAGCTACCAAGTCTAAAAATTTCTACCTCAAGATTTTGGATACTATCGAAGGGTTATTACGGAAACTCAATGATGGGATTCGCTCATTTGACAACCTACTACCCAAGCTGGGTATCCTTCAGCATGAGTATGTAATTGGAAAATTGCCGAATGAAGGGTTCTTTGCCGATCTAGCAGACAATGTTCGGCAACTAAGGCGAGAAGTTCCACAGAAAGTGGATAAAGCGTTTGCTTTTCTTAAAGGGAAAGTTGACGAGGTGGTCAGTTCAAGAGTCCCAGCACCTGATAATTACCGTGGCAGGTATAATGCAGACAGAGCTGCTAAAGGTCAACCCAGGCTCCCAGATGATTGGGATGCTCATCATGCCATACCTCAGTTCTACAAAGACCATCCAGAATTTCAAAACTTTGATTATCACGCTCCCTCAAACATTCGTGGAGTTAAAGGCTCTCGCGCTGACGAAAACATTCACCAACAGATCACAAATGATTGGGCAGAGTTTCAACGTTCAAATCCGAGTGCAACTCGATTGCAAATTGAAAATTTTGCAAAACAGATAGATCGACAATACAGCCAGCACTGGTTTCAATAAAGGAGACTAAATGAACGTAATTAAATGGATAGATGAAGTTAATTTAATGTTGAAAAAAATGAACGAAATAGCCTTCAATTATCCTTTAGGGGATAATATGATCCGAATTCCAGGGAACAACACACTATTACCCCATCTGATGACAATATCAGGACTAGCTTCATCATCTTCCTTTATATCCTTCTTTGAGCAATGTGATGGACTCAATCTTCCAGATGTTTATGTGGGCTATTACATCCACACAATTGAAGGTATTCTAAGAGGAATTGAAAACGGTGAACCAGTTAGAATATCTGAACCTATTAATTGTAAAATAATAGTTTTCGGATCGGATGGTGGTGGTGGTCGCTTTGCACTACGTGTTGATGAACATAATGAGGTATTGTATTTGCCTGCCGGATCTGTTTATCATGGGACATTCGATGGGCAAACAAAACATATCAAATTATTATCTAATGATTTTCTCGGCTTTCTAAAGCGTTTTAAATCTGATATTAAGAGCTTTATTGAGAATGAAAAAGGCTGGGAATACATGGTTTAGCTTAAGGAGTATAAGAATATGCAGCGATTATTGAGGCAGATAAATAAAATTTGATTAAGCTACGTTAACACACCTTTAGGGATAGCCTCCTATTTAGTGGACATTCGCTGTAGTGTTACAATCACTGTCAAAAATTTTCTGCAACGCTCTGATTGTTCGTCACCTTACACATTAACCAAAATCAGAAGCTCGCACCCAATCTTGACGAATTTATTCAATCAATTCAAAAGAGCGATCGCATTTACAAAGCCTCCCTCTCCCGCCAATCCGCTGCCACAAATATCATCCCTAGTTTAAGTGTGAAATGATGATGGCATTATCCCAAAAATCGGCTAAAATTTGGTTGAGCCTTCCCGAATATCCTTTAGAAACTCTTCCTTCCTCAGCTTATATTCGTTGCTCCCTGACAACGACTGTTAAGAACATCCTAGAAAAATGCTACAATTTTGTGAGTACAGAAAGTGCAAATAACCAAGAAATATTACCTAATATTGAACTCTTTTTTAACTCAATTAAAACCAGCCAAAAGATTTACAAAGCCTCCCTTTCCCGTCAACTTGCCGCCGACCTTCCCCCCAACATCGAACAAACCGCCCTCAAAGACGAACCCAAAGACTGGTTTATCAAAACCGCCGACTTTGGCGATGACTACGATCGCGTCCTCCAACACCGCGACGGCGAATTCACCCAACTCCTAGAAGATATCGCCCGCTACCATCAAATATTCCAACAAGGCTATGACAAAATCATCCTCATTCGTCCCACTACTTACACCGGCTACGACATCCTACTCACCGCCGCCATGCAATGCTTAGGCTACACCAAAGAGCAATTTCAATTCATCATCGTTCAACCCATCAAACTCTACGCCTTCCACAAACCTACCCAGCAAATCCATCCCATCCCCGACATCGCCCCCGCAGAATTGCTCAAAGCCGTGAGTATGGATGCACTGCGCTGGTACAGCCTCCGAGTTCCCCTCACAGAAGTTGCTCCCATTAACATCAGCACAGCAGGAAAACCCACCCCGCAAGATAGCCTCCATCGCGTTCAATCTGCATATCTTCGTTGCTGTACCCTGCTGCAAAAAGCACAGCAGCAAGGCATCATTCAGTTAGAAACCAATGGGGGCGACGAAATTTCCCCTACAGAAATCGCAGCTAAACTCATGTCATTACCAGATTATGTCTGGGAATCTCCCGATGCCGCCACCCTAGCCAACCTTCTGCAAGCCGTTCCCAAAATCCTCGAACAAAGCGCCACCGAAATTGCCCCCCATCTGCTTTGCCGCCACCTGGAAGCTATTAGCGAAACCAGCCTGCCGTGGTTGGATTCCCTCACTCTCAACCCCCAAAACTGCGCCCTTTTGTTAGCTGCGAAGCAAACAATTTTTGAGTTGTTAGAGAACGTTTTGACGATCGCCCTTCCTGAGTCAACTTTTCCAGACTCAAATCTCCGATTTGTAAAGTTTTCTGAAGATTAGGCGACATTCTGCATAAAACTAGCGCCTCCCTCCAGATAGATAAGTGACGGCTGGTTTTTGAGTGCGACGGGCGATCGCCCTTTTGGAATTTGTCAACAAGTGCGATCGCTCTTTTGGAATTAGTCAAAAAGTGCGATCGCCTTTTTGGGGCTGTGAGTGCGATCGTGCTGTAGGATGAAAAAACTACCAAAATGATATAATCTTACAATTCCCAAAATCTATATTTTAAAAATCAGCCATTGACACAATCCGATCGACCCACCGACGCAAAAACACCCTGCATCATTAACGATCGCAAGCTCGATTACTTATTCAATGTCAACATCAAGCCAGACGCTCATAACTCAAAAAGAGCGGTACAAAATAGACAACAACTAAATCGCTTGGGATTTGATGACGATTCTGAATCACGTCAATTTATTCAAACTCATCTAGAACAAGCAGTCCAAGAAGAAAGTAATATTGTTGAGCGATTTATTAATATTTATACAAACCACACTACAGGAGAAGAGGCTACAATAGATACAGAGCTTAGAGATTCACGCTCTACCGGGGAGAACCGGAAAATTCGCCCAAGTCCAAAGTTCATGGGAAGTCTTGCCCGATGGAACTCGCCGCTTTCTCAGTGCTATAATCTATGGAAAATAACTCAATATCTTAGGTAAGAAAATGGCAAAAATCAATTTACATGATGGATTTGATGAACTAGCTTTTCTAGAATTATTTTGTGAAGAACCAAAAGATTCCCAACCCTCCGATGGCTATTGGTGTTATGAAGTGACAGATTCATTAGGTGTCACCCTCAAATTTGGAATGAATATCATTCAAAAATCAGTTCAAATTGAATTAAAAATAGCCGATGCCACTGTAGGTATTATGTGTTTTGAACTCGTGAACTTTATTGAAATTAATGATTATATTAACGGTAAATTAGAATTTTTAGTTGCCCCCAAAAATGAAGAATTCAAAACTTTAGTTCAAGTTGAACTGCGACCGAGAATTAAAGTTGATTGTTCAACTCTGAGCCTTTGCCCGATGGCTGCTTAGCCTTGATAAACTACAAGGTCGTGAAGCGGAGCTATCCCGTAGGGAATCGCCCTTTTGGAATAAGTCAAAAAGTGCGATGCTTGGAATTAGCGAACAATCTATCCTCCTTCATGTCCCCCCCTTCTTAAGGGGGGTTAGGGGGGATCTGGCCTCACAAATCACCCTCAATCCAACCCAACAACTCCCCACAAACCCCCTCAAAACTCTGCAACACCTCAACATTCGTAAACCTGACAACCTTCAATCCATACCCCTCTAAAATCCCAGTTCTTTCTGCATCATATAGTTTCCCTTGTTCCGTAAAATGACTCTCGCCATCAATCTCAATCACTAACAGTAAAGCCGCACAATAAAAATCTACAATAAAATTGTCGATCGCTCAGAAGAATCGGGTCTTATTTCTCAGCGAGCAACATGATGAATAGATTCAATATATCGCTCAATTTCCTCCTCTGTGCAACTAATTCCCTTCTGCCAAATTTCATATTCACTGATATCTATCTCATCATTCCAAACCAGTGCATAACCACCAGGCTCAACTGTAAAATTTCGGAAAAACCCAGGATTACTTAAGGTCGTAAACATCGGATTATCTAATAACTTAGAGATGTCGTATTTTTTAAATTCTAGATTGGTAAACTTAACCATCAATGTGCGGTCGTCAATAGCTTTAGCAGAAACAATGCGTTCAGGTTTCATAAACAGATCGGAGTTATTTTAATGGTGGAAGTTTACTAAATTCTTGGCTATTCCACATATCCAGCAGTTCTTTCTGGTACAACGTAGCCCATTCTATTACCAGCTTTTGGGCCCGATTCGGTAAATCTCCTTCTATAATTTCTAAAGACTCAATACCGATCAAAGCGTTGTACTCACCGTAAACTGCGTGAAAATGAGGAGGTGGGTGATCCCCAAAGAAAATTTTGATGATTATTCCGTAAAATCGTGCAACTTCTGGCATAAAGGTTCTTTAAAGAATGATACGAGGACTATTATAGCCGAGCCAAGGAGACAATATTAGTTTATCCCAAATCATGTCTACTCGACAACTAGAGCGAGATCCCTTTTTGGCAGGGAAAGGTCGATTGCTCTTTTTGATATGGAAAGGTCGATCGCTCTTTTGGTATAGAAAGGTCGATCGCTCTTTTTACGCATCGCGCGATCGATATTGAGTCAACTTTTCCATAGTACAATTAAATTATGTTGCCTAATATTTTATCCGATCGCCTCGATCGCACCCAGCCACCCATTCAACTCCCCTCCCCTCATGTCCCACCCCCTACTCCCCTTCTTAAGGGGGGCGCCAGGGTGATCTAGCCTCAAAAATCACCCTCAATCAAACCCAACAACTCCCCACAAACCCCCTCAAAACTCTGCAACACCTCAACATTCGTAAACCTAACAACCTTCAATCCATACCCCTGTAAAATCCCGGTTCTTTCTGCATCATATAGTTTCCCTTGTTCCGTAAAATGACTCTCCCCATCAATCTCAATTACTAACAGTAAAGCCGCACAATAAAAATCTACAATAAAATTGTCGATGGGGCGCTGTCTCAAAACTCGAAAAGGGAATTTCTGAGAAAATTTTGCCACAGTTTTTTTTATGATGGAGTTGGATTTTTCCGCAGTTGTTTGGCGATGGGGATGAGTTTTGGGTTGTATGGTAGGTGGAAGTTTGAGTCGTTTAGTTTTGGCATAATCCCCCCTAGCCCGCCTTAATAAGGGGGGGACAAGATGTTAGTTGAAATTCTCGGTTGAGTTGCTTAGTCTCGGACTGATCCCCCCTTAACTTGCCCCCTACTCCCCCTTAAGAAGGGGGGGACTGGATGTTGGTTGAGGTGGATGGTTGAGTCGTTTAGTCTCGGATTGATCCCCCCTAACCCCCCTTAAGAAGGGGGGGACAAGATGTGCATTGAAATTCATGGTTGGGTCGTTTAGTCTTGGATTGATCCCCCCTAGCCCCCCTTCTTAAGGGGGGGACATGATGTTCATTCAAATTGTCGGGGAAGGGGCGATATTTAGGGAATATTTTTAGAATTAGTTGATCTCAAATTATGTGTACTTGACAAAAAGGGCGATCGCCCTTTTGGAATTTGTCACAAAGTGCGATCGCCCTTTACCCCTTTTTCTCAACCAAGGGCGATCGCTACCAATTAATTACCGTTAAACTTGTTACCTTTCCAAACTCTCGATCGGCCGTCACCAAACTTGCTGAATTTTGGATTGCCATTGCTGCAATAACCGCATCTGGTAGTTTCAAGCGATGTTGCTGGCGAATTTCAATGATTTTTTCAATCAAAACAGCATCCATCGCTACTAAACCAAGAACCTCCACTCGTTGCAGAAACTGCTCAAAAATCTGACGATCGTCTTGAGTCAGCCCAGGAAATACCAGAAACTCAATTTTGCTAATAACTGAAACTCCGATCCAATCCGCATCTTTAAGTAATTCAATTAGTTGAATATTTCCTTGAAGCAAAGCAACGATCGCATTCGTATCCAACACATAGCGATTACCACTCATCGCGTAGATTCCTCTGCATTGTTACTGCATCTCCCTGCCAAGTTAATCGCCCCACCAAATCAGAGAAATCATAGCTGTGTTTCTGCTTCTCATCGGACGAAACCGGATTCAAAACAACTAAAACTTCTCGTTCTTTTAGCAATTGTAACCCAGCCAGAATCACTTCAGAAGCAGATGAGTACCTACCGTTTTTGACTGTTGATTGAACAAACTGCTCTAGTTCAGGAGTTAAGGATATATTCATGATGTTGAGTCACCTATTTGAGTCAACTATTACCCCCATAATAACAAAAATTATCAAATTTTGTTATTGATTTTTTTTGCGAGGGGAAGATTTTGCGAGATCCTTGCTTGTAAGCGCAGATTAGCGATCGCCCTTAGTTCCTCTTTCTCAAAAAAGAGCGATCGCCCTTTTGGAATTAGTCACAAAGTGCGATCGCCCTTTACCCCTTTTTCTCAGCAAAGAGCGATCGCCCTTTTGGAATTAGTCACAAAGTGCGATCGCCCCTTTGGAATAAGTCAAAAAGGGCGATCGTTCTTTTCAAATAAACTCTATATGGTTCTGCATATCCGACGGTTCAAGTACCTCCCAAATCAGAATCAAACCGCGCACAATTTCACCCAGTGAACGGCTGTTTTGGTGACAGTAAACAATACCGCAATGCTCTAAACCGCGTTGATGAATTGCTAAAAAATCATCATCTTGGGTAAAGATTGCTCGTTCTTGAGCAATCGCAAAAGCTAACTGTTCTTCATCCGCAGCACCTAAAAGTCGTGCTTCCGGTGTAGTCGTGACATCAATACCGCGCCTTCTTAAAGCTTCTGCGATCGCCCGTTCGACTTGTTCATCACAATGAAATCGGATCTTTTCCAAGATTCTGCCCTCTCAATTTCTGCTGTACCTTGGAAGGAGTTTTTGCTTGCAATTCCCGCACAAAAGCATCGCTATCTCGAATTTGTTGTCGAATTTCCTCAAGATGGTCGTGGTAATAAGTCAAGGCTGCGTATACATCTGCTAAAGTAATTGTGGGATACCGCGACACAATTTCATCAGGAGACATTCCCATCTTTTCGTGCCAAATTACAACATCTTGAACCCTAATCCGATGTCCGGCAATGCGCGGTTTACCGCCACAAACACCCGGAGTAATTTCAATATGTTCCGCAATCACTGCTGTCATAGAATTTCCTCAAAATTCAAGTTAGCATTTATATTAGTTTATCCCAAACCGTGCCTACTTGACAACTAAGCCGATCGCCCTTTTAGAATAAGTCAAAAAGTGCGATCGCCCTTTTGGAATAAGTCAAAAAGTGCGATCGCCCTTTCTTGCTTTTTCTCAACCAAGGGCGATCGCCCTTTTGGAATTCGTCAACAAGTGCGATCGCTCTTTTTGATATGGAAAAGTCGATATCTCTTTTGTTCTGAGTCAAAAAGGTCGCTCGACTTTTATTTAAGCTGCCACGATTGCCGGACTCGGAGGCACTAAATCTTCTTCTTGGCAATACTCAAGGTAGCTGGAGCTCGCTTCTTTAGCATTGGCGATCGCTTCTTCATAAGTTTTCCCATAAGTACAGGGCTGCATTGCAATTGTTGCAAACTCTGGCAGTCTTACCAAATACAGTCCATCCTCTTGTGACGATTGAATTAATAAACTATAGCGGTAATTCATTCCTCTGATTCCTCTGCTGAAGAATTGTTTCTAACTCTTGAATTGCTTTTTTTAACAATTTCTCCAAATACAATGGTGTATCCTCAACACAAGAAGAGATTTTAGGATCTGCCGTGGCGCTAGTGTGGGTGGCGGTGTGGCATTTCTGGGGGTGGCCGCGCGAAGTAGAAATTGCTAGAGGTAAGCCGGAGGCTAAGAAAAAGCGATCGCCCAATTCTAACTCACCCCCTCCGAATCCGGTAGAACAAGAGCTCAACCAGCTCAAAGCGACAACTGGAATGAATCGGATGAAGCCAATCGATTTTAGATTTTAGATTTTAGATTTTAGATTTTAGATTTTAGATTGACTTGCGCGAGATAAATGCTCTTTCTTGAGGATTTTCGATTTTAGATTTTGGATTGATTCCACGGATAAATCACGTGACGGATGCCACCTTTGAAATTCGCTTGTCAGTAAGGAATGAGAATTAAATAACTTACAATGCGTGATGGTTCTTGTGGGATGGGCGTCCCGCCCGTCCAGAAAGGGCGGGCGGGACGCCCAACCCACTTTCAAGAGTGTAAATTATTTAATTCGCGATCCTAAGACGATCGACCCAGCCAACTCCTGAAGTTCCTCAATGGTACGTGTTTCGCAGCGGTGAAGCCAAAGGGCCCTATACCAGATTGCAATTATGGGAGATTGAGGAAATCACAGCCAGAACCAAAGTGCGGCGCGGGGAAGCCGAGTGGCAGCGCGGCGGTGAAATTCCAGAATTAGCGTCGTACCTCACTCAAAAATAAGACAGTACACGTCACCGCACGTCGATCGGCGCCCAAGACGATCGCACTGCCCAGAAAGTAGCGCTATTCTTAGAAAAGGGATTTGTGTCAGCGAGACTCCCGGAGATTTTTATGAATATTACTTTGAGTCCTGAGCAGGTGAAATTGATCGAAGCGCAATTAGCATTGGGGCAGTTTAGCTCGCCGGAAGAGGTGATTACAAAAGCCCTCCAGACTTTGACTCAAACACGCCAGCATTATTGGGAGTGGGTGGAGGAGGTGCGCTCAGGCGTGGAGGAAGCGGAGGCGGAACTATCGCGGGGTGAGGGAATCCCCTTAGAGACTGCCATCGAGCAATTGCAGGAAAAGTTTCGCAAGGCGCGAGAGGTTCAGGGATGAGCCGATGCTTTGTCTCTCGAACTGCAAGCCGAGACTTGAATGCCATTGGTGATTATTTTGTGGGTTCAAGTTTATAAAAAAAAGCCCTCAACTTTGTGAGGGCTTTGCGATGCCAGGAACGAGACTTGAACTCGTGACACGTGGATTTTCAGTCCACTGCTCTACCAACTGAGCTATCCCGGCTTGTTTTTTCGCGCTTTACTATCTTAGCAGACACATACAGAATTTAGCAAGCACTTTTTCAAATTAATTTTCGATCGCCCGGAACCGCCCGCCTGTAAGCTAAAAGCTGCAACCTAAAATCCAAGAACCGCAATGGCACAGCAACATCGGGACAGCGAGGGCAAGAGTCTGCTTGTCTTAGGCATAATTTGGCTGCTGGGGGCAATTAGCGATCGCCTCTGGTTTGCCTTCGATCGATCTGTCCCGGCGTGGGATCAAGCAGACTACCTGACTAGCACCCTGAAATACTTGCAGGCGTTGCAGCATCCTCAGTGGCTTTCCGGGGAGTGGTGGACAAACTTCTGGCTGCTTTCGACCAAAATTCCGCCCTTGGCATACATCTTAACCGTTCCGTTTCTTCAGGTTTTCGGTACTGGGGGCGATCGGGCAACCCTCGTTCATCTCTTATTTAGTGCAATTCTCCTCGCCTCAGTCTACAATCTGGGCGTCCAATTATTTAACCGGCAAGTCGGTTTGTGGGCCGCTGCAATTTGCGTTTTGTTACCCGGACTTTATGGGCTGCGCTTGCAATTTTTACTCGACTATCCCCTCACTGCGGCGATTACTTTGGCTTTCTATTGTCTGACAATGTGGAAGGCTTCTGAAGGAAAGAAGGAAGAAGGAAGTTCGGCAACGGATTTTATAACGGATGTAACGGATGTAACGGATAGAACTCAGTTGGAAGAACCAACAAAGAAAAAGTATAAATTCTCCCCCTCCCCCAATCTCCCCCTCTCCCCGTCATCTTTCTTTTGGGCGATCGCCTTTGGAATTTCTCTCGGTTTATCAATATTAGTTAAACACACTACAGTATTATTTCTGTTTACGCCGATTGTGTGGCTGGCTGTTGGTGCTGTGCGCCAAAAAGCTTGGGGAAGATTAGCTCAATTAGCAGGTAGTTTGTTGCTGTCTGCGGCGGTGTTTGGGCCCTGGGCGAAAACCAATTGGCTGTTAATTTTGACCGGGGGAAAACGGGCAACGGTGGATTCGGCGATCGCCGAAGGAGATCCGGCCCTCAATACGATCGACGCTTGGATTTACTACGGTCAACGCTTACCCGAACAGATTTCTTGGCCTCTGTTACTTATTCCCTTAGTAGGATTGATACTTTATTGGCGTCGTCGGCAAGATAGTTCGTCTATCTTTTATCTCAACTCCTGTCGGTGGCTGGCTGTTTTCTGGGTAGGAGCTTATTTAATTAATTCTCTAAATATCAACAAAGACGACCGATATGGTATACCTTATTTGCCAGTTTTATCTATTTTCTTAGCCTACTGTTTAACGCTGTGGCCTTCGCGGTGGGGACGACAAATTCGCTGGGGTACAATTGGCTTGGCAATTCTGGCAATGCTGTTGCATATGTGGCCGCTGGGAGGGGCTTTTGGACATAGCTTAGTTCAAATTATCAGTCCCGGCAATTCTAACTATCCTTACTTGGGGAAAGAGTGGCCGCACCGAGAGGTAATTGCCGAAATAATCGATCGGGAACCTTATTTGCAATCTACTTTAGGCGTGTTGCCTTCGACGCCGGAAATTAATCAGCATAATTTGAATTTTTACGGTGCTTTGGCGAATTTTCAGGTTTACGGGCGGCAGGTGGGAACGAATTTAAAAGACGTGCCGCAAGATGTGCGATCGCTCTCTTGGTTTGTAACCAAAACAGGCCCGCAAGGTTCGATTCGTGAACGGATTAAAAAAGCTCAAAATGCAGCGGTGACGGCAATTGAAAAAGGTGATAAATTTGAGTTAGATAAAACTTGGATTTTGCCAGATTATACTAATTTAAATCTTTATCGGAAGCGAGTGCAGCCTGTCGAAATACAGCCGTTGAATGAAGGGCGATCGCAAGTACAATTAGATCGAGTTACTGTCGCTGCAAAAGCAGTTCCGGGAGTCGCGCTATCGGTAACATATACTTGGTCTGGGCCTTGGCAGCAGTTGCAGTCTGGTTTAGTGTTGGTAACGTGGGAAAATCAGCAGTCTGGCGATATTCCACCGGGACAGACTTTCAGGATTTTACACGATCGCGCGATCGGTCAAGCGACTTTGCATCCGGGGATGCTGGAAGCGGATAAATTTGCTGTGGGGTTTCGAGTTGTCGATCGCACGGCGATGCTTCCTCCTGCTAATATTGCACCGGGCACTTACAATCTGCAAGCTACTTATCTAAATCGGAAAACCGGCGAAACTTATCCGATTAATGTGCCGGCAGTTAGTGTTAAAATCGAGGCAGAGCCTCTGGATATGCGTTCTCAGGCAGAGCCTGGGAACGAGAATAATGAGGATAATACAGATAAGCCTGAGTTAGATTTGGTGACTCAATTGCGGGCGATGGCGGTTAATTTACCCAAAGGATTGCCTGGTTTAGAACCCGTGTTCGAGCAGATTGGGCGCATCAATCAATACGATCCAATTCAAGATTATACCGTGCAAGCGGAACAAGCGTTAGAATATCGGTTGAAACAGGAACCCAATAATCTAGAATTGGCTTATGCTTTGGCATTTTCGCGAGTATTGCAGCAGAATGTCCAAAGTGCGATCGCCGCCTTAGAAAAAGTCACTCAACTCGACTCAAAAAACCCTTACGCTTACGCCTATCTCGCTTTCGTACACCTGTACGGCTGGCATCCCAAAGCCGCTCAAACAGCCTTAAAACCTGCTCTCGCTCTCAACTCCAACCTACCGGAAATTAGAGTTTTAAACGGTGTAGCGCAACTAATGCAAGGTAATCTCATTCAAGCATGGCAAGATTTGCAATACTTAAAAAAACTAAAAATTTAACAATCCCATTTAACAATCCCTTTTATTGTGGCACGGGCGTCCCGCCTGTGCTTCGCCTGTGCTTCCGAATCGGTAAAAAACAGAAAACCAATGAACCAACCAAGAATTGTCTCTCTAATTCCCAGTGCCACCGAAATTGTAGCACTTTTAGGATTAACCGATGCAATTGTGGGCCGTTCCCACGAATGCGACTATCCCCCAGAAATCCAGAATTTACCTGTGTGCACTCAGCCTAAATTCAATCCCGAAGGAACTAGCAGCGAAATTCACAACCGCGTGACAGAATTGTTGCAAAATGCGCTGAGTGTGTATAAAGTAGAAATAGATACTGTGGAAAAATTGCAGCCGACTCACATTATTACTCAAGCTCAATGTGAAGTCTGTGCTTGTTCTCTAGCGGATGTTGAACAAGCGGTAAGCACTCTGGTAAATAGCAAGCCGGAAATTATTTCTTTGCAGCCGAATCTGCTAGCGGAAATCTGGACGGATATTCAGCGAGTTGCTGATGCTTTGGGCGTAAATGGCAAAAGTGCGATCGACCTTTTGCAATCCCGCATCGATGCTATTATCTTAAAAACCAAAACATTAACCGTTAAACCCAAAGTAGCTTGCATCGAGTGGATTGAACCTTTGATGGCTGCGGGTAACTGGATGCCCGAATTAGTCGCAATGGCGGGAGGCAATTCGCTGTTTGGAATTGTCGGGAAACATTCCCCTTGGTTAAAATGGGAATCTTTAGTAAGTAGGTCGGTATAAAAAAACAAAGGTAAGTAAAGAAATGTTAACAACTAGAATTGGAACTGAATTTAAAGCGAT
>NZ_JAUBTG010000006.1:0-175855 GCF_036702395.1 Microcoleus sp. D3_18_C2 | reverse complement strand
TTTTCCGTTTCAGCGTAAGGGTTCACTCCTGACGCACCCTACTAGCCTCGTTACTGGTTTAAATGCTCCACAGCTTAATTCACATTTTGCACCGCTTGTAAATCTAGTTGAACTATGCAAATTCAACCTGAAGGCGATAGTTTTAGTCAACCAATCCGGCTGATTCGGAGTTTGTTGAGAAGGCGCTAGATATCATGACAGAGAGTTATTTTTTTGTTCACAAGAGTAAATATGCTTTAATATATGTCAAAAGGCGCTGCAAAACACGGAATTGAAAAATGTTAGAGTGCGATCGACTGCTCCCAACAATTGAACAGTTAGTAAGGCTCCACTTCGCCAGGGCTGCGGAGTCGGAAATTAACTAGCGGTTGAGGGAAAAATTCGCCAGCCCGCGAGTGAATGCTTGGCTCGATCGTGCAAACAATGCGATCGCCCTAATTCCCGACCGCAATCCCCAAAAGTCGATCGCCATTACCGCTGACAAAGATGAAATTCGCACCCTAGAGAATCTAGCACTCACGCAGGCTCTACTCGATAACCACTCTGAGTGCTTCCTATCCTGGATACAGTAGACTTGTTGCCTGAATCAAGTTAACAGAGGTTTGTGCTGCTGACAAAAAGCCCATTATTCTCAAACGCAACATTTGTTCTTGAACACCTGGGTTTTAGCACCTGCTTGTACGTCCGGTGAGGCTGGCCACCACCGCCACTAACTCGGCAGCATCTACGGGTTTGGTCAAATGCATCTGAAAACCTGCTAATAGTGCCTGCTGACGATCGTCATTCCGGGCATAAGCCGTCAGCGCGATCGCGGGTAGCCTACCGCCCCGCAGCGCTTCAAGTTGACGCAGCTTGCGGATCAGGGAGTAGCCATCCTCATCCGGCATCCCAATATCGCTCACTAAAACATCGGGGCTGCGATCAGTTGCGGTTTCGATAATGCTCAAAGCCTCCTTTACCGAAGCCACAGCCATGACATGAGCACCATACTTTTCCAGAATTGTGCTCAGCAACTCTAGGGCGTCAGCCTCGTCCTCTACCACTAAGATTTGTAAGCCTTCAAGGGTGGGCGAGGCCTGAAACCTCCCATTCGCCTCGACGATCGAGTTTAATGGCTCTGGATCGCTCGGTGGTAGATGGATAATCATCACCGGCAGTTTGACTGTAAAAGTCGTCCCCTGTCCTATCCCTGGACTCACTACCGTTACAGTCCCGCCATGTAATTCAACTAATTGACGCACAATGGCTAACCCTAAACCCAACCCCCCATAACTGCGAGTAGTCGTGCTGTCGTGCTGGCTGAAGCGATCGAAGACAAACGGTAGAAAGTCCGAGCTGATGCCTGCTCCAGTGTCGCTGACAGTAATTTCAACATGGGAATTAACCCGCTGCAAACGAATCTGGACTCGCCCGTCTTTAGGGGTAAATTTGAGGGCATTAGAAAGTAGATTCCACACAACTTGCTGCAACCTATCGGCATCACCCAAGAGCGGGCCAGCTTCAGAATCGAGCACGCTTTGCAGGCGAATAGACTTTGCCTCAGCAGCCAATTGTACAGACTCAATCGCCGATTCAATCACCGGCACGAGGTTGACAGGCCGGACTCGGAGGCGCAGTTTACCTGTGATGATGCGAGAAACATCGAGGATGTCTTCGATGAGCTGGGCTTGAGACTTTGCGTTGCGCTCGATCGTCTCCAAAGCCCGCGCCACCTTATCCTCACTCAGGTTTTTTTGCCGTAACATCGTTGACCATCCTAAGATCGCGTTGAGAGGAGTTCTGAGTTCATGAGAAAGAATCGAGAGAAACTCATCCTTGGCACGGTTGGCGGCCTCTGCCTCTGCCCGAATTACTTGTTCACGCTTCAATAATTCGTCTTTGGTGCGATTAGACGCTTCCAGTTGGGCAGTGCGTTCCTGCACCCGTTGCTCTAGCTCCACATTAATCGCCTGGATACGGCGGCGACTATTTTCTAGTTCCTGGTTTGTAAGGGCAAGTTGAGCTGGACTGGGCGTATCGAGTGCCACTGGAATTAAGGGAATCAGTAAAAAAGTGAACGTATAGAAAGACCAAACACCAGTGACAGCTTTGATCAGTCCTGAAACCCAATAAATGGGGTGCCAAAGTGTCACTATTCCCATTAGGTGCGTCGTGCCACATAAGGCAAAAATAAAAAAGAAACCCACCAGCAGCATCACGGTGTGAGCAGGCAGATCCTTACGCTCATTCGTAAAGTAAACAATGGCAAACGCCACCGAGTAATAAGCGAGGGTAGTCAAGGCATCGGACGTTAAGTGCAGCCAGACTAACCCCGGTTTCCAGAGGTAACAATGCCCGTGAGGAATGAAATTACTAGAAAAGAAGGTGCTCAAGAGGTTAGGCATATTAGTTTACGGCACTGTCAAGTTAATTTAGGGGGTGTCATCAATTCAACCCGATGACGGCAGCAACCAGAAGAATCGCACGCCGGAAAGTTCACCGCCTAGGGTGATAGCGCGTCGCGATTCCCTGATACTGCTTCAGCTTGGGAAAAAAGTTCTTAATCAAATGACGGGCTTTGTACAATTGAGCATCGTAAGTTTCCAGGGTCTTGCAATTGCGGCGAGGTGAAATGACGGTGGTCTTCCCCTCGGCATTGAGGCGGTCAATCACGCGCTGATCTGGATCATAGCCCTTGTTAGCCAGCAGTGTATCCGCCACCAGTAATGGCTGCAGTTGGTCGCCTCCTGCTCGCGTCACCAGTTTGTCGGGGGGTGAGGTGAAACTCCAACGGATTGCCCAACGCATCCACGCGATCGCATGAATCTTGTTACTCAATGGCCCTTTGCTGCCTCCAATTGCTTCATTCCTAAGCTCCTCAAAAAGCTCAGCAGGAAGATGTTTTTTCAAGTGGGAAAATGCCTGAATTGAAACTAAGTGTACCGCCGGGAAAGAGTGAGTAAATGTGCTTTAATATATGTCAAAATTCGCTCCTAAAAACGAAAATAAAAAATGTTAGAGTTCGATCGCCTATTCCAAACAATCGAAGAATTAGTAATGCTGCACTCACCCAGCGGTGCGGAATCGGAAATTAACCAGCGGTTGATGGAAAAATTCGCCGCCCTGGGAGTGAATGCTTGGGTCGATCGCGCGGACAATGCGATCGCCCTAATTAAGGGTCGCAATCCCGAAAAGTCGATCGCCATTACCGCCCACAAAGACGAAATTGGCGCCCTAGTTAAAACAATAGGCGAGAGTGGCCGCGTGGAAGTCCGCAGATTGGGCGGCTCGTTTCCTTGGGTTTACGGCGAAGGCGTGGTGGATTTGCTCGGAGACAAGCAAACAATTAGCGGCATTCTCAGCTTCGGTTCCCGCCATGTTTCTCACGAATCTCCTCAGAAAGCTCAGCAGGAAGATGTTTCTTTAAAGTGGGAAAATGCCTGGATTGAAACTAAGTGTACCGCCGAGGAATTAGCCGAGGCCGGAATTCGACCGGGCACGCGGATGGTGGTGGGAAAGCACCGCAAGCGCCCGCTGCGGTTGAAGGACTGGATAGCGAGCTACACTCTGGACAACAAGGCTTCAGTGGCGATTTTGCTGGCTCTGGCGGAATGTTTGAAAGAGCCTGCGGTGAATGTTTATTTGGTAGCGTCGGCGAAGGAGGAGGTTGGGGCGATCGGAGCTTTGTATTTCACCCAGCGCCAGCCGTTGGACGCGCTGATCGCTTTGGAAATTTGCCCTCTGGCGCCGGAATACCCGATTCGTGACAGCGAAAACCCGGTTTTGCTGGTTCAGGACGGCTACGGAGTCTACGATGAAGGATTGAACGCCCAATTGCGCGCAGCCGCCGCAGCAGCCGATGTAGAGGTGCAGTTGGCGGTAATTAGCGGTTTTGGGAGCGATGCTTCGATCGCCATGAAGTTCGGCCACGTAGCCCGCGCCGCTTGTTTGGCTTTCCCCACCCAGAACACCCACGGCTTTGAAATTGCTCATCTCGGGGCGATCGGCAATTGCGCGGCCATCCTCAAAGCCTACTGTGACGTGCTTTGGGACGAGTAGAAAAAAAAGTTTCGCAAAGTAGTTGACAGATTGGGAAAGATTAGTTAAGGTAATAAAGGTGCGGAACACAAGCAAACGCAAAGACGCGCCCCCATCGTCTAGAGGCCTAGGACACATCCCTTTCACGGATGCGACGGGGATTCGAATTCCCCTGGGGGTATTGAAAATTTAAGTCTGATATCAAATTGATATCTAGTATGTGGGGTGGGCATCTTGCCCGCCCTTATTGCTATTAGGACTAACATTAAGTTGATGCGTTCGATCGCACATCTTGCACCATTCTCAAGAACAGGCTTTTCGGCCTGTTCCACAAAGAGTGAATTTTCTTGTGGAACAGGCCGAAAAGCCTGTTCATAAACAAGTAATTGAGAATGGTGCAACATCTCAGTTCGATCGCACTTTCGTTAGTTTGCACCATTGCTATTGATATCAAACTTTTCTATAATGGGAATCTCTGAAGGTGAGGAGGCGACTATTCGCAGGTTTATATCAACTATGATTTGATTTTTATCAAGAACTACATTTGCTTTTTTTATTATAATTTTTGCGGATAAACAATCGCCTGATTCAGGTTCGGGAGATGGCTGAGTTTTATATCCTGCGTCCTCCAGCCATTCACAAATCTTCCTCCAGTTTTCTACCTTTTCATCAGCTTTACCTACAAGATTTTTTACGTATTGGTATAAAGTATTACAGAAATCTACGGCAATTCCCTTGGGGTTTTTACTGAGTCTTTCGGCAATTTCGGCGGGACTGTAGCCGCAGAGTAGACCCCGTAGATGTTGTTTCTCTGTGGGCGTGAGCCGCTTTCCCTTGGCGGATGCTAGGTCTGTGTAAAGAGTTTCTAAGTCCCAGTCGCGGGCAGCTTCGGAGAAGCGATCGTTAGAGGATGCCATTGCAGGGGATAGGTTTCTGGATTTTTTATAATCAAAGTCTAGCACAATTCCTAATGCTGATTAGTTTCTTTGTTAAAGGTAGTTAGATTAGTATCAATGAAAGCAGGATCGTGATTAATTTTACACCTGGAGTGGGGGGAAGGCTCACTGCTTGGGCGGTAGAGTTTTCTGCTCGACAGAGTTATCAACACAAACTCCTCATAATTAGGTATTTACCCGTAAATGTTTAACCACGAATACAAAAAAGAGGCACAAGATAGACTGCGCCGTGCAGTAGAAAAGTACCAAAGAGATTGTGAGTATTTACAAAATGCCGCTGGAAGTCTTTATCAAACGCGAGTCAATCGTGGGGTTGAGATTATCCAACTATGCGAAAATTACATTAACACGTTGGCCAATTCGCCAAAAGAGTTTAGCAAAGTCGTTACAAAACTGAAGTTTCAGCTCAAGGAAATTACTGGCAAAGATTGGGATCTAATTTATGCGGCTCATAACAGCAATGTAGCAGCAGCAGGTGGTGCAGGAGTCATGGCTGGAGCAGGAGTTGCCTGTTTTGGGCCAGCAGCAGCAATGGCAATTGCTACAACTTTTGGAACAGCCTCAACAGGTACTGCGATTGCTTCTCTTTCCGGTGCAGCCGCCGTTAATGCTGCTTTAGCCTGGTTAGGAGGTGGCGCTCTTACTGTGGGTGGTGGCGGTATGGTGGCTGGAAATGCACTGCTGGCACTAGCAGGGCCGATTGGCTGGGGGATTGGTGGTGTAGCTTTGGCTGGTAGTGCTTTTTGGGCAAGTAACGAGAATGAAAAAATTGGTGACGAAGCCAACAACCGCGCTCTTGAAATTGAAGGTGACACAGCTAAAGTCAACATAACCAAGAAAGAAGTCAATCTTCTTGAGGGGGAAACTGTCAAACTAGCTAAGTTGATTCAAAGTGAACTGCAATACTTCAAGCAGAATGCACCTTTGAATTACCTGAATTTTAGCCAAGCTCTCAAACAAAGACTGGGGACTTTAATCAATGCCATTACTTCCCTGAGCGAGTCTATTAAAAAGACCGTAGACCTGAAAATGTAATTATAATTTGGAGTGCAGCATTATCCTCTAGCAATTAGGGAGTAATGCTGCAATTTTTTTAAACATGGAAAACAGAGAAGATAGACATCTGACAACTCAATTCGTTGCTGCAATAGTAGCAGAGGAAAATCTGCGCCATGCAGAACAGCTTGCAACGGAACTCAGTAAACAAGACCGAGCGTTTTTTGCAGCGGTCGGAGAGATTGATAAAGTTCGTGATTTTGTAGGTAGCCCCGAAAAAATTCTGGGAAACACAAGCACAAAACACGGTGAAATAGCTGAGCAAGTGGAAGTTGGTATTCGCAATGCAAAATCTCTTTTGAACTCCTCTGAAACTCGCGCTACTTTTGAGGGAGTGGGTAGAACAGCACCGGAAGATTATTTAATTGATGGTATTAAAGTACAGTCTAAATTTGTGAATGGGGTTGGCAATAATTTAGACCACGTTCTCGACCACATGAAGAAATACGAAAACTTTGGCAGAGATGGGTCATATTACCATATCCCTAAAAACCAATATGAAATTATTGATAAAATATTGAAAGGGCAACAAGTCGAGGGAATAACAAGTCGTACTGCTCAAAAAATACAAGAAAAAGCTCAAGAAATAGAGCAGATGTCGGGTCGTCCTTTCAGTCAGACTGTTCAAGCTGGATCGTCTAACTATGAAGATGTGCAAATAGGCAAAGTTGACGATACGCTAGACCGCAAAGAGCATGAATTAAAGCAAGAACACAAACAAATTAAGGATGGGATACGCTACGAGGCTCAACCTACTCTGGCTGATTTTGGTAACGTTGCTGTTAAAGGCGCGGTTATTGGTGGTAGTATTCGATTTGCTACTAAGCTTTACGCTAAGTATAAGCAAGGTAAAAACGTTTTTAAGGGTGAGTTAACCCCCGAAGACTGGCAAGAAATTGGAATTGATACCGCAAAAGGAGCTGCACTTAGTGGTATATCGGCAACAGTTATTTATGGGTTAACCAATTTTACCCAAATGTCTGCACCCTTAGCTGGTGCTTTTGTTAGTGCCGGCTTGGAAGTTGCTAGTTTAGTCGGTAGTTTGAACCGAGGGGAAATTACTGCCGATCAATTCGTTGAATTAAGTTTATTTGCTTGTGCTGATTCAGCCATTGTTGCTGCTGGAGCTACTATCGGACAAGCTTTGATTCCGATTCCTGTTGTTGGCGCTGTCATTGGTGCGATCGCGGGTCGAATCGTGACTGGTTTTTGCAAGCAGTTATTGGGACAAGATACTCATCTTGCTCGACAAGTGGAACAATATTATCAACAGTCCCTCGCTAAAATTGACCGAGCTTACAAGGTAGCCGTTGCTAATCTTCTTGCTACCTATGAACGACTAGGTAATTTAGCAGAATCAGCTTTTGATCCTAACTTAAACCTCGAAGTGAGATTACAAGCTAGTATCGAATTAGCTGAAGCTTATGGCGTTTCTGATTCCAAGATTATTCACAATGTAGATGAGCTTGACTCTTTTATGCTGAGTTGAGCGAATAAAATATTAGGAAATCATCGGGAATTTTTAACGCAGATTTATTATAAGGTGCGCCACAGCGCACCCTACAGAATTAGATCGCAGCTATCAATCCTGCAACTTCAGCAACGGTTCAATCTGCTGTCTTTGAAACTGCAATTCATCCGCCAAAGGCTGGTAAATTTCCCGATCGCCCGATTCATTGCAATAATCCCACAAACCATTGTAACAGTGCCTGTCGTCGTCCCAACCCGGATGGTTAACAATCGGATACAAGCAGATTCCCTCGATCGGAACCCCTGCTTTCATCGCCGCCGCTACCTCAGTGCACACATAATTAAACCAGACAGGTCTAAAATCGTCTTCAGTGCCTGTTTCTGCTATGAATAAGGGGCGGCCGTAGCGCTCAAACACTTCTTGCAGCAGTTCGCGAAACGGGCGGTACAGCGGATCGGTGTATTTCATGGGCTCTTCATTGTGAATCCACTGATTGCGATCGTAATAATTCACCCCAATAATATCGAGATATTTTTCCTTACCGCCGAGTTCCGGGCGAAAACGTCCAGCCAACATATCCCAAGCTTGATATTGAGATAAGCGATAACCTTCCGCCGCGTCCCGATCCTCCGGTTTGTCAGGGTCAGCAATAATGTTAATTGTGGGGTCGATTTGAACGATCCGGGTGTTGGGATTGACTTCCCAAACTGATTCTATCGCGGCGATCGAAGCTTTGATTAACTGGATTTTTAGCTCGTCTCCCCGCCCTTTCGCAAACGGATTGATGTAGGCGACATCGCCGCCGGCCCAAGCAATAAATGAAATTTCATTGACAGGTGTTACAAAAGGTGTTTGGTCTGTTTCTTCAGTTAGCACTTCCATAAAAGCGCGCACCATGCTTGCAAACCTGGACACAAATTCGGGGCTGAAAATATCAATATCGTCTGGCCAGCCGTAGTGAAACAAATCCCAAATTACCTGCATTTTCATGTCGCGGGCGGCCCGGATAATTGGCAGGGAACTGGAAAAATCATATTTTCCGGGTGTCTGTTCAATTAAGTGCCAGCGGAGGCCTTCGCGGACTGTGTAAATGCCTTGTTCCTGCAAGCGTTGGTAGTCGGCTGCTGCAAATTTATCGTGACCGGTGGCGGCTGTGACATCGAGGCGTTTTCCCGATCGCAATTTGTGGGTAGAGCACTCAAAACCGCCCATGAAAAAACTTTGAAACATCGTTGTTAAATAGTTGATAGTTGACAGTTGACAGTTGACAGTGAGGTTTTAAGGTTCGTAGTAATGACTTTAGTATCGTAGGGTGCGTCGCCCTCGACTAGCTTCAACTCAAAGCAAAAATCTCAGTAGCGACGCACCAGACTAAACCTTAAGTTACGTCAGACTTATGGCGTTATGGTGCGTCGCTAAGGAATCTTTGTAAATAGCTGAGATTGTCGCAGCGACGCACTCTACTTTTAGTTATGGCGTTATGGTGCGTCGCTAAGGAATCTTTGTAAATAGCTGGGATTGTGGCAGCGACGCACCCTACTTTTACTTAAATACCCTCTTGATTCTTTAGTCTATTTAGCATTGAGTAATAGCTTGCGGCTGTGAACTTTCTTCGGGAATATCCCAGCCGAGAGTTGCCGCCGCGATCGCCTCTAGGGGAAACTTGGGAGTGCGATCGGCATACAGCAAACCGTTAGCTTCTTGGAAAGTATCGGTTAACTGCGTGTAACAAAATCCGCTGAACATTTCCACTCGGTTTACCACCTTCAACAACGCGCAGTAGCGCCTTTGCAGTTCCAGCGTGTCCGACGCGCGCACGTAGCCCCAAACCCGGTAAAAATCAGGGTTTTCGCGACCGGCGCAGGCGATGCCGCCGAATTCTGTCAGCATCATCGGCTGTCCTTGGTGCGGGTGGCCGTCGAGGGTGAGGACTCGCCCGCCGGGACGCCCCCGATCGAACAAATCGGCTAGCTGGACTTCGGGCCCGTAGCGCTTGGCTAGGGTTTGCGGGTTGTTGTCGTAGTCGTGAATCGCCAGGATGTCGGTATCGATGCTTTCCCAGCCGTCGTTACCGATGACGGGGCGAGTCGAATCCAGGGTTTTTGTCAAGAAATACAGCGCTTGCACGTAGTTGCGATGGGCTGCCGCTTCGACTAAATTCGGAACTCCCCAGGATTCGTTGAACGGCACCCAGACTACGATACAGGGGTGGCTGGCGTCGCGCTCGATGACTTCTGTCCACTCCCGCGTCAGCCGTTGCACGGCTTTGGGAGTGAAGCGGTAGGCGCTGGGCATTTCTTCCCAAACTAGGAGCCCCAGCACGTCAGCCCAGTACAAAAATCGGGGGTCTTCGATTTTTTGGTGCTTGCGGACGCCGTTGAAACCCATTGCTTTGACTAATTCGACATCCTGCCGCAAAGCTTCGTCTGAAGGGGCAGTCATCATGGTGTCGGGCCAGTAACCTTGGTCGAGCACCAGTCGCAAATAGTAGGGGCGGCCGTTTAGCATGAAGCGATCGCGCTGGATGCTAACCGTCCGCATGGCGGTATAAGATTTAACCTCGTCGAGTAGTTTGCCGTCGGCCCACAACTGCACTTGGGCGTTAATTAGCGTCGGTTTTTCGGGACTCCACAGCAATTCGTTACGGTAGTCGTCGATACCAGGGTCGGAGAGGGCGATGCGACGGTGGATTTCGCCGTTGAGGACTTCGTAGGTGTCGTTGACTAGCAGCAAACAGCCGATCGACAGTTTAACTTTAATCTGGATTCCCGACTGGCGATCGCCCGCGACAAACGCTTCAAAACCGATTTCCCAGCGTTCAAACTGGGGAGTCCAGCGGATGCGCTCGATATAAGTGTGAGGCACCAATTCTACCCAGACTGTCTGCCAAATGCCCGTCGTGCGCGGATACCAAATACTGTGGGGCTCTATTTGCCAGTCTTGCTTGCCCCGCGGTTGCTCCAAATCTTGGGGGTCGTCGTGGGCCCAGACTGTCACCCGCTGCATCCCGTTGAGGTTCACAATTGCTGTAATGTCTGCGGTGAAAGGAGTGTGTCCGCCTTCGTGTTCGATGACAAACTGACCGTTCACCCAGACGCGGGCGCGGTAGTCTACGGCCCCAAAGTGGAGGAGAACTCTGCCTTCTGTGTGGGGTACGTCAAATTCGCGTTCGTACCAGCAGTTGGGGTGAAAATTCGTGTCGCCGATCCCGCTTTTTGCCGATTCTGGAGCAAACGGCACTTCTATAGTGTGAGTCCACTCAGAAATATCGATCGGCTGCACGCAGTGGCCCGCGTCATCGTAAGCAAACCTCCACTTACCATTGAGACAAATCCAGTTGCTCCGGCGCAGTTGGGGGCGCGGATAACCTGTTTTGCGTCCTTGAACTGTCACCTTACTATCAAGAGTTGCAGACTCTTCTATCTCGCAATTTTCTAGTTCTCTACCTAACCAACTCATCGGCACATCTACCCAAAGTTATATTTATAGGTTAGCTACAATTACCCCCACTTTGACAAGTTTTTTGCTAATTAATTTGCCAAAGTTCTGCACATTAAAACAGCCTCATCTAAAGGCTGTCTTGTGCTGAAGTCATTAGTCAGAAGAAGGAACAATAAACCAGGAAGATTTTTCCTATCCCCCCTCTCTCCCTCTCCCTCTAGCTAGCAAGACTTGGCAAACCTCCTAACTGTTCAGTTAGCTCACTTGTGAGAGAAAATTCTTCGGCAAACGGCAAACACTGAAATATTTGCTGTAGTCCCGTGAGTTCAAATAGAATTCTAACTTGTTCGCTCATGGCAGAGATCAAAAGTATACACTGGCTGTCTCTCACTAATTTCACGATCGCCACTACAGCCATTAACTCGGAATTTTTCAGGAAATTTATTTTTGAGAAGTCCAGCATCAGAATTTTGCCACCGCTTTCAATGAGGCGCTGTATTTCTTTCTGAAACTGAGCAAACTGAGAAATTTCCAAAACCTCATGAGACAAAACAATTTTAACTAGAACGTTCATTTTTACCTCAATGCTTGTTTGAATTATTAAATAACTTTTGATGAAAACCGAGTAAGGTGCTCTATGAGCACCTTACCTTTTTACCCGTAACTCGCAGCTTCCAGCTACTTACTAGGAGATTTGCCGTTGCCGTTGTTGACAGCAGCGACTTCTAGAGAAGCTGCGGCTGGGCGATGGGCGACTCCATTGGATGAGCTGACATTAGAGGCAGAACCGTTAACATTTTCTACCAATTCAATCATCGGCTTGGTAGTAAGTTGCGTGTAAGTTGTTAGAGCTTGAGCGACTACTTGATCCATGTTGTAATACCTGTAAGTCGCCAGCCTTCCCACGAAAGAAACTCCCGGAGTTGCATCAGCCAAAGCCTTATATTTCTTGTATATTTCGGCATTTTCTGGACGCGGAACCGGGTAGTAAGGGTCTCCCTCAGCTTGGGGATATTCGTAGACAATGCTAGTTTTTAGATGCTCTTGTCCGGTGAGGTATTTAAACTCGGTGCAGCGAGTATATAAATGCTCGTTGGGGTAATTTACCACCGGTGCTTCTTGGTGTACAGGTACGTTCAGTGTTTCGTGCTTAAATTCCAAGGAACGGTAAGGAAGTTTGCCGTAGCAATAATTGAAATAGGAATCGACTGGCCCGGTGTAAATCATTTCCCCGTAAGGAATAAAACCCTCAATCTCCCGGTAGTCGGTATTCAGCATCACCTTGATGTTTGGGTGAGAAAGCATCTTTTCAAACATCCGAGTGTAGCCGTGCAGGGGCATTGCTTGATAGGTATCGGTAAAATAGCGATCGTCCCGGTTAATGCGAGTGGGTACGCGCGCAATCACTGAGTTGTCGAGTTCCGACGGATCCATTCCCCACTGTTTGCGGGTGTAGTTGCGGAAGAATTTCTCGTAAAGTTCGCGGCCGACTTTGCTGACAACGACATCTTCGGAAGTGCGAATATAATCCTTTGGTTCTGCTACTTTCGCGAAGAAATCTTCTACTTCAAATGAGGTGAGATTCAGTCCGTAAAGTTTGTTTACGGTGTTGAGATTGATCGGAATTGGCAGCAGTTGACCGTCAACGCTGGCGAGGACGCGGTGTTCGTAGGGCCGCCACTCGGTGAAGCGCGAAAGATACTCGAAAACAGGGCGCGAATTGGTGTGAAAAATGTGGGGGCCGTATTTGTGTACGAGGATGCCATGATTGTCGTAGTGATCGTATGCGTTACCGCCGATGTGGTTGCGGGTATCAATTATCAGAACTGTTTTTCCGGCTTCATTTGCTAGTCTTTCGGCAATGACGCTACCTGCAAATCCGGCTCCGACGATTAAATAGTCAAACATGGAAACACCTCTGATTGTGGGTAAGGGTAAGGGTAAGAAATAATTGGTAATTGGACATACAGCGAGGAGTGTTGAGTGTTAATTTTTGAATCCGTAACGTGTAACTCTTTAACTTCAACCTCAACATTCCTAACTTAAAACTTTCATCCTGCCTTCAGCTTTCTGCTTTTTATCGTCGATCGCACTTTCGATCAACCCCAGCATTTCGCCCCAGGTATTGTCCCAAGAATTGTCTGCTAAAAAGGCATCTACTTCACTCAGCCACTTGGTGCGAACGTCCGAACTTTCGTTAAGGATTTCTTCGGCACAAGCAACGAATTCTTCCCAATTGCTAGCAATCCGAACCAAGCCGTTTTCTCCGTAGGGCCGCACCACGTCGCGGATAGGAGTAGAAATGACAGGTTTGCCGGCAGCGAGGTATTCTGGAGTTTTCGTCGGACTAATAAACTTAGTCGATTCGTTAATCGCAAAAGGCAGCATGGCGATATCCCATCCGCCAAGATACGCTGGCAATTCTTGATAAGATTTGCCACCGAGATAGTGAATATTGGGGTGAGTTGGCAGAGTTGCCGGGTCGATTTTCACCACCGGGCCAATGATGACTAAATGCCAGTCTGGCTTTGCTTGGGCCATGCCCGCCAGCAGTTCGATATCCATGCGTTCGTCTATGACGCCATAAAACCCCAAACGCGGGTGAGGAATGTCTTTTTGATCCGCCGGTTCTTCTGAAAGGTTCCTGGCTGTCGCAAAGTGTTCTTTTTCGATGCTGCTGGGGAAGGGGTGAATGTTTGGGTGCTGGTGCTGTTTGGCTTCGTAAAGGTTGTGTCCTCCGGTAAATACTACGCTGGCGCGCTTTAATAGTTGGTTTTCATTGGCTTTTAAATCGGGGTGTGCGCCTTTGAATGCTGACAATTCATCCATGCAGTCGTAGACTACAGCTAGCGGCTTTAAGTGGCTTGTGAAGCTGACAGCCATTGGTGTGTAATACCACAGAATGTACTGGCTAATTTCTGCCGCTCTAAACAAATCATCTAGCATGGCTTGCTGAGCAGTTTGTGCTGTTGCTTCGCTGGTTCCTTCGCTCAGGTGCGGTACTATTACCCAGACTCCGCTTTCGTGGATGCTGACATCAAGCCACCAATCTGTAGCTGCGCTAAAAACAGGTTCTTCTACAAAGAATACGCGACGAGTTTTGGCACAACGACTCAAGAGATGTTGCGGACGCTGATAGACAAAATTCCACCGCAAATGAGACAAGCAAACTAAATCTGGTGCTTCTACAGCCTCAGTTTTTGATAAGTTGGCGCGCACTGCGGGCGAGGGAGCGAATTGAGAGGGGGATTTGGCGGGATCTATAGAGGTAAATCGGATCTCCCATGCTCGCTCTTTATTGCTATAATTATTGTTGACTGAGTTTTCTGGGGGCGACATATTAGCCTCTGGAATTTGTCAATGAAAAATTGTCAGTTAAAATTGGTCAAGAGGATATATTTCTCAGCAGGGTCTTACTGAAAGTCGCAAGCATAAATGTGAGAAGTTTTACGAGCAAGCGCCGCATTCAGTGAGCCAAACAAAGAAACTGTTTAGCTGCGGGAAAAACCGGCTTATCTGCTTTTTTCAGAATTGAAACTTTGAGATAAGTTAATATTGTTAGATTTGCTATTGTTGTTAAATGTAACCCAGTTTTTCTGCCATAACTTCTATCTGAAGGATGACTTTTCTCTCAGGAGACACCTAGCTTGCACGCTGGGTTCAAAAGCCTTTAAAATGCCGATCGACCTTGTAAAATGACTCTTAACTGGCAGGTACGGGGTGAAAAAAGAGCGAGTTTTATTGCTTTATTTGAAGATGAGAGAAAATTTGCCATCAAGTTTATGTTGCTTTTTGATTTGACAAACCTTGCTTTTTTTTAACTCATCCGATCGCTCTTAGGGAAAATTTGTGTCCTAATATACACAGTTTCGTCAAAGATTTCTAACTTCCGATAGATTAACAATTAACAGTTTATGCAGTGGGGTTAAACTGACAAAATATCACCTATCTCAACAATATCAAATAAAACAGGTAACGGCAACGATAAACCTAAGATTTTGCGCGAGTATATGCCAAGAAACCAAGATGATGACATTTGCGCTGTGGGCGTCAGTTTAATCTCGCGCCCACAGCACCAATGTCAATCATCCCTCTAAGGGCGGGTTCGCCGATATCTGCAATCAAACGCCAAATATCCACGTAAACCCGCAACTAGAAAATAGCAGCAACTTTACAGTCGGCGGCTGTCAATTTTGGCCATTCCTCCTCCAAAGGCAAAATCTTGCACCGTCGAACTCTTTAAGAAATCGTGAGGGAAACCCAATTCAATTGCACTTACTTTGTCTAACTGCTGCATTTGTTCGGGGGTTAATTTAAACTCCAAACAAGCCAGATTTTCCTGAAGTTGCGAGAGTTTGCGCGAACCCACAATTGGAATAACTTCGACTGGCTGTTGGATCAGCCAATTTAGGGCTACTTGAGAAGCAGGTTTGCCAATTTCGGCTGCTATTTTGCTAACTTGGTCAGCTATTTTGAGGTCGCGTTCGTTAATTTTTCCCGATTCAGGTGAATTCAGCCGTTTAGCTTCGCTGGCTGTTTCTGAAGTGTTGTATTTTCCTGTTAGCAAACCGCCTGCTAGGGGACTCCAAGCTGTGACGCCAATATCAAAGGCTTTTGCCATAGGGATCAAGTCCCGTTCAGGAGTTCGCTCTTTTAAAGAATACTCGATTTGCAAGCCGATAAATGGTGTCCAACCGCGCAGGTGGGCGATCGTATTTGCTTGAGAAATAATCCAAGCCGGCGTATCGGAAATGCCGATGTAAAGAACTTTGCCGGCGCGTACCAAATCGTCAAAAGCGCGCATTACTTCTTCGACGGGTGTGGTAAAATCCCAAGCGTGCAGCCACAGCAAATCTATGTATTCGACTTGCAATCGCTTCAAACTGGCCTCTACTGCTTGCACCATATTTTTGCGGTGGTTGCCAAAACCATTGATTTCGCCATTCTTCATGTTGAGGCTATACTTAGTGGCAACTACCCATTTTTCGCGATCGGCTGCGATGAACTCACCGACATATTTTTCGCTAGTACCGTTGGTGTAGAGATTCGCGGTATCAATGAAATTGCCGCCCGCTTCTGCAAAGGCGTCGAACATTTTCCGGCTTTCGTCGTAGGAACCGCCCCAACCCCAATCTTCGCCAAAAGTCATGGTTCCGAGGCAGATTTCCGAAACGCGAAGTCCGCTGTGACCTAGTAGTTTGTATCTCATGTCACCCTTCCGCTAGTTAGTGGTTGTTAACAGTTTAGATCGGGATTTCCCAAACTGTTGCCATCAGTCGGGGTGGCAGGCTTTTGTAATGTGTTAGCGCTGCGCTGAAGGTTGAATGTTTTGCCAAGTCAATCAAAATGTCGTAGCAGGGGCGATGCTGTCTCGCCCCTGCGTTTAGTTTAAACAGCGCGCAGGGGCGATCGGCTTACCAATGTATTTAGGATTACATTTCTAAATTAAAATACAGTAAAATCGGTAAATTATAATCTACCTTTAGGTAGGTATTTACTGACATGAGTTATATATAAAAAAATGTTCTATTTTATATAAGAAAACCAAACTGAACGAGAAAAAATATCTGTAGCTAAATTAACTTTTTAGCGTTATAGTGATTTACAGATTACAAAAACTAGGTGACTCACTTGGCTGACATCGTTGATACCGCCGTTTCGGCAGGCTCTTTTACTACCCTAGTTGCTGCCGTCCAAGCCGCTGGTTTAGTAGATACTCTTAAAGGCGCTGGCCCCTTCACTGTTTTTGCGCCTACTGACGAAGCTTTTGCTAAGCTTCCCGCAGGTACTGTAGAAGCACTGCTTAAGGACATTCCTAAGCTGACAAAAATCTTGACTTATCATGTCGTTTCTGGCAAAGTTATGGCCGCTGATGTGGTCAAGCTGAAATCTGCCAAGACAGTGGAAGGTTCAGAAGTTAAAATTGATGCTTCCAATGGTGTCAAAATCAATGATTCTACCGTTACAACAGCCGATGTTGCTGCTGATAATGGTGTCATCCACATTATTGATTCAGTCTTGCTTCCTGCGTAAGCACAGATTTAGATAGCGCAATACTATCTTGAGGGCGGTGGCTGTTGTTAGCCACCGCCCTGTTTTCGTTGAGGTTTAAATATTTTAGGCTGCTCAATAATTAAAACTATTATATAGCCATCCTTGCAGGAGTCGTAAATTTTTTACCCCACCCCAACCCTCCCCTTGGTAAGGGGAGGGAGTAAGAAATTCACAAATGATTTAGGATTGCTATAGAGTAGGGGGAATTGGCCGATCGCACTGGGCTTGAGTCTGTCCCAAATTTGTCGCTGCTGGAGTTAGTGGCAAAAACTGCGACAGGTACTCTGGACAAAATTTTATCAAAAAAATAAAAAAGTGCGATCGCGTTAGCAATTGCCGATAATTAGCGGCCCACTTATTTTGCACTCTCGGGCTGATTCCCGGTTGATGCGTAGATACCATGCCACCAAACCCAACATTTCTCCGAGAAACTGGGTTTACCAGGCCTTGTCCTAATTAAGATACAATAAGAGCCACAAAGAAAGTGCGATCGACATTATTTGACATTCAAGCTATGCAATCTACAACTCAGTCCGAGACAGAACCGGCGATGGACGCTCCCAAACACGGCTTACCCGTTACCATCATTACAGGATTTCTCGGCAGCGGCAAAACAACCCTGCTCAACCACATCCTGACCAACCAGCAGGGTTTGAAAACAGCAGTTTTGGTAAATGAATTTGGCGAAATCGGCATCGACAACGAACTGATTGTCACCACCGACGACAACATGGTTGAGCTGAACAACGGCTGCATTTGCTGCACTATTAATGAAGATTTAGTTAATGCAGTTTACAAAGTTCTGGAACGTCAAGAAAATCTCGATTATCTGGTAGTCGAAACAACCGGACTCGCCGACCCGCTGCCAGTAGCAATGACTTTTTTAGGAACAGAACTGCGCGACCTGACTCGTCTCGATTCGATAGTTACAGTAGTAGACGCAGCCAACTACAGCTTAGATTTATTCAACTCTCAAGCAGCTTACAGTCAAATAGCTTACGGCGATATAATTATCCTCAACAAAACTGATTTGGTTGAAGAAGCAGATTTAGATTTGTTGGAAGTTAAGATTCGGGATGTCAAAGAAGGTGCTCGAATTCTGCGAACAGTAAAATCGCAAGTTCCCCTACCGCTTGTCCTCAGCGTCGGATTGTTTGAATCCGACAAATATTTCCAATCTGAAGAAACTCCTAGCAGTCACGACCACGAACATCACGACCACAGCCATCACGAACATCACGAACATCACGAACATCACGACCACAGCCATCACGACCATCACGACCACAGCCATCACGACCACAGCCATCACGACCACTCCGACCATTTAGAAAATGACGGATTTACCTCAATTTCTTTCCTGAGTGACAAGCCGTTTTCTCTGAGAAAATTTCAATATTTCTTAGACAAACAAATGCCAACAAATGTGTTTCGCGCGAAAGGGATTATGTGGTTTGAAGAAAGTCCCAAACGGCATATTTTTCACTTGAGCGGCAAGCGATTTACGATGGACGATGACCAGTGGAAAGGCGATCGCAAAAACCAGCTTGTTCTCATCGGTCAGGGTTTGGATACCGAGACTTTGCGATCGCAACTCGAAAACTGTCTTTGTATGCCTTCAACCAATCGCGGCAAAGGTTTTGGGAAAAACTAAAGGTTACTGGTTCCCAGGCTCTGGCCTGGGAACCGATGTAAGCGAGGCTCTGCCTCTCTGGTACTTAGGAAGATAGGAGGCAGAGCCTCTGGATCTGCGTTACCAGGCCAGAGCCTGGTAACGAGTAATTACCTATTACCAATTACCGATTTCCCATGCGAGTCATCATCCAGCGAGTAAAATCATCTCAAGTCGAAATTGACGATCGAATTATTGGCAAAATTGGCCGCGGACTTAACTTGCTTGTAGGTATTGCAGACACCGACACCGAAACAGAACTCGATTGGATGGCTCGCAAATGCCTGGAATTGCGTTTGTTTCCCGACTCTGCCACGGATACCGGGCGCTGGGACAAGTCAGTACAAGACATTGGCGGCGAGTTGCTGGTTGTCAGTCAGTTTACGCTCTACGGGGACTGCCGCAAAGGTCGGCGACCTTCCTTTGACCGAGCAGCGGCTCCTGAACGAGCCGAAATTTTTTATGATAAATTTGTCGAAAAGTTGCGCCAGAGCGGCTTAAAAGTCGAAACAGGCTTGTTTGGAGCGATGATGCAAGTCTTTATAGATAATGACGGGCCGGTGACTTTGGTATTAGAGAAAGAATCAGGGTGAATTGTGACTTTATAATATAAATAGTTGCCGTGAGTATGGTCACAATTAAAAGTGATTATTGTCATGTAACTCCTAAGTTAATTGTGAGATGATTACTAAAATTTAGTCGTTCGGCATAGGTTATGCCAGTCAGACTCAGACAAAAATATTATTTTTACATTTATGTTAACCCCAGTAACTAAACCATCTGTCCGAGTTACCGAAATCGGCGAGTACATCCATTATCAATCTTGCGATCGCCGCTTTAAGCTAGAGCATAATAACCGAAAGCTTGCCCGAGAGCTTCCGTTTGCAGAACGCCTCTTCAACTCGTTAGATCCAGTTCTCCAAGAGGCGGGGCGATTGAGGGAGAACGAATGGGAAACTTCTCTCCAAAAAAATGGTCTCATTGACCTCACTTTGTACAGCCAAAAGTCCGCTGACGAAAAGAAGACACCCTGGACTACCTTTGTCGCACAATTGCAAGGTATAAGTTCAGGACAAAGAGCATATGGACGCGAAATTTCTCTTGAAGCAGACGAGGGAGCTTTCCAGATCAAAGGCCAAATTGACTTTGTACTAATTCTGTGGGAAGCCGATCGACCAAAGCTGCGAATTGTTGAATGCAAAGCCAGTCGTCGAGACCGTACCTACCACCGCGTGCAGGTTGCTCTATACCGGATGCTAGTACGGCAGCTTATTCAGGTAAGTCCAGTGGCTATTGGCGGCGTAGAACTCAGACCAGAAGATATCGAGTGCGTGGTTGCTAGGATTGATGAGAGTACAAATAAAAGTCAGCTCATCCTCGATCTAAAACCCTTTAAGCTAGATACAGAAGAAGCGGACATTAATCGCCTCCTGGCATCTGAGGGTGCGCTAAACCGCGTAGTTCAGGCTGATTTAGCTGATTTGGACTATCAAATCGATCCTAAGTGTGATGGCTGTGTTTTTAATATTCACTGCTTATCAGAAAGCGCCAGATTGCGTCGCCTTGAACTAATAGGCTTAGATCCATCAGCAGTACGAGTCTTGCGAGAGGCCGGGATTGATAAAATCGATGACTTGGCTGAACTTGACTTAGACGGACAGCAGGCAGTTCAAGTGCGGCAAGATCCAAGCTTTAGCGATAACCTAGAACTTATCCAGTTAAAAGCAAAAACTCGCAGGCGTACACTTCCAGGCAGAAATATCAAGCCAGATTCCTATGAAGTAATGCCCCTACCTTATGCAGGTCAAGGTCAACTTCCAGAACACATAATTAATGCTGAACGGCTGATTCGCGTTTACCTTTCTGTGGATTACGACTATGTAGAAAACAGGATTGGAGCGCTTGCAGCTCATGTGACCAAGAGCGAGGGACAATTACATACAAGCTTCACGCAGGTAAATGGACACTGGCAGCCAGACCCCACAGTCAAGGAACGGTGGGAGGTAGAGCGCGATCGAAATAATCGCCCAGTCTATGAAGAGCGTTCTCTGCAAAGTAAAGAAGTTATTGAGTTTCAAACCTCTCCGTGGACGGGGGAATACAGAGAAGACACAGGGGCTGAGAAACAGCTAATTCAAGGGTTTCTAATGAAGCTGGTTGAGGCTATTGATGAAGTAGCCGAGACCGAAACGGCTCCCATTCACTTTTATGTCTGGTCTCGATCGGAGATGGATCAGTTGCTGGAAGGATGCTCCCGCGTCAGCTCGCAGTTGCTCGCCAACCTCCGAGAACTTCTAGGATGCCGTGAAAGTTTAGAGCAACTCATCTACTCTTGCTTGCACGATGAAGTCGATCGGCGTTTTGCTTTGGGATGGACAGGGAGAGGCTTAGCTGTCGTTACTTCTCTATCGTGGTTTGGGAGGCGTTATCACTGGCGGCGGCGGGTGTCTGGTGCCGAGGTCGATCTAGAGCAAGCTTTTACACAGGATATTTTCGATTTTAAGACTGATTTGGATTTAGATGCTCAGGGGCAGTGGGCCGATCGAGATTCTGAGCAAGTCAGCAGGCACAAGTTTGAAATCCGCAGTCGCTTTTATGATTCCTTAACCGCACCCTACTGGCGGGCTTACTGGCGAAAATTGCCAGATCCAAAAGACCCAAATCTATCGCCCGCAATTGCTAAGGCAATTGAGCGCTACAACAGCGCCCGGAAACCTAACTATCTCAAGGATTATTTTCGTGCCCGCGTACACGCGCTGCGGTGGGTTGAAGAAAGCATTCGTTTCAAGAACCCAGAGATAGTAAAACCATCTCTTGTCATCGCTGATTTACTGGAATTCACGCTTGGGGTAGATAATGCCGCTCAGGCGGGGATTGACTATCTCCGACTGGATCAGCACGTTAAAGTGACAAACTGGATTGCTACTCACCTAGTCCCGCCTGTCTATCGCGTCCCTCTAGGGCGCACTATTCCTATTAGTGATGTTGTCTCGCACGGCCACAATAGGCTGACAGCCACTATCAACCTTGATCGGTATGGTATTAACTATGAAGTTTTGGAGACTAACTGCACGATCGAAAAAGGCAACTTTGTAAGGATTAGCCCTTGTTTTAACGCTCCACATCGCGGTCAAACATTCGGTCAACTTCTACGCGGTGGAAGTACGTGTGTTGTGGATAATATTGACTGGGAGACTCGACAGATTGAGCTTTCAGTAAGACAAACAAATAAACAAGACCGCTATCAACTCCCCGGTCGGTTTTATAAGCAAGAGGAAGAGATTTTTTCCTATGCTACTTTAGATGAAAGTCCTTCTGATTTTGTAGCCGGAAAGGTTGACGACAGACTAATAAGTGGTTTCGGAAATCATGTATGTCAGTGGTTCGATCCTGAGCGTCCTCAGATTCCTCCACAACAGGCTCTAGCAGCACAGAAGCTAGAACAATATCAGAATCTACTGGAGTCCTTGACATTGCCTAACGGACAGAAATTGGCTACCGATCAAGTAGCTGCTGCTGTCAGCGGCTTAACCGCTAGAATTCAACTTTTACAGGGGCCTCCAGGAACTGGCAAGACCCAGACAACTGCGATCGCTACTTTTTTAAGAATTTTGGCGCGTTGTTCGATCGGAGATATCGTTCTCATAGCAGCACCTACCCATACCGCTGTAAACAACTTGCTTTTGCGCCTCGATAGCCTCTTGCCAATCCTTCAGCAACAAGCCGATCAATTAGGATTAACAGTACCGCCAATAAAACTTAGCCGAGTTGACCCTAAAGAGGATGAGTCTTTTTTTGAAAAAAATGTTGAATGTTTTCGATCTAAGGGGGATGCGACAAGAGTAAATCAAATGCGCTCAAATGCTGTCTTGGTCATCGGCGGTACAACCAGCGCTCTTTTGAAATTATCGCTGGAAATTAAAGCTATCCAAGTACCTATACTAATCGTTGATGAAGCAAGCATGATGGTGTTCCCGCACTTTTTGTCAGTGGCTACATTAGTAAAAATTGACGGGGAAATCATGCTTGCCGGAGATCATCGACAGCTATCACCAATTGTTGCTCATAATTGGGAGCAGGAAGACCGTCCGCCCATTCAACTTTACAAACCTTATGTGAGTGCCTTTGAGGCAGTTAAAAATATTAAAATTACAGGAGTTACTGATTCAGCTATTCTGAGTTCTGCGTTGAGTTTTACTTTCCGTTTGCCACCTCTGATTTGTGGCTTAATTTCCCGTATTTACAGAATGGATAATATTGAACTAAAAGGAAGGTCGCTGGATTCAAATAGTCTTTTACAGGAGGAGCTAGGTGGCTTACTTCTTGTTCTTCATTCTGAGCGTCAGTCAAAACGCAGCAATCTGCTTGAGGTGCGAATTATTAAGAAAATTATTGAGGCTGCGAAAACTAACAGAGCAATAGAAAACAAATCTGTTGCTATTGTCACTCCACACCGAGCGCAGCGAACACTGCTTAAAAATTATTTGAATGACTCCCGCGACCTCATCGATGTAATTGATACTGTTGAAAGCTTGCAAGGTGACGAGCGACCTTATATAATTGTGTCGGCAACAGCCAGCGACCCCTCAGCAATCAGTAAAAATGTGGAATTTATCTTAGACCTCAATCGGTCTAATGTGGCTTTTTCTCGGGCTCAGAAACAACTGATTGTGGTCTGCTCTAAGACGCTGCTAGATCACATTCCAGCAGAATTAGAACATTACGAGGAGACAATGCTTTGGAAGTCTTTACGATCTGTGTGTTCGCAGCTCATAGGTACTGAGATTGTTGAGGGGCATCAGGTACAAGTTTTTATGCCACCACCCGATATTCTAGAAAACCTGTCGTGCATTTAAATTGCATATTTCAACTTGAAAGGATTGATCACCTTTAATATTTAATTCAATCGACTCCGCATCGCTGTTGTCAATTTGGCGGTCTAAACTTCTGTAAGGACTTACCCGCGGCCATCAAAGCAACCAGGCTTATTTAATAAAATACATCGCTTCCAGCCTCGCTTTGGAGCTAGAAATCTGGCTTCGGTCGATCGACCTGCCTTCTTGGATAAGATCAAATTTTCAGATTAACCGGGTTTCCTAACTGCTGTTGCGTAGGTTCTGAAGACATTGCAGATAGCTACACTCTGCCAAGTCTCGATTCCACAATCTCTAACGGCCAAAACCCCCTCAAATAGCCAGTTATTAGATTGTCCACTCAGCGGCCTGGCAGCACCCTCAGTTTTCCTGGCGATCGCCCCACGCACATAACAGCTCAGAATGCTTGTAAAGTAAGGCTTTAACGGCAATAAAACCAATCTTCCACAGCCAGCGATTAGAATCAGATTCAGCAGCCAAAAACTGTTGCATGAGAGAGTGGAACACTGGCATAACTACGGTTATCTCTACTTCCGTAACATTCAATGTATAGAGAGTTGAATCAGCACAGCAAGCGAAACCGCCAGCAACTGCCGCCTCACACTCTGACAAATGTCCTCGCACACCCGCTGTGCCCTACCACCCGATAAATGCCATGACTGCCAAAACTGCCACCACCGTCAACTGCAACACCGCTTCTGGCTTCAACTGCATTCCGGCTACCTCCAGCGAACCAAACGCCGAAATCAATACTGTTCCCAGCATCGATATCCTCGCTTTGGCTGACTTCGCCCTCAAAGAATTGCAAGGGGAAATGAAAACTGCCAGCCGCAGCGCTCAAGCAGTGGCGATGCGGATTGCTAAGGAAGTTGAACGGATTTGCCAAAAAAGCGATCGCATCCAAATTTCCGGCGAAGTTGAAGCTTGGCAAATCACCTTGGCCGAGCACCGGTTGCAAAAAACCCTGCAATACTACCGCCTCGGTTCCAAACAAGGCCGCGTCGAACTGCATTCTCACCTCGCGGCGATGATTTACCGCCATGTTGCTTCTTTCCGATCGAACTTGAACTTCCAAGCTCGCTACAACATGATTGAAGACTTTTTGCAAGGCTTTTACATCGAATCTCTGCGAGCTTTCCGTCGCGAACATCAACTCGATGTCACCTACCAGCCCCGCACGCAGCTAGAATTGGCTGAGTACATGGCTTTTACCGAACACTACGCCAAGCGCCAAATCGGTTTGCCCGGCCGCAACCGCCAACGCCTGATCGTGTTGCGCGCTCAAGGATTTGCCAAGGGCCAGCCTCCCGAAACTGCGATCGACATTGAAATGGCTGTAGAATCCGGCAAGGGAGAAGATGCGGAAATTTACAGCCGCTCTCCGGCGCTGCAACAAGTGCGCGAGCAAATGGTATCGGAAACTGTCGATCCTGCTGATGCTGTGCTGCGCGATCGAGTAGTCTCGGAATTGATCGCCTATCTGGAATCGCAAAATCAGCCAGAATGCGTGAATTACTTAACTTTAAAATTGCAAGACCTTTCGGCTTCGGAAATTGACCGCGTGCTCGGTTTGTCTTCCCGCCAGCGCGACTACTTGCAACAACGGTTTAAGTACCACGTCGAAAAATTTGCCCGCACTCAAAATTGGAAACTCGTCCACGAATGGCTGGGTGCTGATGTCGATCAAAAGCTGGGAATGACTTCGGACAAATGGGAAGCTTTTCGCGCTCAACTGTCGCCGGAAATGCAGCAATTGTTAGAAATGAAGCGGAATCAAGAAAGCGACAAGGCGATCGCCACCGCGATCAAATGCACTCCCAAACAAGTCCAAAAACGCTGGGCGCAACTGTTGGAGCTGGCTAGCCAGACTCGCAACAGCAACCAAGCTTAAGTGGTACTCAAATATGAATGCAACTGTTTTCTTGAGACTGGAAAATGCGATCGGGTGCGGCATCTACACAGGACAGCCCGCCCCGGCGTCCGCTCTCAACTCAACAAGGGCTGCTACTAATTTATCGCCGCTTATTGGCAAATTCAATTTATTAAAACAACATTACTTTTTTTAATATCTTTCCTTCCCTGGTTAGGCCGGGGAATTTGTTTTTATTAGTCATTAGTCATCAGTCATTAGCCATTAGTCATTACTCATTAGTCATTACTCATTAGTCATTAGTCATTACTCATTACTCATTAGTCATTACTCATTAGTCATTAGTTAGGACAAATTGCTTGCTAAAGAGGCGACCGGGCATATATTCATAATGATTTTAAACATAGGGTGTAGCATAATCAAGGCAAAGTTTTTCAAATGTGTTTGCCCCAAATATCTCACCTAAAAGTCTATTTTTAAAGTAATAAATTATGTATATAGCAATCCTAAATCATTCATGTAAATTTGTAGGGTAGTGCTACCCCTACTCCCCGTGCCTACCCCCTATCTATCGGGGCAACCACGGGGAGTAGGGGTCGGATTGCCCCTACAATAATTACGCGAATAATTTAGGGTTGCTATATATTTTTTTGCTCCGTTAATGTACAGTATCAAAGTCTAATTTCTAAAAGTATTTTTCTATAAAAATAGTTAGAAACCGATTGTGAAACTTGAGGGTGCGGAAGGTGGATGAAAAATTAAAAAGTCATCTATCCAAAGACAGAAAAAGTTTAAAATAAATATAGTCATCCTACTATTTTGTTTCACTTAATCCTTCATAAGAAGGAAGCATCAAATTTGAGATATATCTAAAATGGGGTCATAAGTTGATATAGATAGAAAAGGAAGGACTGGTATGTTACTTTACAAAATTGAAGATTTTAATCCCAACTACCGCGAAGCTGCTTTTAATGGCGAAGATATCAAAGGTCTGGATATCTATGCTGGAAATACAGATGAGAAGATTGGCTCAATTGATACAGCGCTAGTTGATGAGACAGGACGTTTCCGATATTTTGTGGTTGACACGGGTTTCTGGATATTTGGCAAGAAGGTATTAGTTCCAGTTGCACTTTGTCGAGTTGAGGTTGATGCAGAACGCATCTACGCGACGGGTTTGAGGAGTAAAGACCAAGCAGAAAGACTACCCAGGTATGAGGATGGGATGGTGGTTGATTACGATTATGAAGAACAAGTGCGGGGTGTTTATCGTACTCGAACTGTAGAAGGGTCTGCACCTGTAGAAGCATCATTGCCTTTAGAAACCTCATTGCCTGTACAAGCATCTGCACCAGTTTCTATGCCGCGTTCTGTCTCTAACCAAGCTAAGGCTGCTGGTTATGACCGCAACACATACACTTACGAACAAGAGCCTCAATTGTATCAGATGAACGATCGCGAGCATCACAAGTTCCGACTCTACGAAGAACGACTGGTTGCAGAAAAAAGCCGTCACAAAGCTGGCGAGGTAGCAATTGGCAAGCGAGTTGAAACCGAAACGGCACGAGTTTCCGTTCCTACAGAAAAAGAGCGAGTTGTAATTGAGAGTATAACTCCAGAAAAGGCAGGTGCGCCAGTAAATCGAGATACTCCCTTCCAGCAGGAAAAGGTGATGCGTATGGAAGTTTACGAAGAAACGGCTGATATCAAAAAAGAAGCTTTCGTCCGCGAAGAAGTTAACATCAGGAAAGAAGTTGAAACGGAGATTGTTGAGGCAAGGGAAACACTGCGTCGTGAAGAGTTGGACGTGAAGAGGGAAGGGCGTTAGAGTGCGAATGAATTTAACAAGGGTTTGTAGTTAGTTGCGCTGTCTTCGCCCACATGAGCTGGGTCAGCTAAAAAGCTGGCAGGATACTTTGTTTTTAGGATGGTTTGGTTCAATGGGTGTGGCAGCGATTTTCTATGCCATGCTGGCGCTACGTAAAACGGGGTTAGAGTCAGCTTGGGTCATTGGTAGCCTAATTATTTGCGTGTCAATAATAGCCCACTGGTTTACTGCTGTGCCATTGGCGAAACCTTATACTAAAATGCAGCGTAAAAGACAAACTTTTAATGATTTGGTAGGTAGATGAACAACCCCAACCTAGCCAAAAAACAAGCCATAGAACAAGAGCAAGGCGAAATTTTGCAACAGCTAGAAGATTGGCTGGAAGCTCCCATGCTGGTGCTGGCATTTGTGTGGCTAGCCCTATTTATTATTGAATTAACTTGGGGATTAAATCCACTGCTAGAAGTCGTTAGCACTACTATTTGGATTATCTTTATTGCCGATTTTCTAGTTAAATTTGCCTTAGCTCCGCGCAAAATTTCCTATATTAAAAGCCATTGGATAACGGCTTTTTCTCTGCTGTTGCCTGCTTTGCGTACCTTGAGGATTGTACGAGTGGTGCGAGCATTCAAAACAGCACGGGCTGTGCGAAGTTTGCAGTTGTTGCGAGTTATGACTGGTACGAATCGAGGGATGCGGGCATTAGCTGCGAGTGTTAGCCGTCGCGGATTTGGTTATGTCGTAGGACTAACGATAATTATTACCTTGGTAGGTGCAGCAGGGATGTATGCTTTTGAAAAAGATGTCGCCGATGGTTCCTCCGGGTTAAATAATTACGGCACAGCGTTATGGTGGACGGCAATGCTAATGATGACAATGGGTTCGGAATATTGGCCCAAAACGCCAGAAGGTCGCATACTTTGCCTTGTTCTGGCACTCTATGCGTTTGCGGTTTTTGGTTATGTAACTGCGACCATCGCCACATTTTTTATTGGTCGCGATGCAGAGGATGACGAGGCAGAATTAGCAGGAGCGAAATCAATTGCAGCACTTCAAACGGAAATTGCTGCCTTGCGGGCTGAGATTCAGCAATTATTAAATCAGAATTCAAAGTCTTGAATTAGGTAGATGCCAACATCAAGTTTTTGTCAGCACTGGCACTACTTTTTCGCCAAACGCCTCAATAAACTGCTCTTGCGATCGGTTAACGTTGTGCAAAATTAGTTCATCAAACCCCAATTCCATATCTTGTTGCAACCACTCAATATGCTGCTCTTGGTCTGCCGAAATGCGGACGTGTTGATATAACTCCTCTGGTTGCACAAACTCCCCGGCCGCATCAAATTGATCGGGTGTTATCAGTTCTGTCAGCATTTTACTTTTGAAGATATTACTACGCCATTGATGATGAGCGCCTTGTAGTGCTTTCTCTGCATTACTGTTATAGGAAAGCTGCACTTTCAAAATCATTGGTTTCCCTTCTCCGCCACCGCGACGAAACGCATCGACGACTTTTTTTAACTTTTCAGGTGGGCGAGAAGTAGTAATTAATCCATCTGCCCAACTGCCCACCCATTCTGCGGTTTCTGGCGTAACTGCGGCGCCGATAATTAATGGGAGAATTTCCGGGCGGGTATAGAGTTTTGCATCTTCTACGCACACTAAACCGCGATGGGTGACGGTTTCTCCTGCCCAAAGGGCGCGGATAATATCGACACATTCTTTGAGGCGCGCGTTGCGATCGCTCTTAGTAGGCCACTTATCCCCAGTAATATGTTCGTTCAACGCTTGACCGCTGCCAACCGTTAGCCAAAAACGATTGGGAAACATTTCTCCCAACGTTGCCGCAGCTTGGGCAATAATAGCCGGATGATACCGCTGTCCGGGAGCGCAAACAACCCGATAGGAAAGCCTCGCCGTTGCTTGCATTGCTGCACCCAACCAAGACCAAGCAAAACCACTTTGTCCTTGCGCTTCACTCCAAGGATGAAAGTGATCGGAAGAAAGGGCATGGGTAAAGCCAGCTTGTTCTGCCATTTGGACATATTTCAGCAGTTCGCTGGGCTTAAACTGTTCGTGGGAAGCATGATAACCAATTTTTGCCATAAGTTTTTAGGAGTTTTGAGTACAGTAGGGGCGGTGCCAAGAGTGCCCGCCCTGAGTTTTGAGTACAGGGCGGTGCCAAGAGTGCCCGCCCTGAGTTTTGAGTTAAAATATCCAGACTTAAAAGCAGGTGATTTAATCAGGACGCCTTGTAAAAGTTTTGAGCTTTGAGTTAGATAAGTTTTTAATTCAAAAAAATTGTTGTACTCAAAATTCATAACTTTCTGCATAACGGGCAAGCTTATGAACCGAAAATTCGCCGATAGCGAGCTTCAATTACCGAGTAGATGCCATAGGCAATTAAACCCAAAGGTACTAGAGCCAAAATCACTGGACTAAAAGGCTGTTGTGCCACAATTCCCAACACATCGCCCAATCCTTTCGTTTGACTGGCATCCGATAGCCTTGCTGCTTGAATTAAGAAAAAACCGATTATAACGAAAACAACTCCACGGGCAGCAATTCCGAATCGACCCAACCGTGTCGCCCAAGTTTGCTCGGTTTGGCTCATTTCATTTAGCTTGAAATGGCGGCGAAATTTGGCTTTATATGCTTGGTAGAAATAAGAAAAACCGACACCAATAACAATTGAGCCTGCCAATCCTACCAGCCATTCTCCAAACGGTTGCGCTAAAATTTGGGCTGTCAAATCTTCGGTTGTATCGCTCTTACCGCCGCCGCCTGAACCCATTATCAGTTTTACAGCCGTTAAAGCTAAACCTGCGTAAGCTAAAGCACTTAAGGCGTAGCCAATGCGTTGGGCAATTCGCTTGGCATCCATTTTCTGTCCTTGGTTTTCTGGGTCGAGAATTGCCTGAACGATACGCAAAAGGGCATAACCAATAATGCCAATCGTTACAAGAAATAGCAGAAATTTACCGAAGGGTTGGTTAACAATTTCTGATAATGCACCGCTAGTATCGGTTGTCCGGCCGCCCATACTGAAGACGGCTTGTGCTGCTAAAAAACCGACAATAAAGTAAACTAAGCCTTTGGAAGCATATCCCAATCTTGCCAGTCGCTCAAACCAGGGATGAGAAGCTGCCTGTCCAATTGAGTCTTTAATGCTGTCGGTGGGTGAGTTGTCCCGTTTCATATTTTTTGACAATTTAGTTGTTAACGACTGCTGCCATACCCAATAGTGCATTCCTGTCCAGCTAACTGAGTTCTTAAACAGATAATTTATGTGATTATTTATTAATTTAAAGATTAGCTTGTTTAGATTTTTTTAAAATCTGTCTTGAGCGGGAGTCTCATCGGTTGATTGAGTAATAAATTTCACATTTATTGGGCTTGACAAATATAGCTTTAGGGGCTATGAGATGGCTTCCATGATGGAGGAGTCTGCCAGCGGTCTAGTATATCTTTGATTAAAACTTCTTTAACCCAAATTTGAATAACAATTAGAATTGGTAGCGCTAAAAATAATCCCAAAAAACCAAAGAAAAATCCGAATGCTGTCACGAGAGCTAAGGTGTAAGCGGGAAGCAGAGATACCTGCTTTTCCATAATGATAGGTGTGACCAAGTTGCCTTCAATTTGTTGAATTAGGAAATAAAGCAACAACACCGCGCCTGCTTTTGAAGGCGAATCTAATAAAGCCAGCAGCAACGGTGGAATTACGCTTAAAATTGCGCCCATATAGGGAATTAAGGCTAATATGAATGCCAGAAGCCCGTTCACAAAAGGCAGGGGAACTTGCAAAACCAACAAACCAATAATGCTCGTAATACCAATAAAACTCATGCTTAATGCAACGCCGGCCAACCAACCCATTAAACCCTCTTCGCATTTTGAGAGAATTTCATCGGCTCGCTGACGGTAAAAAGCCGGAAAAAGGCTGATAATTGCGTGGCGGTATGGCATCGGATTTACCAGAAGCATGATTGTCAAAACGGTAATTAATAAGGTATTGATAATCAAGGTTAGATAGTTGGAAAACCACAGATAAATATGCGAACTTGTCCACCGAAAAAGCGTTTTAATTTCTTGGGTTAAATCGTCAATACTGGGAAGGTTATCAACTATTTGTCCGGGTAATCTTGCTTGCAACCAATTGCTCCAAAGTCGCAGTTGTTCTATTCCTAGCGGGACGAGTTCGGACAACTCTTGAAATTGATTGCTCAGGCGCGTTACGATGAGAGTTAGCAAGACAGCGCTCGCTGTGACTAGAATCGCCGCTGCTAAGGCGATCGCCACTCCCCGCTTCGCACCCGACTGCTGCAATCTTCGCACTAAACGGTTGAGAGCGATCGCTAAAATTACGGCGGTAAAAAACAGTAAAACAATCGTTCTAATTTTCCACAAAATATAGAGCGAGGCTACCAAAGCAAAAAAACCGATCCACTTTCCTAAACCCACAACAAAAGCCTCTCTATTCACCAACACTTAACTGGAGCAGGGAGATTTTTTTGGCTAAACTTTCTACAGCGAGAGTGAGCGATCGCATCAATTCCGAATCCTCACTGTATTCTGCAGAAGCCAAATTCATCAGCCGCTGACTTTGGCTAATTTCTATTTCCTGGCTCCAATCTTGTGCGGTACTATCTTTATAAACCCCAATCGTTATTCCCTGTTGTTCATTCAAAAGCGAAAAACAAGGAATATCTGATGCCCCATCACCCACATAAATGACTTGTGTTAGCGGGATGTGCAATTCTTCCGCCGGAACATCCCGATAAACAAATGTTTTGCCATCGTCTTTTGGATTGTTGTCAACGCCTTTGGCAAGTTGAAACAAATAGCGAGTTTTTTCCGTGTGAGTTACAATTTTTTTGACAAACTCAATCTCGCCCTCTTTACCATAATGGAACTCGCAACCCCACATCGCCTTAAACTTGGGGGCGATGCAATTATTACGGGCAATTTCCACCATGCCGCAGCTAATTATATAAAATTCAACTTCCACTTTGGGGTTGATTGCATAAGCGCTTTGGCGTAGGCGATCGAACATTTCTGCAACGCCATCAAAGGGCGCTAATTTTTTCCCAAAATTTGCTATATATTCCTGGGTTATTTTGTTCCCTTGACGCTTAGATTCCTCGATAATTGCGTAAAATCTGGCTAGAATATTGTCCCAACCGCTATCAATTAAAGGTTGAATTCGCTCGCGACGAAAGGCGAGGGCATCAATATTGAGACTTTCTAACAGACTATCGACGGTATCCGGGACAAGGGTATCGTCGAAGTCAAACACGACGGCGATATAGTTAGATAAAGGTTTGGTTGCGAGAGTCATAACAATTTGAAAGTGAAGGTTAACTAACAACAGCAACTTGATAGTTGCGATTTTCCCAATTTTGGGAAATAGTTCCCAAACAGGTAAAGTGTAAAAACTGAGATATTGCACCAATGTCAATAATGGGATTTTTCGTGGAGTCGGGCGGGTTTATTTAACCTGTTTGCAAGCTTTAAGACTATTGGTGAACCCGCCCCTACAGATCCGGCACGAATGCTGTAATATCTGAGAAAAACACTGTTTAACTTCCTCCTCCACTCGTGCCAATTATCCCGGTCAGTTGTAAAAGATAGATAACTGCAAAGCAGGCAAAAAAGATCCCTGCAATTACCGTTCCACCCCAGATAAACTTCGAGGGTCGCAATTCCTTGGGCAGCATTCGATGATTCACATAAAGCGTTAATCCAGTCACAATGGGAATGTGAGCTGCTTCAATGCCTCCAGCCATTTGTAACAAGGAAACGGGTTCGCCGAAAATCAGATAAATCGCAATGGGTAACGCAGCTAACAGCACTATAATATAAAATCGCTGCAAAAATTTTTCATTCGTCCAGCGACCCTGCACGCCAAATCCTTGCAGTAAAATTTGCGTGCCATCGGCAAACATCCGCCCAAAGCCATCTTGGACTGAAAGCGTGGTGCTACAAAAAGTAATAAAAACAATTGCCACCATAAACCAAAAGCCAAATGGCCCCCAAAGGTTGCCTAGCAAACTACCCAAAATTTCTGCTACTTGTTGTTCTTTTGGCACTAATCCTTGGGGACGCAACAACTCGCCACCGAGAATCAAAAAAGCGAGTGCCGCTAACAGCGCACCCACGACTGCTAAGGTGTTGGAGAAACTCATTAAAGTCACCCAACCCTGCAACCTTTTTACTTGTTCGTGGCTGATTTGATCAAAATCAAGGGGTTGTTCTTGTTTGAGGGAAGCAGCACCGTATCCTCTGGCTTCCACCCAATAGGAATACCACATCAATCCTGCTGCCCCTGCTAGCATAAAACCCAGCCAAGGTAGGATTTCTTGATATTGCACGTTTTGGGGAATTTGAGGTACTAACCCCGCTGCGAATTGTCGAAGGTTGGGAAAAACAAAAATCGCCGCGGCTACCACGGCCAACGTGCGGCCGATGCCGATAATTGAGGAAATTTTTTCAACAACTTTATACTGCCCCATGAACACAATTGCTGCCGTCACAGCGATAATAATCACCGTCCAAAGTTTAACTGTTCCTCCTGTTACTAGAATCAGTGCTGTAGCGGCGGCACCTGCAAGTCCGGCAACTGTGGAAATTGCTACTACCACCTGCGGCAATAAAATCAGCCAAATCGTCCAATTTTTCGGTCCAGGAATTTGCTTAAAACCTTCTAAAATTGTTGCACCCGTACAAACCGAAAACCGCCCGACTTCGTTGTTGATAAACCACTTGAGGATAACAGCCGCTAGCAGCGCCCACAACAGCGAGTAGCCGTAAAGTGCTGCAATTCGAGGTGTAAATAGTAACTCACCAGAACCAGCAGCCGACAGCATCCATAAAAAACTCGGCCCCAACCATTTAAAGCGATCCCAACCCTCTGGTGGCTGCGGGATTTGTTGATTTGTATTTTCACCCTGTTGGTTAGTTATTTGTGCAGAAGAACTGCGATCATCGCTATCTCTATTCATTGTTATTACTAGATTAGTAACTGGTCAACACCGATCGATTTACCCACGATTTATGGTGAGGTTGAAATTGTGGATTTTCATATTCCGGTGCTTCACACTTCGTTAAAACGACGCTTGCTGGTGGCTTTTCCCCAAAGCCCGATTAAACCAAAGACAATTGCGATCGCCAGCAAAAACGTTACATTGAACTGAATGTCAAAGCCACTTGCATGATTGTGCCAACGTAAAACTCACCGCAGGTCTTTGCCAATTGCAAATGAGGGTACGCGCAAAGCCAAAAAAACTGCTGCTAGTCCCAAAAAAACGGCAATCTCCACGACGAATGCGATCGCACTCAGGCTTGACTAGGTTCTCAAATTTGAGAGAGGAGTTTTCCTTCCCAATTACAGCGATCGAACCAGCTAGAAGCCTCCACAATCGCATTCGTGGTTGAATTTTTGAATGGGTCAGGTTTTCTTGTACTCAAGGAATTAATTTTGTACAAAGATGCCTCCTAACACTGCCACTCTTACATTTTCACCCTACACCTCTGTATGGCAAAGATTGTGCAAAATTAAAGCAAATAGCGGAATATCTTACTTAAGATATATTGCTTTTACATTCAATTTTAAAATCACCAAACTTAAGATAGATGTTGCACAACTATTTTTTCTCTACAGACACTTTTTAGAAAAACCCAAAGCTCATTCTCAGGTTAGGCGCGTCGCTATTGTTTAGTTTGTATGCTGAGAACTACGAAGTTCATATAATTTAACAAGAGCGAGATGACACAAAATAGCGATCGAGCCAGCCAAGCAATAGAATTGCTGGGTCAACAAAAGTTGGAACTAAGCGATCGCGATCGTGAAGAGATCATTGAGCGAATCCGTCCCACTGCCTTAATCATTCACGAAACGATTAGGATTGAGGGTGAAAGTGAGTTGTTGCGTCCAGTTTCAGCCCTAGCTTGGTCTGGATTAGCTGCAGGACTATCTATGGGATTTTCCCTAGTGGCTCAAGGTGTACTCCAAGCAAATTTACCGCAGCAATCTTGGAGTTCCATCATTGTCAGCCTTGGGTACAGTATCGGCTTTGTCATTGTGGTGATGGGGCGTCAGCAGTTGTTCACTGAAAATACCCTGACTGTCATTCTGCCTTTGTTAAACGATCGCAGACCCAAAGTTTTTATGCGAGTGCTGCGATTATGGGGAATTGTGTTAGCAAGCAATTTGTTAGGTGCATTCATATTTGCCTCAATAGTTGCACAGGTTGGAGTCTTCCCGCCTGAAATTCAAACAGCGTTTGGCGAAATAGGTTTAAGAGTTATCGATGGAGGATTTTGGATAACTTTATTGCGGGCAATCTTTGCGGGTTGGTTAATTGCTTTAATGGTGTGGCTTCTCCCCGCCGCTGAGTCTTCCCAACTGTGGGTAATTGTTATCATCACTTCCCTGGTTGGGCTAGGTGAATTTCCTCATATTATTGCCGGATCGGTGGAAGTTTTCTATGCAGTGGCAATTAAAGCTGTTTCGTGGCCCGAATATTTTGGCAAATTCATGATACCTACCCTAATTGGTAATATTTTAGGCGGAGTTACCTTAGTGGCTGCCTTAAACCATGCCCAAGTTGCTCAAGATGACCTCTAGAAATTGAGCTAAAATAAACCACATTAAGGGCATGGAGAACCCCGATTTCTCTAAGAAGTCGGGGATGTGCGATCTTAAGATAGAAGGAGAGTGATGATGACTACAAACTGGCGTGGCTATCGAGTTGCAGCTTGGGTAGGACAGGCGTTATTAACAATAGCAGTAATAGCTGCTCTGAGTCAGGGAAAATGGCAAAATGCCTTGGGGTTAGCCTTATTCTTAGTAGCATCCCTGGCGTTTGTGGTGATGGAGGATCGCTTGCCAACGCTGTTTGATTTCCTGTTTGTGCTTGCTGCCTTACTCAACGCCGGAGGCTGGGTCTTGGGGCTGTTTTACCAACCGGGACCTTATGATGAAATTGTTCATGCTTTCACGACTTTTGCCGTGACTTTAGCATTGAGTTTTTTAGCATACAGTTCAATGCTGACTATTTTTCGCAACCATAAACTGCTGTACTTGCTAACAATAACCAGTTTTGGGATTGCGATTGGTGCTTTGTGGGAAGTTGCCGAGTGGACGGCTGGTATTGTTCTCTCAACCGAAGTGATTGAGAGTCTGGATGATACGATTATTGATTTAATTATGGATAGTTTGGGAGCTGCAATAGCTGCCATAACGGGCTTATGGACGTTGCAAGAATGGATGCGCCCCAGTGCGACAGTGGGGAATCAAGCATCTATCGCCAATAGTCCGAGCGATCGCACTTAACTGAACTGAAAGGAATATTATCATTTTTTCTTCAATCATCTTTCATCAGATAGATATTTTCTTATTGCCTCCGACAGATGGCAAGCTTTGGAGACTTGAGGTTAAATGGATATATAAGCAACATTTTGAAAGAATGTAGAACGTAGAACACAGACAATCGACCTTGAGCCAAAGTAAATTTTTAATAATTTAAATTTTCTTTTCACATTACTGCAAGAGGTTGGTTGTTGCGATTTAGGAGGATTTTATGAAAATAAAATCATTTTCAACGGCAATTGGACTGGTTCTGTTGGGTTCAACCATTTATTTACCGGAAATTGCCCTAGCTAGCGCCAAACCCTCTATCCAAGTAGCTCAACGAAGAGTAGTCGGCTCGGATATAGACAGTTTTACCGCGTATCCAGTACAGCGATTAGATCCGGGAACTCAACTCTTTTTCGTGCTGCGAGGAACCCCGTATTCTAGAGCTACCTTGACTATCCCAAATGCAGTGCAAAATCTGCCGATGCGGGAGGTTCAACCCGGAGTTTACGAGGCAAACTACATGATTCGCGAGGGCGATCGTATTTCCGAAAATACAGTTGTGCGGGCAAATTTGCAACAAGGCGATCGCATCAGCAGCACCCGCTTGCAACAACCTCTAGTAGCTGGTTATAGCGATCGCCGCTTTCAATCTTTGTCTATTAACCGCTTCACTGCTCAATCCGTACCGCAGTTAGAGCCGGGAACCACGCTCAATTTCAAATTGCTCGGCACTCCCAACGCTACAGCTAATTTCTCCATTGAAGGAGTTGCTTATAACATTCCCATGCGGGAAGAATCCAACGGCGTTTACACAGGGGAATATACGATCCGCAGCCAAGATTATTTCCCCCCTGCAGGTGCGGCGGTTACTGCTAGTTTGCAGTCGGGAAATCAAGTTATTCGTTCCCGTTTAGATCGAGAACTAATTGCTGGCGATGATGGCAGTTCCAACACTGCCGAAATCCCGCTAGAAATTATCACTCCCGAAGAAAATGCTCGCGTCAGCGGGACGGTTGAAGTGGAAGGACGCAGCGCCCCAAATGCGACAGTTAATGTCAACGTTCAGGCTACCTCTTCTGTGGCAGGTTTATTTGGAGTTGAACGAAATATCCTCGAACGCACAATTCGGGCGGATGAACAAGGTAAATTCAGCTTTGCTTTTAAGCCGACCATTTCTTTACCAGGAACCCGATACGAGGTGAATCTCACTTCTAGCAGAGGCGATCGCACCAGCGAAGAAACTTTGGTACTGTTTCAAAATTGAGCGGTGACTCGCGACTATTTGCCCGCGCAAAATCGGGCACACCTGACTAAATTTGAAAGATTCCATCAGGAGATATCTATGTATCAACTAAAAAATCCCTGAAAAAAAACGCCAGGGATATTACAAATCATCTCTGGCAGTTTATTAATCGGTATGCCAACCATGCCTCTTGTTGCATCAGCAACTCCTCAGATGAAACGACTAAATAGGATGGCAATTAAGGAGTTTTAAGAGTTCACCCTGACGGTCAAGTGTTTTTGAATTAGGTTATAAAAAGACCCGGTTTTGAGTACGAATTCTGTAGCTTCATCAACAAAATAAACAGAAAAAATCAAGGAGGTTTTTCAATGGTTAATAATCGTTTGAACAATTCCACTCAAAAGCTCTCGAATGCTAAGGGAGGAGCGATCGCCCTCGCACTAGCAGCTATCCTGCTTCCGGCTTGTACTACCCCACAGCGACAAGCAACGGCACCTGCACCTGCACCTGCAACACCCGGTACGGTTCCCACGACAACCGAGAATGTGGTTGATAACACAGCACAACTGCTTGGCAAAACTGTGACCATCAGAAGCGAACCAGTCAAAAAATTGGGGCCATCGACCTTTACAGTTAGCGATAAGGAGTTTTTTAGCACCGAATCGATTTTGGTTGTCAATGCCACCGGCAAGCCCTTTGTGCTGCCGACTGAATCAGATCAAGAAGTTCAAGTAACAGGAACAGTTCGCAATTTTGTCCTTGCAGATATTGAGCGCGAGTACAAATTAGGCTTAGAGCCAAACTTGTACGCTGAGTACGAAAGTAAACCTGCGATCGTTGCACAATCGATGGCGCTAGCCCCCACACCGGGTGAACTCACCTCAAACCCCCAAAAATACTACGGCAAGACACTGGCGGTGAGCGGTGAAGTCGAAAGCCTCAGAAGTCCAAACTCGTTCACTTTGGATGAAGACAAATTAATTGGCGGACAAGACTTGTTAGTGATACACACAGTTCCAAAACCAACCGTGCAAGAAGGTGAGAAGGTTGCCGTAACCGGCGAGTTGCGTTCGTTTGTCGTCGCTGAACTTGAGCGGGACTACGATCTGCAATGGGATTTGACCTTGAAGCAGAAGCTAGAAGCCGAGTATACCAACAAACCTGTCTTAGTTGCTACAGGAGTATATCCGTCAGCCATTCCTCAGTAACCAATACACCTCTCTCATAACTACTGCGGGGAGTAGGGGTTAGGCATCCTGTCCTGCCCTTAACCGAGTTTTCTGCAGAAGTCTAATAGCTAACCACCAGGCGATCGCTTGCGACAGGAAGACAAGCAGAACCTCTTTCTTACCTCGTTTATTTTGATGCTCAATTCAGCAATAAGGTGGATATAATGAATCAACCAGAATCCGTGCCGCAACCGCTGACCCAAAGCGAATTCGTCGCAACTTTTCGCTTGTTTAGTAGATTTAGCTTCTGGATACAGTTATTCTTGGGTGCTGTTTCCGGCATTGTTTTATTATTTGCTATGTTGGGTCGCAACATGGGCGAACAAACCAATAATGCAGGTATTGGTTTCGGGGTAGTTTTAGCAATAGTGGGCCTGTTATTGCTGGCGTTTAGAATATTTTGGGATTTTCGCTATCGGCTTTTAGGCCGACTTTTGCACGCCGAAAATTCCCAGGTATATCCCAGCAAAGAACATATTACTCACACCTTACGGATTGGATTAGTTTCTAGTTTGGTGGGGGTATTAATCGCGTTTGTCGCATCTGAAGAAACAGTGGCTGTAGTCCTAGCAAAAACTCTGAGTCAACCGCAAGCGCTCGCAGCTTATACGCCAGAAAATGTGATTCGTTCTCTAGATATTTTTGTGACGATGGCCAACGTCAATCTGATTGGCGCTCACTTTTTTGGAGCTGTTACTTCTCTTGGGTTACTCAATTGGGTAGAAGAGTAGTTGGCACCATGGGCGATCGCTAAAGGCAAACACAACTTCTATGTCCTTATGATTGACAAGGCCTGGCCGATTTAACTAAGGTTGGTGGCGAAAGCACTGCCTTGGCTCCCAGAGAGCGAAGACAGTGCAGCTACAAGCTAAACAAGTTGGCTATTTGCATGAACATCTAATCGGAAATAGCGATCGCTCCTGCTAATGGTAGTCAGTCTGAGCAACCATTTTTTTTCGTAATTGATTTATTATAGCGACAGATATTTCATCGAGCTTGAGATGGATAGATTTTGAATCTGGACAAACAAAACTTAGGCTCATATTCCTAAAAATGAGCTATATCGGTGGCATTCAGCTTCCTAAATAGCCCTGTGGCAGGGTTTCTGAACAAAGCCATTTCCAACAGTTTCTCTATTAAGAAATTTACTGCAATGAAAGACCTCTGGTATAAAAACGCAATTGTCTACTCCCTCGATGTTGAAACCTTCATGGACTCGGACGGCGATGGTGTCGGCGACTTTCAAGGACTGATCGACCGTCTAGACTATTTATCCGCGCTAGGAATTACTTGTTTGTGGTTGCTGCCGTTTTATCCTTCCCCTAACCGGGACAATGGTTACGACGTGATGGATTACTACAACATTGATCCGCGACTGGGAACCCTGGGAGATTTTGTCGAGTTCATGCACCAAGCAAGGGAACGAGGCATTCGCGTACTGATCGATATGGTAGTAAATCATACGTCCAATCAGCATCCTTGGTTTGTGGCAGCCAAAAGCGATAAAAACTCCAAGTATCGCGATTACTATGTGTGGTCAGAAAATCCACCCAAAACTGATCCAGAACAACTGATATTTCCCGATGTCGAGGACAGTATTTGGGAGTACGATGAACAAGCAAAAGCTTACTATTTGCATCACTTCTATAAAGAACAGCCAGATTTGAATATTGGCAATCCGGCGGTACGAGAAGAAATCTGCAAAATTATGGGTTTCTGGCTAGAACTGGGCGTGTCTGGATTTCGCATTGATGCTGTTCCGTTTTTAATTGAAGGAATTGGCATCGAAGGTGCAGACCCCGAAAAGCTGCGAGGTTTCTTGGAAGAAATGAGAGATTTTGTGTCATCGCGTCAGGGTGATGCTGTGTTGCTGGCAGAAGCAAATGTCGATCGCGAGCAAATTTCTATCTACTTTGCTAAGGGCGACAGAATGCACATCCTGTTCAACTTTTTGCTGAACCAGCATCTGTTTTTGGCCCTGGCGCGTCAAGAATCCACAGCATTGCGCGAGGGACTAAAAACCTTACCGGATATTCCTGATATTTGTCAGTGGCTTAATTTTGTGCGCCACCATGATGAACTGACGCTAGATCGCATTACTTCATCGGAACGAGAGGAAATTTTTGCAGCGTTTGCCCCTGAGAAAACTATGCAAATTTTCGGGCGCGGGATTCGTCGCCGCTTACCACCGATGATGGGAGGATCTCGTCGCCGGATTGAACTTGTCTACAGCTTGCTTTTCACCCTGCCTGGTACACCCATGCTGCGCTATGGGGAAGAAATTGGCATGGGGGATGACCTTTCGCTGGAAGGTAGAGACAGCGTTCGCACGGTGATGCAATGGTCAGATGCAGCGAATGGTGGCTTCTCGACGGCTGCAACTGATACTCTTGCCAGACCTGCGATCGCCAACGGAGAATACGGTTACAAACAAGTCAATGTCGTCGCAGCGCAGCGCGATCCTGGCTCATTAATTAACTGGATGGAACGTGCAATCAGCATCCGCAAGCAATGTCCTGAGTTGGGTAGGGGCAAGTGGCACCTTCTGGAAACCGACTGTCCCTCGGTGTTAGCCCACTGCTGCGACTGGGAAGGCAGGACGGTGATTGCTGTCCACAATCTCGCCGACAAACCTTGTACCGCTACGCTCAAATCTAACGAATACAGCAATCTGTGCGACTTATTTGGCGATCGGCTCTATGAATCTCTCGATGCCGAATCGCCATCTATTCCCTTAGAAGCCTACGGCTATCGCTGGTTTCGAGTCAATCGAATCCAGGGGTAAAAAAGTTAATGTTGAGGGAAGAACTAGCGACGTGGGCTCGTAGGAATGTACTTAGCAGTATTCTTGTCTGGAAGCGGTTGTATCTGACCTTGATTGACCAAAGCTTGATGAATTAGGGCAGTAGCACTACCCCGACTCAGCAACTCGTTCGGATTAAGAGCTCTGGGATCTGGATAGTTGACCACTATCTTTGCCTTTGTCGCTGCTGCCACTGGCTCAACCGCATATTTAGGAAGTTTATCGGCATCTTTATAGTACGAATTGAGAAAATCTAATGCCGAATTTTTAGCAGGCGCAGTTGCAGCTTTTGTCGTTGTTGGTGGAACAGTCTTAGCCGATTTAGATGCGGGCGCAGCCGCAGGCTGCAGCCTTGCGACTACAGGTAATAACGGCTGCATCAAAACAGTCGCTGCGAGGGGAAATGCCAAACGGTTCCTAGCAATTCGACGTTTATTTACTGGAGTTTGCCTTGCTGGAGTTGCAGCAGATCGATCGGTTTTGACAACAGGGGGATTGTAATCCATATTTAAACCCCTCATTAACACAACTAATGCTTGTGCCTTAGTCAAGGACTGCTTCGGACGAAACTCATTTCCGGGAAAATCATTCATAAATCCCGTTTCATAAGCTTCTTGAATCGGAGTTTCTGCCCAGTAGTTTTTAGGCACATCCTTAAAGTAACTTCCACTCGGTATCTTTCTAACGCTGGCTCGATTAAAAGCTTGGCGGATCATCGCCGAAAATTCATCCCGATCCACAGCCTGTTTGGGTCTAAAAGTTCCGTCTAGATATCCGGTAACAATCTCTTTTTCAGCTAAGGAATCAATAAACGGACGCGCCCAGTAATTCGGCGGTACATCAGGAAATTTCGATTTAGCTTGTTGAGCAGCAACTTGCTGGGAACTTAGCACAAAGCCAGTGCCACTGACACTAACGGCTAAAGCTAAAAATGCTACGCTGATTGATGGTAAATGCCTGCGAGTAGACATGATAAATTTCCTCCTGATTTTTGCATTTTTAACGATACTCTTTGGCTGAGTTAAAGCGGATTACGTTTTTTTCTATCCGATTCCCATTCTGTTTTTACAACATCTAACTCTTCGCGACGTACTGTGTCTGTTGCCTCAACCGTATCTTGCTCAACTTCTTTTCTGATTTGCACTTCCTCGCGCACGAACGCTTGCTTTTTGATATTGACGGTTTCTTCGTAGATTTCCAAATGTGCCATTTCTTCTTGATTGAAGGCGGTATCTGGAGTTACGCGACTCCCTACATATTCGGGAGTTGTGTGCTCAATCACAACTCGCTCTTTTTCTACAGGAACTTCCAGTTGTACCGTTTTGGTCTCAACTTGTTTGCCAATTATTACCTCGCCTGTTTTGCGACGGGTTTTATCTGCAACTAATCGTTCTTCGTACAGTTTGAGTTTTTGATGATCCTGTTCGTTCATCTGATACAATTGGGGCTCTCGCTCGTAAGTATAGGTATCCCGGTCATAAGCAGGATTACTAGCTTGAGGCAAGACAGAATGCGTTGTAGAAACTGGAACGGGTGCTTCTAAAGGTAATGATGCTTCTACTGGTACAGACGCTTCTACTGTTGAAGTTCGATAAATACCCCGCACTTGTTCTTCATAATCGTAATCAACTGCCATCCCATGCTCATACCTGGGTAGTTTTTCCACTTTGTCTTTACTCTGCAAACCTGTAGCGTAAACACGCCGCCCATTAAAATCAATGTGACAAAGAGCGATGGGAAGTAAAACTTTTTTGTCAAAAATCCAAGAACCAGTCTCTACCACAAAATAGCGGCAACGTCCTGTCTCATCTACCAGCACAGTATCGATCGTGCCAATTTTATCATCGGTACTTCCGCCATACACATCCAGCCCTTTGATATCATCGTCCTCAAAAGCGGCTTGGCGGTAGTTGGGATTAAAATCCTCAATTTTGTAAAGTAACATTGTTGTTTCCTGTACTATCTACATCAACTTGTGTACCTACTTTAGATAGATATCAGGTCTAATACTTCCTTCTTATGAATGATTCAGCAAATTGAGAATCATCAAAATAGCGATAATTTTTTATATTTTTCTATCTTTAGGTAGATGAATTTAGGATTCCTGTACTCAAAAGGGTGAATTTATCTAATCATTCGTAGGTTGGGTGGAGCGAACCTACAACGTTTCTGCCAGCAAATATCACAAGGATTTATTAGGTTTTATTATCACCTTAACTATCACCTTAACTAGGGGATATCCTAGAAAATCAAGGGCATCTCTAAAGGATCTGCTGGTTTTTTTTTAAAGGAAATTTCCATTTTAGGATCGAAGTTACTACTTTTGATATTTAAAAATTTTAACTTAAAAAGATTATGCCCATCGGTAGATATTTTGGTAATGATGATTAAGTAAAATTAAATTACCTTCAAGAAAAAAAATGCTCACGTAACGCAGGGGTTAATCTTTTATGACTTATCCAGATCGATCGGGCAGTCCACTCACTGAGCCTACAATCGTCAATCCGCTGGTGGATTACCACGATCGAGTGAGGTGGGGGCCAATTTTGGCAGGAATTGCGATCGCTCTGGGTACTCAACTAATTTTAAGCGCTTTGGGAATGGCGATCGGATTAACCGCAGGTGCAACAGGCGCGGATGCAGGTTCCGTTGGTATTGGGGTCGTAATTTGGTCGATTATCAGTTTGCTGATTTCCCTTTTTTTAGGCGGTTGGGTGATGGCTCAAAGCTGCGGCCCGATGACCAAGAAAACAGCATTTTTGAATGCAGCAATTCTTTGGGGAGCTACATTAGCACTTAGTGCTTGGTTATTAGGAAGCGGGATATCGGGTGCTGTTGGCGCTGCCGCTGCTAATGCTGGAGAAATTGCCAATCAAGTACAACAACAGGGCGGCGTTAATATACCCAATCAAGCCCAGAATGTAGGCCCAAATCAAGTTCGCGATATAGCTGGTAATACAGCTAAAGCTACTTGGTCTTTTCTACTTGGCTCTTTGCTGAGTTTGGCAGCGGCAATGATGGGTGGTGCTGTTGGCGCTCGCAAACCTCGCGTTTATGCTTGATTAGCGGTCAACCACCCACCACTAATCGGAGTACCGATATAGTGGGGGCACAGAAATTGCCAAGTTGACCAGTCTAGGTGTTAAATCACTACGTTTAAGGCAAGTGTTAAAGACCTACCAGAGAATGCGTTGCTAGTTCTCTGCTCTAGAACTTAAAAGTTAAACAGGTGTAAGGGTTAAGCCAGTGCTTTTAAGATAGTTACCGACCTTAAACATTGACGAAGCTAACATTACCCCGAAAGGGAGGACTTAAAATGTCTAACTTTGTTTTTGTACTAGATACCCAAAAACGACCGCTCAATCCAATCCACCCAGGAATGGCCCGTAAATTGCTAACTAATGGCAAAGCTGCTGTTTTTAAAGGGTATCCATTCACACTAATTCTCAAGGTAGAGGTAACAGCAACCCAAAAACCAATCACTCTCAAAATAGACCCTGGCTCTCAAACCACTGGGTTCGCATTACTGCAAGGAGAAAAAGTAATCTTTGGCGCAGAACTGACTCACCGAGGTCAAGCTATTAAAGCCAGCCTTGAATCTCGTCGTTCATTACGTAGAGTCCGGAGAAATCGCCATACTCGTTATCGTCCAGCTAGATTCCTAAATAGAACTCGCCTTAAAGGTTGGCTAGCCCCAAGTTTGCAACATCGCGTTGAAACAACTATAACATGGGTGACTAAATTGATGAAAGTAGCCCCCATTGTTTCTATTGTTCAAGAACTTGTGCGGTTTGACTTACAACAATTAGAAAACCCGGAAATTTCTGGAATTGAGTACCAACAAGGCGTTTTGTGTGGCTACGAGGTTCGGGAATATTTGCTCAACAAGTGGGAGAGAAAGTGTGCTTACTGTGGTATTACAAATACACCATTACAAGTCGAACATATTCATCCCAAAGCTAAGGGTGGTTCTAATCGCATTTCTAATCTTTGCCTTGCTTGTGAAAAGTGCAATATCAAGAAAGGAACTCAAAATATAGAGCAATTCCTGTCTAAAAAGCCAGATGTTTTAAAACGGGTTTTGTCTCAAGCAAAGCGTTCTTTAAAAGATGCGACAGCCGTCAATTCAACTCGTTGGGCATTATTTAATCGGCTTAGCATGATTGGTTTGCCTGTTTCTACTGGCAGTGGTGGCTTAACAAAGTTCAATCGCACTCGATTAAGTCTAGCTAAAACTCACTGGTTAGATGCAGCTTGTGTTGGGAACGTTGAATCGCTGAAAATTTTAACAAACAAGCCGTTGTTAATTAAAGCTACTGGGCATGGGACGCGCCAAATGTGTCGTACCGATAAGTTTGGATTTCCATGTCGCTATGTTCCCCGGCTTAAGTTTGTTAAAGGTTTTCAAACTGGAGATATTGTCAAAGCAATCGTTACTTCTGGCAAGAAAGTTGGTAAATATGTTGGGCGTGTTGCCGTCAGAACAAGTGGTTCGTTTAATATTTCCGCATCAGAATTGGTGTCGGGGGTTAGCCACAAATATTGTTCAATTATTCACAGAAAGGATGGTTATTCGTATGCAGCATAAACCTTGCCCCCCTTGGACTCCCACCACGCTCCCTGAGTACAGGTGAGCGTGGGGGTCTCCAAGGGGGAAGACAGATGAACAAGCTAAAAACCTTTTCTAAGGTTTTGGCATAGAGATTTAAAAGGAGATAAAGCGATGCAACAGCAGAGTATCTGGCAAAAATATACCAGGTTAACAAGTTCGATCTTGTTAACGGCAACGGTATTAGTTGCTCCCTCGTTCGCCGCTAATACAAATCAAAAACAGATTCAAGGTGACTATCTACTAGCGCAAGCTTCAGACAACTGTCGCCAGGTTATTGCGAGGAATGGCCTTAATGTTCGGCGACAACCGACGGCTAACAGCGAAGCGGTTGGTATCATCGGTTCCGCACGAAATGTGACGATTCAAAATCTTGGTGAGAATGGCTGGGTACCAATTTCAGCCCCGCTACAAGGCTACGTATATGGTGGTTTTCTCGGAGCGTGTGAAGCCGCAACCGCCCCGCCTCCTACTGACTGCCGCCAAGTTGCAGCAGCCAGAGGAATTAATGTACATCAAGCACCTTCCACTGATGGGGAAAGGGTTGGAGTCGTCGCGAGTGGACGAAGAGTGACGATTGAAAGTATAGGAACAGATGGTTGGGTGCCGATTACAGTGCCTCTGAGAGGCTACGTCCAAGCTGAAAACCTGGCGTATTGTAGTTAATTGAAAAAACAGTGATGGATGACCAATCAAACCCCAAAAAAGAAACTAATTCACAGCAAAAACCTGGTTTGTTAAATTTCATTGCCGAGACAACAGAATCTGCACTGAATACAGGCAAAGCGGTTGTTGATACAGCAGTTGATTGGGGGGAAGCTGCTGCTAAACAAACTTATCGATTGATTGGACAAGCGACGCAAGGAACCGGAGATGCGGTAACTTATGTTGGCAATCTTCCCTTTGTTAAACAAGTGGCGGGGGTACTCAGGCTTGATTGGTTAGTTGGGGTCAGCGATCGCATCGACTTAGCCAAAGCCGAAGCTCAAGTCAATGAACTCCAACAAAAGTATCCCAATGAATATCCCAGCGAAATTGCCCATCGCATTATGGTGGAAAAAGCGATTCAAGCCGGTGGTGTCGGATTTGCTAGCAGCATTTTACCGGGTGTCGCGGCTGCACTGCTGGCGATCGATTTAGCGGCGACTACTGCGATTCAAACCGAAATGGTTTATGAAATTGCCGCCGCTTATGGGATGGATTTGCAACAGCCAGCCCGAAAAGGTGAGGTTTTGGCAATTTTTGGGTTAGCGCTCGGCGGTAGCAACGCCATGAGAGCTGGTTTGGGCTTTTTACGCAACGTACCGCTGGCTGGCGCGATGATTGGTGCGAGTACGAATGCTACGATGCTGTACGCGCTGGGATATGCGGCGCGCGAGTTTTACGAAGCCAAAGTGAGGGAAGAGACTGAAGAACCTGGAACCGAAACGCTGCAAGCGATTCAGCAACAAAGCGAGAAATATCTTGATGTGGCGATCGCCCAGCAAGCAGGAATGGATCAAATTATGGTTCACATGATTTTGGCAAGTTATCCCAACAAAAACTGGGAAGATATTCTGCCAGAATTGAAGGCATTGCAATTAAATGCCGATTCTCTCCAAAGGATTGCTGCTAACATCAAGTCCCCCAAACCATTGGGTGCATTGTTAGAGCAACTTAACCCGGACTTTGCAGTACCGCTATTAGCTCAATGCCGTCGCATTGCCGAAAATAGCGGAGAGGTTTCTGAAGCAGAACAGAGGGTGCTGGATGCGATCGCACAAAAACTCAACGGTGAAGATGTGGCTTCGATATCCACTTGAAAAAAATTGTTGGTGCGTTAGCTTTCGGCCTAACGAACCATCCCCAATATTTACTGGGGCTGTGTAAGTCCTAAATTAGTCTCACGTTAAAGTAATCTACAGCCTTAAGATAGAGTTTGACGTGGCTAATTTCACTACTATCAATAACGACTGATGCAAGAGGAACTTTTATGACAGCAGAAATATCTGGAGTCTGGGACAAGATTGAGAGCATGATCAATGACTTCATTGTCCTGCTGCCTAATATGATACTAGCGTTCCTTGTTTTCGGAATCTTTTTCTTTGTTGGGAGGTCAATTAAGAGAGCGGTCAGGCGGCTTACTCGCAACCACCGCCAATCCCGGAATTTGGGACTGGTTTTGGGAAGGTTAGCGCAGGGTATTACTGTTTTGGTTGGTCTGTTTATTGCCTTGTCGATTGTAATTCCCACATTTAGAGCAGGCGATTTGGTGCAACTGCTGGGAATTAGCGGGGTAGCGATTGGTTTTGCCTTTCGCGATATCTTACAAAACTTCCTAGCTGGTATCCTAATTCTGTTGACGGAACCGTTCCAAATCGATGACCAGATTGTGTTTAAAAACTTTGAGGGAACGGTAGAAAATATTGAAACTCGCGCTACAACAATCCGAACCTATGATGGTCGCCGGATTGTAATTCCCAATGCGGAATTGTTCACCAATTCTGTTATGGTGAATACCGCGTTTGATAAACGCCGGATGGAATACGACGTTGGTATCGGCTACGGGGATGATATTCACCGAGCCAAGGAGTTAATGATGGAAGCCATGCACAGTGTGGATGAGGTTTTGAATGACCCTGCTCCTGACGTGCTGCTGATGGAACTTGCAGGAAGTACCGTCAATATCCGCGCTCGATGGTGGATTGCTCCGCCGCGACGAATTGACGATTTGCGATCGCGCGACAAGGTACTTTCTGCGATTAAGGAAAAGCTGACTGCTAATGGCATCGACTTGCCCTTTCCTACGCAGCAAATTTTGTTTCACGACCAAACCGAAGAGACGGATGGCGATCGCAAACGTCAACGCGAAGGATGGCCCGCTGGTAATGGCGAAGTTCCCAAACCCCGCAGCATCAGCGGTTCTCTGCGACAACTAATTGAACAGCGATCGCAATCTGACGGCAACGGACAATCGCCACCCCACCACAACTCATGAAAAATGTCAAGTTAAGCAAAATTTGGGACTCGCTGCACTCTAGCTACTGGTTTATCCCAACCTTGATGGCGCTGGGGTCGATGATTTTGGCGATCGCCATGCTGACAATTGACCGCACGGGTAATATACCAAACTGGAGGTGGATTTACACGGGTGGAGCCGATGGTGCGCGAGCGGTTCTTTCATCGGTTGCCGGTTCAATGATCAGCGTTGTTGCTACAGCTTTTTCCATTACTATTGTGGCGCTTCAGTTGGCGAGCTCCAATTTTGGGCCCCGATTGCTGCGTAGTTTTATGCAGGATACGGGCAATCAAATCGTGCTTGGCACCTTCATTGCCACGTTTATTTACTGTTTACTCGTACTGCGAACCATTCATGCAGAAGGAGAAGGATACAGTCTCTTTGTACCCCAACTCTCGGTTACAGTTGGTACCGGATTGGCAATTGCCAGTATCGGCGTACTGATTTACTTTATCCATCACGCATCAACCATTATTCAAGCCTCCCATGTAATTACTCAGGTTAGTGGCGATTTAGACAAAGCTCTAGATCGTCTGTTTCCCGGAAAAATCGGAGAATGTAAACCGAACAACTCGCGAAAAGTGGGAGAAATTCCGGCAAATTTTGACTCGGAAGCAAGTCCAATTAAAGCCACTGGCGAGGGTTATTTGCAAGCAATCGATGACGAGGAATTAATGAAAATTTCCCGTCAGTACAATCTGCTTGTACGTCTTAAAACTCGACCGGGAAAGTTTATCGTCAAGGGTAGCGATGTAGCGATGGTTTTTCCGGGAAAACAGGTGAATCAAAGCCTGAACCAAAAAATTAATGATGCTTTTATTCTGGGCAAAGAACGGAATGAATATCAAGATGTAGAATTTCCCATCGATCAGTTAGTTGAAATTGCCTTGCGTGCAATTTCTCCTGGTATCAACGATCCGTTTACTGCGATTCGCTGTATCGATCGACTCAGCGCCGGATTATCCCGCCTCGCTGAAAGGGATTTTCCCTCCCCCTATCGCTACGACGATGAACATAATTTGCGCGTCATTGTTGAAGGAGTGACGTTTGAAGGCTTAGTCAATACTGCATTTAACCAAATTCGCCAATACAGCAAATCAGATGTGGCGGTAACAATTCGCTTATTGGAAGCTATAGCTTGCATCGCCACTTACACCCGCAATTCCCAACAACGAGAAGCTTTACGCCGTCACGCGGAGATGATTTTAAATAGTAGCCGCGAACAAATCTCTCAGGAGCAAGACCAGAAAGATGTCCAAGAGCAGTATCACCAAGTCATTAAAGCTTTAGGAGAGGATTAATTTTGTTGAGCAGAATTATGGTAATAGCAGCAGCTTTGCGATCGGCTCCTAATACTTTAGCTTTAACCGCGCTGAGTGGCATTGGTTTAGCGCTGACACATTTATTTTGCGGCAAGTTGCGGTTTGCCCCTATTCCTCGCAACCGCTGGCTTTCAGCAGCAAGTGGGGTTTCGGTAGCTTATGTTTTTGTGCATATTTTACCGGAATTAAATCAGCACCAAGCGGTATTAAAGCAAGTAGAATCAGGAGTTATTTCCTATTTAGAACACCACGTTTATTAAATAGCTTTGTTAGGATTGACTGTATTTTAAAGTCTAAACGCTCTAGTACGCGAATTACTTCGCTTACTTGATATTCTGGGCAACCTAGGCATAGCTAACCTCTATGCTAGTTACAAACCTGGGAGTGATTTCGTCGGGTAAAGGACACTCTTCGAGATAGAGCCTTGTAGCTTCTTTGAGATTAGCGATCGCTTGTTCTATGGTTTCGCCTTGGTCAATTGTGCCGACTTCTGGACATTCGGCGATGTACATATCTTCTTCTTTGTAAATGATGACTGTGAAGCTTTTAGTTTTCATTATATTTTTGCTTTCAGCATCAGAGGTTGCTTAGTTTCTATTTCCTAGTTTATCTTGGATGTATTTTTTTTGCAAGTACAGGGGAAGAGGCGCGATCGCGCTTTTTGACAAATTGGGATGTAAGGGCGATCGCCTTTCCATAAAAACAGTCTTTTGATTAAGTAATCATCAGGTTAGCTTTAACAGTGAGAAATTTCTCTATATAGCTATGATAGGAAATTTTGTTTTTTTTAGCTCCAATATCTTAATGCTTTATCGTATGCTTTTATTACTATTTCAGACTTGCTATGTAGCGAAAATTGATGGGTATAGCACTCACATGAAAAAATATAATTAATACCGTAACCTTCTCGTAGGTCTTTGGCAATCCCTAATTTTCCGCATTCACGGCAGGTAGCCCAATAATGGTTCTCTGAGTGATATATCCAATCTCCTTGAACAGGATCTGTGATATAGAAAAAAAGAACTGAGTATACCTCGGCACCCCCTGGAACAAAGGCATTTGAGTATTCCCAGTCTTCAGAAATAGGCCAAGCGAATCCACCCTGGTCTAAGTATACTCGGTCGCCAGTTTCATAAGCTAATTGTGAACATTTGCACTCTGCTTCCTCTTCGCGTGCAATTTTTGCATTAGGCTTAATCTCGACCCATAAAGCTAAATCAACTATCCAAAAATCAGGTGTATATTGCTTTCCATCTGAAAGCAGAAACGTCTGTGGTTCGTACTTCCATTCCACTCCTAGCTCATCCCAGAAGACTGCCCATTGAGCCTCCAACCTGGATCTGAATCTAACTCCCTTGTACATAGTTGGTGTTGCTTCTATATCTCTAGCCATCTTGTCTTCCCCTTAGTATTCTATAGGACTGCTATTTTCTATCCTGTCTCCATTGAACTAATTTCCCTAAAGAGAGGGTAGTTTTCCATACTACAATTAGTTCATAACTTCCCAAATTAGTTCAGTTAGCTTTACGCTATTGAGATGATAACATCTAAAATGACAATAATCGCAATCAGGTTTACCAGTACCTTATCGATCACAAATTAGACTATCACCACCTTTTGCATAGCACTCTTGTATCATTTTTTGCCTTTGGTTCTCAAGTTGTTCACCCCTTCGCATTTCATCTTCAAATGTCCAACCTTGTGAATTTTCCAAGGAAATAATTCCCGAATCAATAGCCCCCCATCCAATAATTCCCATCAATATTATTCCAAATATAAAAACAAAACCAGCTCCTGAATCTTTGGGGTCATTTGAAATCATCCATAACATTAAGACTAAATGACCTAAAATACCTGATGATAAACCTCCATAAGGGACAAAAATTAGAAAGAAGTTTAGAGCTATATAAGCTATGCAAACCTTTACTAAAACCTTATATTTTTTAGGCTGTTGAGATAATGGATCTGAATATTTTAAGGGATCTTTATTACTTACTAGGCAGTTAAGCAAGTAAAAAAATAAAAAAAATCCCAGGATCCCTACTATCATTCCGACTAAAAGATACCCAACCATTACATATTCTAAACCAGGGAAACCTGAAACTATCCACTTACCAAGCGCTCTTTCCATAAGTATTTTTAATTTATGATTAGCCTAAATTATTTCCTAAACGCTAAAGTTTGTCAAGCCATATAAAGTCATATTTAGTAGCAACTTTATCTTAATAGCCTGGTCATAAAAAGTCACATTTAGGTGGTCAAGTTTGAAAAAGTTATGTCTAGTTGGGTTACAATTAGCTCAAACACTACCATCTGACTCACCAATGGACGTTGAAGAGGCCTTAGAATTTGTTGACCATCTAGCTTTGACTACTACGGGAAAACACTTAGATAGTCTGCAAAAAGCTATACTACGCGGCACTTGGAACAATCAGAAATATAAGGAAATTGCACAGCATCACAACCGTTCAGAGAAATATGTTAAAGAAGTTGGTTTCAAATTATGGAAACTTCTATCAGTTGCATTAGGCGAGGAACAAGTATGTAAAGCAAATTTTAGAGCAAAGCTGGAAAATTTACGAGTTGGAAATATCTCGCTTTTTGGCAACGGCTGTATTCATATTGGTAACATCTCTGCTGATAGTTCGCAATCCTCAAAAAATTTACAACCTGAACCTCAATATAACGATAAGTTTAACGAACCAACAAGCAATGCTAAACCAAAAGTATGTCAAGACTTAGGCGACGCACCAGAACCCAACCTATTCTATAACCGCACATCCGAACTCACCACCCTCGAAAACTGGATTTTAGGCCGCACCCGCGTCATCACTATTTTAGGCTTATCCGGTATTGGCAAAACCGCCCTTACCCTCCAACTAATCCCACAAATTCAACACGAATTCGATCGCATCATCTGGCGAAGTCTCCGCAATTCTCCACCCCTAGCATCACTCCAAACTGATTTAATTAAATTCCTGTCCCAGCAGCAAGAATCCGCATCACCTTCACTTATCGAATGCTTTAGATCGCACCGTTGTCTCATCATCCTCGATGATGTGCAAACCATCTTCAGCAGCGGACAACTCGCAGGAAATTACCAACCTGGATATGAAAATTACGGCGCATTCTTCAAACAAATAACAGAATCATCCCACAACAGTTGCTTAATCCTCCTGAGTTGGGAAAAACCCAGAGAAATCGCCGCATTAGAAGGCGAAAACCGCCCCTGCAAATCTCTGCAACTCAACGGTTTAGGCCCGGAAGCACAAGAAATATTCAGAGAAAAAGGATTAGCAGAACCGGAGAAATGGTCAGAATTAATCGACCTTTACCGAGGCAATCCCTTATGGTTAAATATAGTTGCCACTTTGATTCAAGACTTATTCGGCGGTAGCGTTTCCGAATTCCTCTCCTATGATACCCTATTCTTAGGTGACTTAGAATCACTCCTAGACCAGCAGTGCGATCGCCTAACCGCATCCGAACAACAGGCGATCGCATGGCTAGCCAATACCCCCGAACCAGCCGACATCTCAAAAATACCAGAAAACCTGCAATTATCACCGCCCGAACTCTTGAAAGTCATGCAATCTTTAGGACGACGGTCATTAGTTGAAACGGTAAAACAAAATGGGCGATCGCACTTTACGATCGGGCCAGTAATCAGAGAGTATATAATCAACAAAACCCGACACAAAAACTGATAAACTTATCAATTTTAGTCGTGGAGGCAGAAACCGGGTTTTTTACGAAAATACTGCATACCTGCCTAGAATTTGGTAAAAAACCCGGTTTCTTTGATATTGATGCGTAAGTCTTGAATCTGCATTTACTTAGCAATTACTGACCCCACTCACGGAGTTTTACAATGGCTACAGCAACATTATTAAGTCACGAAATAGCAGAAGGTCAAAGACTAATAGACGCTCTAAATGCAGCAAATCTATCAGTTGACTCTGCTCTCTGGAACTACGCACCAGAACCAGAAAGATGGCGGCTGATGCTCACCTCACCTCTGTACGATAGCGAAGGGCCTCTTAAAACTTATGGGGAAATTCTGTCAGTCTTTCGCGAAGTTAAACCTGAATTGAAAATCGATTGGACAGCACTTGTAGCAGTAAGCCCAAAACATGACTTAATTGAGGGCTTACGTCAGATACAACAAGATTGGAATTTAGACTTATCAGGCAGAAGAATGACGAATGATCGGATTAATCAGACGTGGGTCGAAGATGCTTACATTTATCAAATCAAGTGAGTTGACACGGCAAAAAATAGCTTAAAATAGGTGTGATCGCTCTCCCTCTCACCTAACCTTTAGGATTACTATATTAATGAAAATCGCCACCTGGAACGTCAACTCAATCCGCACCCGCATAGAACACGTTACTAGCTGGTTGCAAACCAACTCCCCAGACGTTCTCTGCCTCCAAGAAACCAAAGTTACAGACAAAGACTTCCCCCTAGAACCCTTCACCAACCTCGGCTACAACTGCTACATTTCCGGTCAAAAATCCTACAACGGCGTTGCCATTTTTAGCCGATCGCCCCTAACGCAAATCACCACCGGATTTGCCCCCATTCTCGGCGACGAAACCACAGGTATTTTTGACGAACAAAAACGCCTCATAGCGGGGATTATAGACGATATTTGCATTATTTGCGTATACGTTCCCAACGGTTCCGAAGTCGGCAGCGAGAAATATGAGTACAAGCTAAAGTGGCTCAAACTGCTGCAAGAATACCTCAAAATAGCACTAGATAAATCCCCCAACTTGTGCATTTGCGGCGACTTCAACATCGTCCCGGACGATCGAGATATCCACAATCCCAAAGCCAATGCTAACTCCGTCGGCTTGTCTGTTGCCGAGCGCCTCGCACTAACAGAAATCATAGAATTAGGATTAAACGACCCCTTTCGCAAATTCACATCAGAAGGCGGTCATTATAGCTGGTGGGACTACCGCGCCGCCGCATTTCCCCGCAACAACGGCTGGAGAATCGACCACCATTATCTCAGCCCTCCCCTGTACGAACAAGCAAAAAACTGTACAATAGACATTGCTCCCAGAAAATTAATCAAACCCAGCGACCACGCCCCCGTAATTGTCGAAATTTGATTTATGAGTTATAAATAAAACTAAGGCAAAAGAAACCGGGTTTCTACCATAAATCTTAGGTTGAGCAACGATAAATTTAAGAAACCCGGTTTCTCGATCCTATGCGTAACTCCCGATCCAGTTAATAACAACCAACAACCAAAAATCATGTTCTTAGTAACCGGAGCAACAGGCGCACTAGGCCGCCGAATTGTACGAGAAATCAGACAGCAAGAAAAGCCTGTCCGCGCATTCGTTCGCCTCGCATCTCGCTACTCTGAACTAGAAAACCGAGGCGCTGAGATTTTTATTGGCGACTTGAAACAAGACAAAGATATTAAAAAAGCCTGCCAAGGAGTGCAGTACATCATCAGCAGCCACGGCACCGGGGGCGACGTTCAAGCAGTACACTACCGCGCTAACATAGAATTGATCGACTGTGCCAAAGAAGCCGGAGTGCAGCACTTTGTCTTTCTTTCGGTACTGGGAGTCGATCGAGGATACGAAGATTCCGCAGTATTCAAAGCCAAGCGAGAAGTAGAAAAATACCTGCAAAACAGTGGATTGAATTATACAATCTTGCGGCCTGCCGGTTTTGCTTCCAGCTTGTTACCCCTAGCAGAAAGATTTCGAGAAACCGGACTTTACCTGCTGATTGGCGACGGCAAAAACCGCACCTCTGTTGTCAGTACCGACGACTTAGCTCATATTGCCGCAAACTCGCCAACAGTCGAAGGCGCACGCAACCAAATTCTGCGAGTCGGTGGCCCGGATGTGCTGACAAGGGATGACATTCCCCGCATTTTCGGACGATTATTCAAGCGCGAACCGATGGTAATCAACCCGCCACTGGTTGTGTTTGACGGTTTGAGAAATGCCTTGGGTTTATTGAATCCTCAAGCTCAAAAAGACTTAGGAACTTTGCGGGTATTGCTGGGTAATGAGTATTTCTGTACTCCCGAAGAAGTGCAAAACTTGGAATCAATCTACAGCATGAAAATGGAATCCTTAGAAAGCTTTTTGCGGCGCAATTTGAGCGTTTAAAGTGCTAGTAATTCTCGTTACCAGGCTCTGCCTGGTAATGAGCAAATGTAACGCAAAATCGCACCTGAAAACCATTTAAGCAGAAATAGGTAGTGGTTGAGCACCAATATAGCTTGTAAGTGCGATCGGCGGAGAAGTCGGCTTAGCAATCAAATAACCTTGAACAAAAGTTGCTCCCCGTTCCCGCACCCACTCAAACTCCTCCAAAGTTTCCACACCTTCAGCAACAGTTTTAATCTCTAATTTAGACGCAATTTCTAACATCTTTTCAGTAATTAGGGCCTTATAATAATCTTGATCGACGTTGCGAATTAATTGCATATCCAACTTAATAAAATCTGGACGCAATTGGTGCATCAAATTTAAATTAGAAGAACCGCTGCCAAAATCGTCTAGGGCAATTAAAAATCCCGCCTCTCGGTAAAACCTCAGAATATTAATCAAGTGATCGATATCGGGGGGGTGCTGAGATTCCGCTACTTCAAAAACAATATTGCTGTGAGGAATTCCCGCTTCATCAATAGCCTGTACAGTCATTCGCAGGCACGTAGCGGGATCGTAAACTGAAGTCGGAGAAAAATTAATAAAAAGTAATTCTTTGAGCTCGTACACATGGGCTTCCCGGATAGCGCGAGTCCGGGCTAAAGCATCTAGTTGAAAAATTATGCCTGCTGATTCTGCTTGGGCAAAAATCCGACCCGGATAAATTAAGTTTCCTTGCTCGTCAATTCCTCGGAGTAGGGCTTCATGAGCAAAAATTTTAGAAGTATCTGAAGTATAAACAATGGGCTGAAAATGCGTAGTAATTCGTTCTTCGGACAATAAATCTAACAGCCAATCAGACTTGCTGAAATTAATAAAAGAGTCTAAGGAAGTGCTGCGATAAAAATCGCTAAATTTAGGCTGTTCAACTTCCCGCATCCACAAAACTTTAGTCTCTTTCAACTCTTGACTTGTCAGCACCGATGATGCTAGTGCGCTAAAATTTTCTCTCGCTATTCCCTCAAGCATAACGTACAAACACTTGCTCTCTTCTAAAAGCTTGAATTCAAGTTTAGCCTTGGTTAGTGCAGAAATAACCTTTTTGAGCGTGTGCGATACTGGAAACCACAGGTATAGACCTCCGCTGCCCTCTATTTTTGCGGGTACTGTTTCGCAGCGAGAGCAGGAGCCGAAGGCTTTGCCACTTATTTGCATTGGAATATCCTCCGGTTTTCGGGTTAATTTTAGACCCGCTAAGAACTATCTTTTATTATAAGCTCATTCAGCTATTAATTCATCTATCTCAAGATGTAAATCTTAATTAACTTGTATTTAAGAATTATTGCAGTATTTATACTTGCCTCCGGTTTCAAACCTTGCTCAAAGTTCTCAGCATTGAGTAAGTACCTGCGATCGAACACAGTCCCAAATCATCACAGAGGGAGAAGGCAAAGACTTGTTCTCTACTCTCTACTGCTGCTCTGATTGTTTACGTTTTATTCTATAATTCCGTCTGCCAAAACAGTCGCTAGAGTTGATTTTTTGGCAAAGGAAAATTAACCCGCCCGTGAAGCGCAGCTATCCCGTAGGGAATCGCCCGATTCTTTAATTTATCCCAACCAGAAATATACACAGCCGGACGATCGCCCAAAACAAACTCACTTGCTGGAGCATATCCAATTTAATTTTATAATCGGGATGACAGGATTTGAATTAAGCTCTCGGAACTATTCTACCACTTTCCGCCATCCTAGCCCATTTTTTCGCTCAATCTAGGCAACCTGTTTTGCATCTGAGCGAAAACTGAGCAGCTTGCTGTATTCTTTACACAGTAGGCGACTTAGCACTATGGAGGATTGAGCGAAAGATGAGCGAAAAATCTAATTCAGTCACACTCAGCACATCTGCTGACTACCTTATTGGGTATGAGCGGATTTTGGACTACTTCAAGCAAGCACAGAAAGAATGCCCCAAAGGGGTAGGACTAAAGAAGGACAGTAAGGCTAAGGGGTCTTACATCACCCTTCAGTTCAGACTAGGTGACAAGCGGGTCAATAAAACCTGTGGGTGCTACCTCACAATGCAGGGCATCACCGATGCCTTAAATAAAGCTCACTTGGTTGCTACCGCCCTAGAGTCGTTCTCTAGTGAGACTCAGTTTTTAAGCTGGTATGATGATGTTATTTTGCAAAAAAACATCATCAAAAATGACTTAATAACGTTTGGCGAGGCAATTACAAAAGTAGAGAAAGAATACTGGGATGGACGCACTAAACGCCGCCAACAGCGTGACAGAAGCAATATTAGTCAGCAGCGTTCTTGGAATGTAGTTTACGGCCACTATTACAGACTGTTGCCACAAAACACGGTTGTCAATTTGGCAGATATTCTGTTGGCAGTTAACAGCAAAAAAAAAGGAACTAAATGTTTCAAGAACTGCTTGTGCGCTATGCGTAAGCTCGCCGAAACGATTCAAAACACTGACTTACTCAGTCGCCTTAAAGAAGTTGATGGTACGCAGACAGAGTTTAGACAAGACCTTCAATCTATATCGGTTGATGAATTCTTGAAACTTCGGGAGGAAATTTTAACAATTCCTGATGACAAACGATACCATTTAGAATCACGCAAGCGGTGGATGTGGGTGCTGTCAATGCAAGTGGTGTATGGCTTTCGGGTTCACGAGGTCTTTGCTGTTCAGAACATCGACAAACCATTTACAGCAAAGGATGGCGTTATTATCCCGGCACTGATTGAGCCAAACAATATAAAAATGATTGCTGTAGTGGGTGATAAAACGTTGTTAGACACCACAACCAAAACTGGCTACAGATTGTGTGTGCCGATGCTTCCTCCTACCCATCCCGATTTGGTAAAACGCTTAGAACTCAAAGCAGGACAATTGCCGGAGATTCATTCAGTTTCAGATAATCCAAATACCATTGGTAAGGCTTACGCTAGGAGAGCGCGTCAATTTTTAACCAGACTAAACAAAGGTCTATCACAAACTCACGCACTGCGTCATTTAGCTAACCTTAATGGTCAAATGGGAGGGATGTCTCAGGAGACGAGAGCTAAAAGTTTAGGGCATTCAACACAGATGAATGAAGGGATTTATAAGAGACGAGCTAACACTGAAACAACAATTAACCTGTTGACTCAATCTACAAAGGAAACTATTCCTCTAGGTAGCGCAATTGGGGTGCTCAAACGGATAGGAAGTAACACACAATGTGTTGATTTGTTAGCTGCTATTTACGGCCTTACATCCGACAAAGTGATGGAGTTGCTTGCCGAATAATTTGAAACAAAACTTTACAGTCCCTGTGTTGACAAGGAAGTGTAAGTCTGCAATCGTGAGTAACTAAGGAAGATTGTTGCGCGGTTGACGAGCACTTGCAATGCTAGCCAAACCACGACTTCCCCAAACCGTAGAGTTAGTACGTTTGGAGCCTATAAATTATGCCACTTTCAGCCGATTGTCCTAACGGACGATCGCAACTCTTAATGATTGAGTTGGCGGGGTTTTGTCATGACTAAACCTACCGTCAGCTACCGTCGCATTGACCAATTAAAGGCGATCGCCTTTGACCGTGGCTTCACCAATGAAGACGCCAGACAGTTTGGGAAACTCAGCAAAACTGCTACATGGGAAGCGCTGCTAGAACTGTACCTGGTTGACGGTGAATCGCTTGACACAGTGCTAGACGTACCACTAGACACAGTTCTAGGAAGTGTAGACGCAGTGCCTGAACTGCTTGACACAGCGACTGTAGACACTGTAGACGCAGTGCTAGACATACCACTAGACACAGGTGAAACAGTCGCAAACAGTCGCAAGCAGTCCGACTGCTTGTATACCTTGACTGCACCACTAGACACAGTTCTAGGAAGTGTAGACGCAGTGCCTGAACTGCTTGACACAGCGACTGTAGACACTGTAGACGCAGTGCTAGACATACCACTAGACACAGGTGAAACAGTCGCAAACAGTCGCAAGCAGTCCGACTGCTTGTATACCTTGACTGCACCACTAGACACAGTTCTAGGAAGTGTAGACGCAGTGCCTGAACTGCTTGACACAGTACCCGAAGTTATACAAACAGTCGCAAGTAGTCGCAAGCAGTTCGACTGCTTGTATACCTTGACTGCACCACTAGACACAGTTCTAGAAAGTGTAGACACCCTAGATTGGACTAACGACGGTTCGTTCCCTGTGTGCGGTTTCACCCGCCAGAATTCCACCAGCTTTTTAGACTGGGTTGACCTTGGGCAACTCATCGCACTCATACTCGCATCGACGGGAGTGTTTGTGCTGGCTATGTCTATGTGGCGTCAAATCAATCCCCTGAATTTATTTCCCTCCCCAGTTCGCATCAACATTCAAATCGGGACAAAATTATGAGCTTACAACTACGCCTATTCGGCGGCAATTCTGATGCTGGAAAACTCACTGCCAGCAACGACGGCGGACACGCAATCGACAAATCCAAAGTTTTGGCAAGCACCGACGCAAGTGTTATCACACCGCTAAATCCTGGTAACTTTTCCAGCATCCGTAGTGTTCCAGTTGTGCCAGCACCGCGCTACTTCACCAAAGAAGAAGCGGACGCCATGAAGGATTTAGCAAAGGAGAAAACAGACGGTGCAAAACAGTCTAAACGCGCCTATGAAGCACTGGCAAAAGTTGAAGAAGCCGATGCTAAAGTTCACCGGCATCACCGCAAATATGAGGGTGTTGTGGCAGATAATGAACTGGGCAAAAAACGCTCAGACACTCGACTGGCTAAGCACTTGCACAGTTTGCGTCCCGGCTATGCCCGCCTAGGACTAGGTATCGACAAAGCTGACAGCGATGCTCGGACTCGCATTGATGAAATCAAGGCAAAACTCACAGGAGGGACTAACTAAATGAAAGCGATGTATCTGGCAAATTACTTCCTTGCCGGATGCGTCGCTTTCACCCTTCTGGGGTGGATAGCGAGTCTGCATCCGATGGCAATGAAAGCAGTCCTATTCTTGTTAGCAGCGATGGCAATTGCGTGGGGGCTGAGCTGGTTGCTGGACTATTCCCTGAGCAAACTACTTAAGATTACAGTTGCTGATTTGCAAGCAGTTCTCATCGGCGGTCTGGCGATGTTGCTGATTGGTTTGGGGGTGTTTCTATGCAGCTAAAACTGTTTGTGTTGAGTGCGTCCTCTGTCGTGCTGTGGTTGGTTCCACTAGCAGCACTAGACAAAAAGCTAGACATTCACAAAGCACTGCAAGGTGTCAGCTTGTGTGCTGCAATTGCTTGTGCAGTTTCTGCTGGCAACATCGCCCGTCAATTAGCAGACGAGGGAGAGATTGAGGAATTGAAACTGAGGGCAATCAAGGCAGATGTAGAGGATGAAATCAGCACCAGCGTCTACGTTTCACAGCAACAAAGACAGCAGGAAGCTGAACTTATCCTGACTTCCCCTGGTGTTGACGTGGAAGCCAGCCGTCAAGCACTGGAAGCTATATACAGCAGTGACTTACAGGAAACCGCTTCCCCTTCCGACTCTCCTGATTACCCTATATACTTGGAAGTTTGTAAGTCGATGGAAGCGGGTAAGTCTGTGACTTGGATTGTTGAGAATGTACTCAAAATGGGGGGACGTAAATTCTCAGAAGGCAAGGTCAAATTGCAAAATCTACTCAATCAGTTTGAGGGGAAAAGTAATGACTAAACAGCCAAACATCCCAACCACAGCAGCCCTAAGATTGACTGGTACCAAGTCAGAAATAGAGTTAGTTTTGGCAGTTCTGCGAGGCAAGGACTTCTTTTGGAAAACTAACGGCAAGTTCTACCCGCAACGGGGGGAGGACAATCAGTACGCTTACTACCTCAATGACCTGCAATTGCCTCAGCTTGGGGTAGCAGTCCCGGCAACACCAGGGGAACCACAACCTCGACCGTGGGATGCAGTTTTAGGTGGTCAGGGCGATAGGTAGTAGCCGAACAAATTCATCGGTGTAAGGTTTTGCCGAACCCTAGGGCTCGGCAAAATATTTTACTTCTCAAAGCTAGACTAGAAGAGACTTTGACGCTACTAGGTATACGCACAACCCTAGGGTTGGTTCGTTGCACTATCACCTATGAACTTAATCTTTTACCCCCAACTGGGAACTCGCAGCAAGCGGGCCCTTACCCGCCGCACTCGGCAAACTCATAAGGGCTCGCAGTCTCACACTTACCGACCCAAGGGAACTCTACTAACTAGACTTGCCCGTGAATCTGGAATGACTATCAACCAGGTACACTCTCAGCTCCAGAAAGAGCGGGAATATCTCTTAAGCCAGGACTCTCTATCCCTGTAAAATTGGTTCTCATGAACAAGTGGTTGATTCGACAAATCCGCCCATCAACTAGAAATATGGCTCCGCAATCGGCAGCCGCACTTGTTCGCATGATTGAATCCCGAACGCGAGGGGCAAAGACTAGGCAAGAAGCGATAGAGAAAGTAGCAGAGCTTGTACAGGACACCATTAATGCCTTCCGGAAGCGAGGACTCTCTGAAGAGCGTATTGTTGCCCGAATAGAAATAATTGTTACCTTTGCAAGCAATTGGATTGACCTTACCTTCGCCCTACTGCTAGCTTCCTTCAGCCCTGCAATACTTCTGCTAATTTGTCTAGCATCAACCCTAGACAACAATCTAGTACCTGAACGCCGGGACTTTACCTTTGAAGAGATAAAGCAAAGTCTCCTAGACCGACATTGGCCGCCACAGAGACAGCGTTGTGATTTCGTAGCTGCGTCCGCTTACTAAAGTTTGCGGAGCGGTACCTCCTATGCTCTAAATTTTCAGCAAATTCTAGACACCAAAAAACCGCTGCCTTCAATTGGTACCTGAGCGCAACGGTTTTGAGGATTCATCCACATTCAACTCGCCGTAGGGGCGAGCCAAATTTATGTACGACAATTCTACTCCGAACAACGACCAAACTTCAAGCACCCCCAAAAAATTCGACATCCGCGACCATCTGGACAAGCTGGAACCAGGCAAAGCCAAAAATTACTATATTTGCCCTGTCTGCGAAGGTCATAGCTTAGGGATTGACCACAAGAACGGTAAGTACCAGTGCTGGACAAACGCTTGCTCAACCGCTGATATTCGGGAAGCTATCCGACCACTGGCTGAATTTTTGGCAGAGTGCAAAAAAGAGGACAATCCCGCGCCACCGGCAAAAAAACCAAAAGCCAAAAAGAAGGAATATCGACCCGTACCAGTTCCGATCGGCGCGAAACTTCTGAGATTACCCGCACCCGGAAAACCACCTCGCACCGAACAACCCAAATACGTTCCCAAAGGCGTTCCCGACAGTGCCACACAAATCACCTACGCCTACAGCGACACTCAAAAGGTTTTGCGGTTTGATTGGCCCGATGCAAGTAAGCCAAAGGGACGCGACAAAACTTGCCGCCAAATTCACATAGACCCTAGCGGCAAGGAAGTCTGGAGCAAGGGTGATGCTCGCTGGCCAGCATATCGGATTGATGAAGTTATCGAACTACTAGAAGCACTACCAGACGGTGAACCCGTTCTCGTTCTGATGCTTGAAGGGGAAAATAACGTAGAACTTGCACGGGGCATCGGCACAGCGGCCCTGACTCTGCAAGGTTCCAATTGGAGTCATCCCGAAATTCAGATAATGCTCGAAACTCTGCAAGCGACAGGCAAAAACGTCAGTGTTACAGTGTTGCGCGATAACGATGACGCGGGTATCAAGAAGGGTCAAGAAGTTTGGCTGGTTGCCCGTCACATCCAGTTCCCTTGTGTGGTTGTTGACCCATGTGACATCTACTCAGACATCCCAGAAGCGGGAGACATCAGAGAAATCTTGGAAGCCATAGATAGCGAGGAATTCATCCGACTGGTAGAGGAAGTAGTCAACGACGCTGCAACGGAATTAACTCCTAATATTTCTTTAACTCCTCACCCGCGCACGCGAGAAGAAGTAGTATGCCAGAAGTATGACAGTAGTGGAAGCGACTACATCCCAGACACTGCACCGACTCCAGAGCAAAACTACGTGCAGAAAGCTGTGGACGCGCTGTACTCTGACACGCCCTGGGCCTCAATAGCAGGACAACTTTTTGAGTTCATCGGGACTCATTACGAACTGCGCTCGGAAGCTATTGAGAAGCGGCGTATTCTTGACTGGCTGAGCACTTACTCTGAATTGGTCAAAGGGAAATATCGCTGCAACCGTGCAAACACTGCCAGTGTCAATGAAGTCTACAGTTATATGCTCTTAGCTGTGGCCGTAGACCCTAATACCATCAATCCTGATGGGTTGAACACGACTAAAGGGGTAGTGAAAATTAACCCTGACGGTTCTCACTCGCTTGTTCCACATGACCCTAACCAGGTCTATACCTATGTTGGCTGCACGTATGACCCTGACATTGACGCGACGGACTGCGATCGCCTTTTAGAATGCTTGGAGCCGTCGCAGCGTGAGGTATTTTTGCGGACTGCTGCTGCTGCGTTGAATTTGAAGCTTGTTCGCTCCAAGCTGACGGGACGGGGCGTTAAAGGTTTGCTATGCCACGGCGAGGGGTCTAATGGCAAAGATACATTGCGAGCTGTGTTGGCCGCTGTTTTGGGGAGGGGAATGACTAACAAGTCGTTGTCAGACTTCAAATCCTATGACAATGGCCGCAAGTTCAATCTGTCCGGTCTGCTAGGGGGGCTCTGTAATTGGGCTTTTGAGAACACTGCAAAAGTAGACCTCGACAATATTCAGAGTCTCAAACAGTTCATCACTGGCGACCCGATCGACATTGAACCTAAAGGTAAGGACAGCTACGAATACAAACCTGCGGCCATCTTTTTAGCCAACTGCAACAAACTACCCTCTATCACTGGAGGGACGGCCGCTATTGATGACCGCTACGGCATCCTGAGTTTCAAGAAAACTTACAAGCATAATGCTGACCCGTCTCAGGGTGAATTAGAGGCTGACCCGCGCTTTAAGGATGATGAGAACTTTATCCTTGAGCGGATTGCGCCGGCGATGCTCAACAAGATGTTGGAGCGGTTGCCACTGCTACTGAAAGAGGGGATTGACTACAAGGCAACTCGTGAGGCGATGCGGGAAGCTCAAGAGGAAAGCCGGCACTTGTGGCAGTTTGTGAGGGACTTGGGGTATGAAGCTGGCAAGGGCGATCGCGTTTATGCCAAAGACTTATGGAGCGAGTTACAAGAGTGGTATCAAGAGGCGGGGATACTTGAGATTGAGTGGAACGAGAAGGGCAAGGACAAACTGGTTTGGAATGATTTACCTAACCAGTGGGACAAACCTGTGAAAGCTATCAACCAGTTATATGCCCGCCTTTGTGAGATTTTTCCCAAGCTGGAGAAGCATCGGCACACAGAACGGGGCTTTGAAGGTCAGCGGACAATGGGTGATTTTTACTATGTCGGCATCAGCAAACAAAAGTCTGAAAGAAGTGGAAAAAGTGCTCCAGCATCTCCAGCAGTAGACACAGCAAGGATATCGTCTCCAGCAGTGCTCCAGCAAGAAATTTCTGCTGGAGCACCGCTGGAGCAAACAATCCTTACGCAGAGCGCTGCTGGAGATGCTGGAGCACTAAACCCAACTTTGTTAGACTTTTGTAATTCTTTCTCCAAACTCTCGGATTCCGACAAGCAAAAATTGACAGAACTACTCACTGGCATCCCATGTTCTGACCCGCTCAAAGCATTCAGAGTCGGAGACAAAGTGGCTGGCAATAAGCCAGAGGACTCTAGCTACAACTGGCACGGCCGCATCGTTGAGATTCATACGAGCATCAGTTGCAAGGTTGACTGGCAAGAGCGCGAAAAACACAAGGGCGGCCGGATAATCTCCATGCTCTTCTGCGACCTGCGGAAAATTTAGCCACTGCCTGACAACTAACGGCTCAATTCCTCTCCCCCTTAATTGGGGGATTTTCGTGTCTACAAGTTTTGTAGACAAACTGTTGACACTGTAGACAGACATCAGTTATTGTAGACAAATACTGTATACAGGTGTCTACAATGAGTCAGAGTCAAGTCGTATCATTCAGGGCATCCGGTCACTTCCTGAACTGGATAGAAGCTCAGAAGCTAGACGGTGAGTCGCTTAGTCAAGCTGCACAACGCATTCTCAAGGAAGTCTCAGGCACGTCTACAGCGGTGGCTACAGAGAGTGACACAAGCCTCGTGTCTACAGTGACCGCCAAAAGTGTAGACCTACTGATATCCGATCGCATTGCCCCACTAATTCAACGAATAACTGTCATTGAAGAACGTCTGGAACAACTCGGTGCTAACCAACTAGACGACTACTAGACAGGTGCTAGCATCTAACTAGACAATCACTAGACAATGACTAGACAAGGTGCTAGTATCTAACTAGACAATCACTAGACAGGTACTAGACATGACAGACAGATGCCAGCTTAACTTGAGATTGGACGGCCGCCGAGACTTGCTCGAAACCATTAAAGATGTCGCAGCCGCAGAGGGTTTGAGCGTCAATGCTTGGGTAGTGCGAACTTTAGAGCAAGCGGCCAACCAAGCAATAGCGGCGCCGCTAACCCAACCTCAAACACAAGTGTCCGAAATTTTGGACATCGAACCAGTGCTAGACAAACTGCTAGACAATAAACTAGACACTCTGCTAGCAGCTAAGTTAGCAGGGATTGAAGAACGCTTGGGAAAATTGAGTGCCTGAGTGACGGCAACGATGAATCACTCAGGCAGGAATTGAAAGCGGCCAACAAGCAGCTTGCAGAATGGGATAAAGAACTGAATCAGTTACACGAGCGCAACGGCGATTTAGGGCTGAAGGTGCAGATGTTGGAGCAAGAGCTCAAGGAAGTGCGGCGCGATCGGGAGGGACTTGAGACAGAACTCTCCGACCTGAGACAAAAATCAAAAAATGATGCAGCCAGGAAAAATTTTCCCGATTTCCCAGAGCCGGCCGACTTGCTCAACCAGTTGAAAGCGCGGCGCAAAAAGTCGAGGGCAGACTTGGCTGACATGGAGGCACTGTTGGAGATACTCAGCTACTTAGAAGAGTCGGACTGAGCGAAAGATGAGCGGAAAGTCAAATGTCCAAGAAGGTAATAAATCTGAAACCCGTTACCCGTGAAGAGTTAAAAGCAATCGGGATGACAGGATTTGAACCTGCGACCCCCTCGTCCCGAACGAGGTGCGCTACCAAGCTGCGCTACATCCCGAAATTAGTCACTAGATTTTAAGCTTATCACATTCAAGTAAAAATTTAGCAACCTCGTATATAATTATTTGTAAAACACTACTCAGGCGGAGACAGACGTGACAGTTAAGCCCCAGTGGTTGCGAGTTAAAGCCCCCCAGTGGGAGCGCGTCGGCAACGTCAAAGAAATTTTGCGGGATTTATCCCTGAATACGGTTTGCGAGGAGGCGTCGTGTCCGAACATCGGTGAATGCTTCAACGCAGGTACTGCGACATTTTTGATTATGGGCCCGGCTTGTACCCGCGCCTGTCCTTACTGCGACATCGATTTTGAGAAAAAGCCCCAACCTTTAGATCCCACAGAACCCCAAAGATTGGCCCAAGCGGTGCAGCGGCTTAAACTCAACCACGTCGTGATTACCTCTGTCAACCGGGACGATTTGCCGGATGGGGGCGCGTCTCAGTTTGTCGAGTGCATTCAAGCAGTGCGATCGGCGATGCCCGATACAACTATAGAAGTTTTGATTCCCGACTTGTGCGGCAACTGGCAAGCTTTAGAAATTATTCTCGCAGCCGGGCCAGAGGTACTCAACCACAATACCGAAACCGTAAAGCGACTTTACCGGAAGGTGCGGCCGCAAGGAAAGTACGATCGCACCTTGGAACTATTGCAGCGAAGCCGCGAACTCGCACCTGGGGTTTACACCAAATCCGGCATCATGGTGGGACTCGGAGAAACAGACGCCGAAATTCGGGAGGCGATGCAGGACTTACGGGCTGTCGGCTGCGATATTTTAACAGTTGGACAGTACCTGCAACCGACTCAAAAGCACTTGAACGTCGAAAACTTTGTGCCTCCAGAACAGTTTGATGCTTGGAGAAAGTTTGGCGAATCTTTGGGATTCTTGCAAGTTGTCGCTTCTCCCTTAACTCGCAGTTCCTATCACGCCGAACAGGTGAGGGAACTGATGAAACTTTACCCACGCTAGCAATTTTAATTTGAGTTGACTCGCGCCCGTTAGCGAAGCCCTCGAAGAGGATCGCACCATTCTCAGTAAGATAGGATTGAGCCACTCGCCCACAAAGAAACCGGGTTTTTTAACCGAGATTTAGGGCTTTAATCAAGTATTTTGGTGAAAAAACCCGGTTTCGACGCACCCCTACGTCCAGGGCTTTAAGACCCGATCGAGTCAACAGCAACGAAAAACCTGCGCTTTCTGTGACGGCATGGTGCAAAAAACCCCGTTTCTGATGCTGGGGTTCTCGGCCTGATGTTAAGCCCGAAGCAGCAGCCCATAGCAAAACAATTATCGGTCGATCGCCCCCTCAAACTCATGACTTACGCAAAAGACATCGAGAAACCCGGTTTTTGCGTCAGCCAATAACTCGGTACAGGGGACTCTAGCAACTCTGAGACCCATATTCTATAATGGATTAAACTTCCGCGCTCACGGCAGCGTATTTAATCAAGAGCGCCGAGTTATATAAAGTTTTATTAAAAAAATGGCTAATTTTCCGAAGTGATCGGGAACCAGGTAATCGGTGATGAAGATTAACTTAACTTCTGACTAACGTCACTTGTTTATAGCGAGTCACTATCTATACTAGCTACATAAACAAAGAAGTACAACACACTTTTCGGGCCTTCAACCTGTTACATCAGAAAGTTCTTAGCGTTTTCCAGAATCTTGGTAAAACAAGTGGGGCAGCAAAAGTTCGATCTCTCCAACAGCAAAAAAGTCAGGAAAGTTACTAAAGAAACACAAAGCGGTGATGCTTCGTCTTAACCAAGTGGGCATCTTAATTATAAATAACCGCCAAGCGTAGCATCTTTTCACCGGAGCCACTGAGAAAATCACTATGCCAGCCACCTCTTTTTACGCTGAAGCTGAATTCGACGAACAACTGCGAGTCAATCCCTTGCCAGGTGATGTGTTGGATGAAGATGTTGAAGAAGCTGGAGACGAACTGCTCGACCAAGACCCAGCAGAGACAGAAGATGCAGACCCAGCAGCCAAATTGCAAAAAAATGCCAACCGTCGCACTACAGATTTAGTGCGCCTGTACCTCCAAGAAATAGGTCGGGTTCGTCTCTTGGGTAGAGACGAAGAAGTCTCGGAAGCTCAAAAAGTTCAGCGCTATATCAAATTGCTGGAATTACGCAACACCGTCGCCTCCCAGGAAGAAGGGCTAATTGCGCGTTTCGTGCATTTAATTGAAGTGCGCGATCGCTTGTCCGCACAGTTGGGACACAAACCTTCCTTGGAACGCTGGGCATTAACTGCCGGCGTCGGTGACGTGCCAGAACTCAAGCGAATTATGGCCGAAGGCAAGCGCCAGTGGGCCGAGTTAGCCGAGATGACGGTTGAGACGATCGAAAGAGTTCAAGCTGAAGGCATCGAAGCGAAAGACCACATGATTAAGGCGAACCTGCGCCTGGTGGTTTCGGTGGCGAAAAAATATCAAAATCGCGGTTTAGAATTGCTCGACTTAATACAAGAAGGTACTCTCGGACTGGAGCGAGCTGTAGAAAAGTTTGACCCGACGCGGGGCTATCGGTTTAGCACCTATGCCTACTGGTGGATTCGGCAGGGAATTACGCGGGCGATCGCCACTCAAAGCCGCACCATTCGCCTCCCCGTCCACATCACCGAAAAACTGAACAAAATCAAAAAAGCCCAGCGCAAAATTTCTCAAGAAAAAGGTCGGACAGCTACGATCGAAGACATCGCTGTTGAGTTGGACATGACGGCGCCCCAAGTCCGAGAAGTTTTGCTGCGAGTCCCCCGTTCTGTTTCTTTGGAAACTAAAGTGGGCAACGAAAAAGATACAGAGTTGGGCGACTTGCTCGAAACCGACAGCATCTCCCCAGAAGAAATGCTGATGCGAGAAGCTCTGCACCGCGACTTGCAGCAATTGCTGGCAGATTTGACCAGCCGCGAGCGAGATGTAATTCTGATGCGCTTTGGTTTGGGTGACGGACACCCCTATTCGCTGGCAGAAATCGGTCGCGCCCTCGACTTGTCCCGCGAACGAGTGCGTCAAATTGAAGCCAAAGCTTTGCAAAAACTCCGCCAACCTAAGCGTCGCAACCGCGTCCGCGACTATCTGGAGTCTTTGACTTAAATTTGGGCGGTCAGTCAGCGCGATTAATCAGGGATCAAGGCATTTGGCACTTGTGCAGAAGGCATGAGGCATTCGGCAGAAGTAACAATATTTACTTCTCAACAGCTTCTCTGTCCTCTGCAGCAAGTCAATCGATTTTAGATTTTAGATTTTAGATTTTAGATTAAAGAATTGACCCCACGGATGAATCCGGGGGCTTGTATCCTGGATGCTTTCATATCGTTTCCGGTTCTATCGGAATGATTTAACCGCAGAGGGCGCAGAGAACGCAGAGGGAGAGAATACAGAGAGGAATAATTCCGATGCTACCGGATTTGATATCATTCATAAAGCTGGTTAAAAGTCAATAAATATCATAAACCAAATTTTTTCCTCAATCTTTTTTCAATAAGCTGCGATATTTGCAAAATATCTCGATCGTTGTGTATTATTGTCAATAGGCAGACTTTCTTGAGAGGGTCACTATGGCACTTTATACCGCGTCCTCATTCAAATCCGAACTCAATGACAAAGGCTGGCGGATGACTCCCCAACGGGAAACCATCTTGCACGTGTTTCAGAACCTCCCCAAAGGCAATCACCTGAGTGCGGAGGATTTGTACACTTTGTTAAAAAATCGCGGCGAAAACATTAGCTTGTCTACCATTTACCGAACTTTAAAGTTAATGGCAAGGATGAGCCTCCTCCGCGAACTCGAACTAGCAGAAGGTCACAAACACTATGAAATAAACCAGCCTTACCCGCATCACCACCACCACCTAGTCTGCGTTCAGTGCAACAGAACGATCGAATTTAACAACGATTCGATTTTGAAAATTGGCATGAAGCAAGCTGAAAAGTCTGGGTTGCACCTGCTAGACTGCCAGCTAACCATTCATACGGTGTGCCACGAAGCTTTGCGGATGGGATGGCCGTCTTTGGTTTCTAGCAATTGGTCTTGTCCGAGGTCGATCGCCCAAAACGGCAGCAGCGCCCCGGATTCAATCGAGTGACGGTACACTATTTTCGCATTTTAAGTACGGCTTGTTACAATTTTTAACAAAAATCGGTAGCCCAAGTGCGATCGCAGTTACGCGGAAACCGGGTTTCTTAGGAAAAATACATCATTTCAGGAATGAGTCGGAAAGCAGAAACCCGATTTCCTTGATGTAGCCGCAAGGCTGGGGCTAAAAAGTTTGGCTCAACAAATCGTCGCTGCTGACCCCGTAACTGCGCTGAGCTCGATCGAGGGCGTCTCTCGTGGGAGTATCAAAAACTCCGCTGATCGAGCCTGTGTAAAAGCCGAGGTCTTGCAGCCGCCTTTGTAATTGCTGAATGCTCGATCGACGAGAGTTGAAACTGCTGCTAATTGGAACAGCAGGAACAGCTAGCCGCCCAGCTAATCCGTTTTGGAGCGCAGCCCAAGTCGCCGGAGTGGCAATACCCGTCGCCGGTGACAAATTGCGTTCCTGCTGAAACGACAGCACGGCAAACTCGGTTTCGGCTCCAAATACTCCGTTCACCGGGCCGGGGTTTTTGCCCAGACTTCTGAGCGCAGACTGAAGTTGTCGGACAGCAGGCCCAGTATCGCCCCGTCGCAAACCAGCGGCAATTTGCGGCACAGGCGCGGAGGCCTGCCTGTTGCCTTGCCACAAAGCCGATCGAGTGCTGCGATCGACTCTTCCAGTCCCGAACATCCCGCTATCTCTCTGAAAGCGGATCAAAGCTGCTTGAGTTGGTCGATCGAACCAACCGTGAATCTGGCTCCTGTAATAACCCAATTCTTGCAGCCGCCGCTGGACAAATTCTACTTCTCGGCCTCTGTCGCCCAACTCCAGAAAATCTCCGGCATTACTCTGTTGATAATCTTCCTCAGTCCATGAGGTAATTTGAGCTTGCCTCATCTGGGCATCTATAGCAGTCAAAGTAGCAGTGTCAGCGCAGCCGTCAGAAACGAGATTGTAATCTTGCTGAAAACGAGTCACAGCGTAGAGAGTGCGTTCCCGAAACTTGCCGTCAACGCCGCCTTCAAAATAGCCCAAAGCTTTTAATTGCCGCTGGATCAAGTCTACCGTCGCCCCTCTGTCCCCGAACCGCAGCCCCTTGCAACCGCCATTTCCCGAAATATCCCCCGGAAGAGTAACGGGGGGAATCGGCCGGGTGGAACCAAACAGCAAAGCTAAAGTTTGCCTATTGGCAATTCCAGTCACCCGCAGTCGATTAATTCGCTGGAAGTATCTAACCGCATTTTGAGTAACTTCGCGAAAACTCCCTGTGGGATGGGCGCTGAAGTAGCCTAGCTGCTTTAACCTGCGCTGGAGAGCTGAAACATCTGCACCCGCGTCTCCAAAACGCAGCTCCCGATAATTTGTATAAATAGTATTAAAAGGTCGATCGTCCCCGGCAAAACTGTTGAGTGCGATCACAGTAGCTCGATCGGGCCTACCAGTCAGCGACAGTTGATAGTCTCGCTGAAAGTTAGTCAGCGCCTGTTTTGTTACCGGGCCGAGTTGACCTGTCGATGATCTGGGAAAATAACCGAGTTCCCGCAACCTGTCTTGAACAGAGCGCAAATTTGGATATCCCGGATCTATTTGAGCAAAAGCCGAACCGGCTGCACTCAAAACCGACAGCATCAAAGCCACAGACAGCAAACGGACGTAAGTCTGACTCGATAGGTTTTGCCACTTGGGCTCATCAAAAATTTTCGACTCGGCGGGTGCTTCGCAAACAAGAGCAAGTTCGAGGTAAGCAAGAGATTCCATAATTTTTTAGTGTGAAATTGTGGGTGGGTTGTGTGAGCAAACTGCCAAAAATCATTTTTAGCACGCTTGGCTTGGATTTTATCAACGCTAAGTTCTACTGGGAAAGCGCGAAGCACCCGTTTTTCTAAAAAATTTACTGTCAAAAATAATTACAGGTAACAACCAAGATAGCATTGCTGCTTCTAGAGACGCGAGACTCAGCAAAAAAGTTTGCAGGCATAGTCTTAGCCTTTAAGGTCAAAAGACAATTAAGTTCTGGGGTAGTGCTGGCTAATATTTTATCTGGCTGCCGCAGAAATTCCCACAAGACTTGGGCGCAGGTTGTCCTCACCTTAATTTGTTGTCGGGTAAAGAGCCTGAAATCGCAGGTTTTTTGTTAAGAAACGCGGCTTCTTCATGTGGCGAGTGCGTCTAGGAAAGTACCGCTGATTAACCAAAAAACTAGCCACTAAAAATCCCCACTTTTGCTAGTTGCAAATAGAACGGGGATTTTTTGATAAGCTCACATCTTGCATCATTCTTAAGAACAGGCAAGATGCCTGTTCCACAAAGAGTGAATTTTCTTGTGGAATAGGCTTCTTGCCTGTTCATAAAAAGCTTAGTGAGAATGGTGTAACATCTCGTAAGTTGACTGTGTATTAAAAAATCGACGCTCGCTTAAATTAAGCCGAACCGATCGCAAATTACAGCTACTCCCGCTGCAAAAATAGTAATTGCGATGGCTACTAGCGGGTTTTGGCCTCTGCTCACCGCAAAAGAGGTAACGACCCCAGCTCCCAAAGCTGCAGTAACAGCAGCAGTCGCCAAATCTCGATCGGGACGTTTGTCGTACATATTTTTTATTGTTGCTAGCTCAATAGCAGAAAACTTACATCTTGTAATCCAAGCTACCACTCTTACCTGTTCAGCGGTGACAACAGCCTGGGTTTTGCAACTAACCTTAAAATTTTGCTAATTTTCTTAACATACTCTCCTGAATTACATAAGTTAAAATTATGTTTTTTCAAGTTTTTATGTTGACTTTGATCTCTTGAAACCTTTTGTCTGCTGGGCTTTTATGTCAAATTCAGGATGTTGCAGGGGCGATCGCACCCGCAGTCTCAGCGCATCAAACTGCAATCTCAAATATCGAAAATAAATTTAACTTGACTTTTTGCAATAAATGTGTATATAGCCCTTGGCAACAATACACAGGAAAAAACCCGGCGTTGGTGAACAATTTTCACACTGCGATTGGTTCGCTGCCCTCACAATGAGATGAGTATATTTGTTATCTAATTCCTATTCGCCCTCAATTCTTTCAGTATTGCCACCTTTGACCCAACCTTCGCGATTGCCATCCTCAATGCGAATTCGCTGCCACTCTTTGTCGGGCGACTCTTCCAAAACTACGACTCTTTCCTTGTAAGCAACACCGCCAATGCGGTTCGAGTCTCGGCTACCAGTATCGCGGAGAATTAAGCCGATCGGCTGAGTCACCATCGCGCGGTAAGCTCCCGGTTCCAGCGGTTTGGGAGACGGGGCATCGCTAGATGTAGAAACAGGGCTAGCCTGGGCTGTTGACTTCGGCGCAGCGCCCGCAACCTGAGCTGGTGTTTTGTCGTTGGAAAAAACAGGTTTTTCGGGGATAGTAGTTAGCTTAGCGGCAAAGTAAAGTGCAGCAGCCACGCTAGCACCTGCCATCAGGACGATCGCGAGCAGAAAACCCACTAAAAATTTGAAAACGCTATATACAGTGTTCATAAAACCGCAAATGAAGGAAGTTCGGCAACGGATGCTGTAACGGATGTAACGGATGTCAGGCAGAAGGCAGAAGGCAGAGGGCAGAAGGAAGAAGGAAGAAGGAAGAAGGAAGAAGGTTGAGTGTTGACTGCTGAATATTGAGTAAAATCTGGTAACTGCCCACTGACAAGTGATTACGAACTACTGACTACTGACTTCAAAAGGTTAGCCTTGAATCCGGCGGCTCAGACTGCCGTATCTAGAAGCAAGGCGAGCTTTCCCAGCAGCGGCCCAATCTTGGAGAAACTGGATTTGTTCTTGAGCCGTTCTGGCTAAGGGCACCATCTGACTAGCTGATTCTAAAATATCATCAGTGGTAAAGTCTCGATTTTGGCTAAACCCAATGTGCATTGCTTCAATCAAAGTTTGCTCGATTTCGGCCCCTGAAAAATCGGGAGTTTCGTAAGCCAAGCGCTCTACATCGTAATTTTTGATGCTGTGCGATCGCAACCGCAACAAATGTACCTCAAAAATCGCCCGCCGTTCCTCCTGGCTGGGCAAACCCACAAAAAATATTTCGTCAAACCTGCCTTTTCTCAGCATTTCTGGCGGCAAAGACTGGATGTTGTTGGCTGTTGCGACTACAAACACCGGCGAAGTTTTTTCTGCCAACCAAGTAATAAATGTCCCGAACACCCGGCTGGTTGTCCCGGAATCCCCTTTACCGTCTAATCCGGCAAAAGCTTTGTCAATCTCGTCAATCCACAACACGCAGGGGGCCAAAGCTTCGGCTAGCTGAATCATTTGCCGGGTGCGGGATTCCGATTCTCCGACTAATCCGGCAAACAAGCGCCCGACATCCAACCGCAGCAAAGGCAAATGCCAGTGGTGGGCGATCGCCTTTGCTGTTAAGGATTTTCCGGTTCCTTGAATTCCGACTAACAACAAACCTCTGGGATGCGGCAAACCGTATTGGCGGGCTCGATCGGAAAAAGCACCGCCGCGCCGCAGCAGCCATTCTTTGAGATTGTCCAAACCGCCGATATCGGAGATATTTTCGCGGGCTGGGTAAAAATCCAGAATTTGAGTTTGGCGAATTGTTTGGCGCTTTTCTTCTAAAATCAGTTCCGCGTCGTCGGAATGGAGTTCGCCTCTGGTGGCGATCGCCTTTGCCAAAACTCGGCGGATTCGTTCGATCGACAGCCCTTGACAGGAGCGCACCATTTCATCCAGCAAACGCCCTTCAATGGCTTGTCCGGTAGCCCCTAACAGTCTTTCCACCTCAATTTTGATTTCCGCCGCCGCAGGCAGGGGAAACTCCAAAACAGTCATCACTTCGCTGAGGTCTTCGGGGATCGAAACTAGAGGAGATATGATGACAATATTTTTGGGTACTGATTTGAGGAGTCTCGCCAAATTCCGCAGCTTGCGGGAAATCGAGACATCTTCCAAAAACCGCTGAAAGTCGCGCAGAATAAAAATTGCCGGCGCGCTGGCGGGCAATTTTTCGAGAAATTCCAAAGCTTGGAGCGGGTTGCGCTTGCCAAAACCTGTATCGTTGGGATTGCCTTGGTAGCCATCAACAAAATCCCAGATGTAGACGGCGCGAGAACCTTGTTTTTTGGCACTTTGGGCGATCGCGGCTTCTACGCGCTCTTCTTCCCGTGTGGGAATGTAAATTAGGGGGTAGCGCGATCGCAGGAGTAGTTCAAACTCGTCGCTAAAAATAGTCATTAGTCAGTTGTCAGTGGTTAGTTGTTAGTTGTCAGTGGTTATTTGTTATTTGTTCTTTGTTATTTCTTATTAGCTAATGCCAACTGCCCACTGCCAACTGCCCACTGCCAACTGACTAAGGCAATTGCCGTTTAAGTGCTTCCAGAGACGCCCAGCGACTGTCTGAGACTGTTTCGGTGCTTTCTGTATTGGCATCATCAGTTAAAGAAATTCCCGGACATTCAATATCGCATATCTGTTTGTGCGGCAGTTCCAAACACATTTGCTCGTACACCCAATCGCCCGGAGAGAAATAGCCACCTGGGGACAAATTTTCCACCAAATCTTCTAAAGCCACTTCTATTTCTGCTGAACTGGAATCTGTTTGATTTGCTGTTTCTTCGAGCCAGATTAGTTCCGATGAGTTGAGTGCCAAACGATGATTGTATTGTTTCAAGCATCTGTGGCAGGTGAGAGTAACTATTGTTTCTGCTTTCGCCTTCACCTCAAGATAATTCCCTTGGTGAGTCACTTGCAGTCGTCCTCGCACCGGAGTAAGAGTTTCTAAATCGGGGATAAATTCTTCAAAATCAATGACCTCTTTCCGCTCACTTTTTGTGAGGAGATGAGGGATATAAATTGTCTCCATAATCTTTTGCCTTCCTACTTCTTGAATTCAAAGGTCAAAAGGAATAGTTAATTTTTAACTTCTTCCTTCTTCCTTCTTCCTTCTTCCTTCTTTAGCGTCAGCGCAGCCGCACTACCAAACGCCGATCGGGTTCTTGTCCTTGACTGTAAGTTTCTATATCCTCACATTCGCTCAAAAAGCTGTGGACTTGACGGCGTTCTGCCGAAGACAGCGATTTTATTTCAACTTCAACTCCCGTCGATCGGGCTTGATCTGCTGCGTACTCTGCCATCGATCGCAATTCTTCTTGGCGGCGGATGCGATAGCCATTTAGTTCAACTGTATAAGGAATTGACTCCTCTACTTCCTGACCTATATTCTGAACCGTGTTACAGAGGTACTGAATGGCATCTATTACATTACCGTTTGGCCCGACTAAGATTGCAACTTGTTCGGGAGTCAGATTGCTTTCATCTATTGTCATCCAATAGCAATCTTTTTGTTGTTCGCATACCACTTTTGAAGGAATTGCGGACAGTTGTAGCAATTCTTCTAACCATGCCTGTCCGCGCTGCATTTGAGAGTCTTTCATTGTTGTTAAAATCAAGCCTTTTTCTTAGAACGCTTGGGCTCAAAGGGAAGTGCATCTAATCCTTGTTCTTTTTGGGTTTTCGCCTCTGCTTCGTCCACTATTTTTTGGAGGTTTTCGGGCAGCGGTTCTCGCGACAAAATAAACGATTGAACTGTTTGGAAGATGTTAGCAATCAGCATATACATCAACACGCCGGCGGGCAGCGGGAAGAACAAAAACATCCCTGAAAATATGACTGGCGTCAGTTTGTTAACTGTAGCCTGTTGGGGGTTGTCGTTTGGCCCTTGTGCTTGTCCTGAAAGGGTTTGGTTGATGTACAAACTGATGCCGAAGCCCAGGATCATCACCAAAATATCCCAGTGGAGTGTACCGTCTGAGTCGATCGCGCCAACGCGGCCTAGAGCTTCAATAAACAGGAATCCTTTGTTACTAGCCAATCCGGGGATTGTGCCTTGAACTGTGGCTTCACCGGGCGCTAAGGCTGTGATGTTGCCCTGTTCATCTACCTTGACCACTTCTTCGCCTTTGATGACTTTCCAGCCGGGTTCAAAGTCGATTTCGCTCTTATTTTCTGCAGCTAAAACTTTTAGAGGTTTGCCCTCTGGGGTTTGAAAATTTATCTTTGTTGTGTCGCCGACTGCGATTTTGTCGCCCCCTGGAATTACCCCCACAACTGGAGCATGAAAAGTACCTGTGACGTAAATATTTTGGGGCGGTGTAGCAAAAGCTTGCGGTTGAACAGTTTCGATTTGTTCTTTGGGCAAAACTTGAACGTTAACGCTGTAATTTATGTCAGAAAACGGCGAACCCCTGAGCGTTGCAAACAGTGCAAACAGCACTGGCATTTGCAGCACTAAGGGGAAGCATCCTGCTAGAGGATTACCAAATTCTTTGTATACTTTGCTCATTTCCTCCTGCTGTTTGGCAGGATTGTCTTTATAGAGTTTTTGAATTTGATCTACTCGCTCTTTCATCAATGGCTGCGCTACTTTCATGCGCCGCATATTGCGAAGAGAGCCTGCGTTGAGAGGATAAAGAGCAAAGCGAATCACGAGCGTCAGAGCTACGATCGCTAAACCGTAGCTTGGCACGATCCCGTAGAAAAAATCTAGGATCGGAAGCATGAGGTTGTTGGAGAGAAACGAGATACCGAAATCCATTCGCTTTGAGTTAATTTAGGTGCTCTATGTTTGCTGTTGAGAACTATTTTTACCCGCTGAAGGCGAGCCGCCTCAATTTTTAGGGTTTTGTCTCTATCTTAGGACATTGCCCGTCGATCGACCGCCCGGTCTGCGGGTTTGTTTTAATGAGTTTGCCAATACTCGCACTGAATTGGGCCTCTAATCTGGGTGAAAGCGGTTCGGTTATTTAGCTTGGGCCGCGTTTGCTTTTTGAGCGGCTGCGGGCAGTTTTTCGTTAATGTAGTCATACATTGCTCGAAATTTCGGCATAGCTCTGAGTTCCAAGCGGCTGCCATTTTTCATGGTGAGCACCATGTCTCCGTAAGTCCCGAAACCGCGAGGTACTGTGACGATTTTGACTATATCTGAGTAGATAACGTCTGTCTGTTCGCCCCCCATCCAACCGCTAGTTACGGACACTCGGCGGCTCGTGATCCGATACCGCAGCCACAGAGCCCGGACAATTGCTCCTACTGCTAGGGGGATTCCCACCACAGTCAGCCCCAGGAGTAAATTGAGGATCAAGTCTCCGGGCGCGGGGCCGCCTTCATAATATACTTCCTCTCGAATTCCCATCTAGTACCTCGGCTTCTACCAACAACTGCTCTAATTCTTGCAGAATTTCTGCATAATTGCACTCTTGTGCGATCGGACGCACGACAATTACTAAATCCCACCCGAATTTTAATCGGGGCAATAGCTGTCGCAAAGCTGCCCGAATCTGACGCTTAATCCGATTGCGGACTACAGCGCGTTTGCTGACTTTCAGGCTGATGGAAATGCCTGTGCGAGTTGGCTGCAAGGATTTTTCGGCTGTCGGTTTCGCAAAGTCGGCGCTTTTTGGTTTACGCAGAGCTTTTAAGCTGAAATGGGCCGAGTTACGGCGCATTCCCTTGCGGTATACGGCGCTGAAGTCTTTTCGGTGCTTAAGTCGGTTTGTATCGGGCAACATGGCGTAGGGCGATCGTTGAGGCCTCTCAACCTTGATGCAGTGCTAGACTGCGAGGCGGTGGCGACCTTTGCTGCGGCGAGCTTTGATTACCAATCGACCGGTTACGGTACGCATTCTGGCGCGAAAACCGGATGTTCTTTTTCTTTTGCGGCTGGTTCCGTGCAGGGTTTGCTGTGTCATTTTGATTTCTCCCGGCTTGTTACTTTACTTTTGATTAATATTCACAATCTTCTAGTATACCATAGAAGGGTTTTCTTGGCAATTAGATTTTTCCGATTTGAATCGATCGCCACTCATCACAAAGCAACAATACGTTTTCTAGCTGGTGAACGAGATTTCGGTTGGGTTTTCACTATAGCAATCCTCGCATCATTCATGAGGATTTGTAGGGGTAGTGCTACCCCTACAAGAATTATGGAAATGATGCGAGGATCGCTATACCAGATACCTAACTTTTTAAGATGATATTGCAAGGGCGATCGCCTTTAACCGAAAATAATCAAATTCCCGACTTCTCAAACTTCTCCAACTCCCAGAAGTCCGGGATTTCTGCTGCTAGTCGGCCTTAACCCTAAACAACTCAAATCCCCGACTTATAAATTCATCCGTGTATCCGTGTCCAAGTATTTATTAAGACTGCTGTTTTTAAGAGTGCGTAGTATTTTGCGGTTATTTATAATTTAGTAGAGGTAGAGGCTCCTGCGTTTCATCCAAAAGAGCGATTTGTCGGTTTAGGAAAGATTGACGATCGCCCGATCGATTCTCAGAAGCGTTCTTGATCGGGCTGTGAAATTCCAGTCATTGACTTGTCTCGGATTTCAGCTACTAGCGGCGGTAGGACGTTTTGCAGTTCCCTACCTGCATCTGTCAGCCGCGCGTGGATCTCTCCCGGCGGACTAGGCCTGTTTCTTCCATGCGATCGATCGCGCCTGTCAGCGTCTGGCCTACCTCTTGCAGTTTGTCGCCAATGCTGGAAGTCGGCAAACCGTCTTCTTGCCACAAGCCCCAAAGGGTGCAAGTCAGTTTTTTGGCGATCGAATGCTACGCTAAAAGCGGGAATCCACCCTCTGCCGGATATGTTAACAATTCTTAATTGTTCTTAAACTAGAAAGAGTAAATCTAGTTCGCGATCTGAATTTATGTTGCTTCCAGCCGACCAGCGCACCAAGTTAGATGACACCGACGACAATTTGTTCTACTCCTATCCTCGGTTTGTAACGCACGTAGACGATGGATTCATTCAGCAACTAACCGATTTGTATCGGGAACGGCTGAAACCGAATACTCGGGTCTTTGATATGATGAGCAGTTGGGTTTCTCACTTGCCCGACGAGATGCAATTTGCCCATGTTGAAGGGCACGGCATGAATGAAGAAGAGTTGGCAAAAAATCGCAGACTGAATCATTATTTCGTGCAGAATTTGAACGCAAATCCCAAATTGCCACTGCCGGATGCAGAGTTTGACGCCGTTGTCAACTGTGTTTCGGTACAGTATTTGCAGCACCCGGATGCGATTTTTGCCGAGATTCACCGCATTTTGAAGCCTGGTGGCGTAGCAATTATGAGCTTTTCCAACCGGATGTTTTATCAAAAGGCGATCGCGGCTTGGCGGGAAGGTTCCGAGGGCGATCGGGTAGAATTAGTCAAGAGTTACTTTGATTCTGTCAAAGGAGCGAATATACCCGGATTTAGCAAGCCGGAAGTAATTGCTCGCAAGCCTAACTTGCCGAGTTTTATGCAAATGCTGCGAATACCAAGCGGCGATCCATTTTATGCGGTAGTTGCTTACCGCCAAAGTTAGGATTTTTTGGCTGTAAGGACTTTAGGACTTTAGGTGAAGATTGAAAGCACTAAAGTCCTTACTACAAACCGATCCAAAGCTACGCTCTTTAGGTTAGGATATATTTAATATGTGCTCCTAAAATATGGAAAACGAACTTTTGCAGCGCATCACACTCGATCCAAATATCTGCCACGGAAAACCCTGTATTCGCGGTCTCCGATATCCAGTAGAGTTAATTCTTGAATTACTCAGTTCTCGTATGAATGCTAAAGAAATTGTAGATGACTATGACGATTTAGAACATGAGGATATTCTAGCTGCTTTGCTATTTGCCGCGCGGCTGACTCAAGTGAAAAGCATATACTGAGTATTGTAGTTCATCAGTAATCATAAAGTAGGGTAACACCTTGATATGAAACCATACCAGCAAATAGCGATCGACGAATGTGGCGAACCTTTAGTCCCTATTCCAACAGAACATTTTGTCTTTGAAATGCCGCACCCTTATCAAAAGTTGGGTGCTCCCTATCACAATAGCAAAGCAGATTCGCCTTACTATTTGCGGCAAGGAGTTGTAGATAGTTTAATCGCAGCTCAAACCCAGCTACAGCAAAATCATCAAAATTGGAAAATTCTGATATTTGACGCTTATCGACCCGTGGAAGTGCAGCAATTTATGGTAGATTATACTTTTAATCAAATTGCCATAGCTCAAGGCTGCGAATTTCCGGTTTCCGAAGACAAACGCCAAGTGATTATAGAACACGTATATCAATTTTGGGCACTACCCAGCCTCGATCGCGCAACGCCGCCCCCTCACAGTACAGGTGCAGCTTTAGATATAACTTTAGTGGATGAAAACAATCTGCAAATTGATATGGGTTCTCCGATTGATGAAATATCAGAACGTTCTTATCCAGATTACTTCTGTAATAGTAAGGATCCGAAAAAACAAGAATATCACCGTCGCAGGAAAATATTAAAAGATGCGATGATAGCTGCGGGTTTTCAGCAGCATCCAAACGAATGGTGGCATTTTTGTCTGGGCGATCAGATGTGGGCTTGGTTGACAAATCAAAACAATAGTGGTAGTCAATTGATTGCCCGATATGGCCGCTATTAAAAGGGTAGACAATTAAATCGGGACGGGCGCACTTGCAACCTTAAGAAAGGGTTTTTTTGACAAAAAACTCAGCTTTTAACTGCTTCCTGTGGCAATAAACCTGGTTTCTGACCGAAAGCATCGAGGATACCCGCCACGTGATTCATCCGTCCAGAAATAAAAAACCTGTATCCGATGAAACTTGCCGAACGTATTTATCTCGCGCAAGTCAATTCTAAAATCTAAAATCTAAAATCTAAAATCTAAAATCTAAAATCGATTGAAACTCTGTGTGTCCAGCACTATAAAAGTATGAGCAAAATAAATCATTGGTGTCAGGAGACACTGCAACTATTGCCAGCGGGGTAGCGGTAGTTTAAAATCAACAAGAGCAACAAGTGCAGGCAATAGTTGCCAGCACCGCAAACCCTAAAGCATAACTCAGAGTTCACCCAATGAAAGCACTCATCCTCTCTGGCGGTAAAGGAACACGCTTGCGTCCCCTCACCTATACGGGTGCTAAGCAGTTGGTTCCTGTAGCAAATAAGCCGATACTGTGGTACGGAATTGAAGGAATTGTGGCGGCTGGGATTACGGATATTGGGATTATTATTAGTCCCGAAACCGGGGAAGAGGTGAAGACGAAAACAGGAGATGGATCTCGCTTCGGTGCGAAAATTACTTATATCTTGCAAGCAGAGCCGGCAGGGCTCGCTCACGCGGTAAAAGTTGCCAGACCGTTTTTGGGCGATTCTCCATTTATTATGTATTTGGGAGATAACTTAATTCAGAATCAGTTAGATCCGTTTTTAGAGATTTTTAACACGCAGAAACTAGACGCTCTGATTATGCTGCGTCCCGTTTCCAATCCCTCTGCTTTCGGTGTGGCAAAAGTTGATGAGAAAGGCCGAGTTTTGCAGTTAGTAGAAAAGCCCAAGGTTCCGCCGTCCAATTTAGCACTGGTGGGGATTTACTTTTTTGCTCCTACTATCCACGAGGCGATCGATCAAATTCAACCTTCGCCCCGGGGTGAACTCGAAATTACCGATGCCATTCAACAACTCATCAATAAGGAAAAACAGGTAGAAGCCTGCAATTTAGAGGGTTGGTGGCTGGATACGGGTAAAAAAGATGATTTGCTGAGTGCAAACCAAATCATTTTAGATAGCTGTATCGTAGCTTCAACTGAATTAAAAGTAGATGCGAAAAGTCAAATTATCGGGCGAGTGCAAATAGGAGAAGGAACGGAAATCATTAATTCTACAGTTCGCGGGCCAGTGGTAATTGGGGAAAATTGCCGCATAGAAAATTGCTTTATCGGGCCTTACAGCAGTATTGCCGATCGCGTGACGATGATTGATGCTGATATCGAACACAGTGTAATATTGCAAGGGGCGAAAATAGTTGGCATTCACCAGCGAATTGTTGACAGCGTGATCGGGCAGCGAGCTCAACTCACCAATGCACCGGCTCGTCCAAAAGCTCTGCGGTTTATGATTGGTGATGACAGTCAAATTGAGTTATAGCAATCCTTGCAGGAGTCGTCAACTTTTTACCCCCCCCCAACCCTCCCCGCGGGTTCGGGGAGGGAGTAAGAAATTCACAAATGATTTAGGATTGCTATAGCTTAAATTGAGATATTGCCAATATCGGAAGCAATAATCCTGATTTAGCAAGAGATAAATTTTCTTGTGGGGAGTAGGGGTTGGGCATCCTGCCCGCCCTTGAACAGGCTTTCCGGCCTGTTCCACAATTAATTACAATGATGGAAACAGCAAAGATTCCTGTTCCATAATAAGTCATAGTAAGTTATCTAAAGGAGAGGAAAGTTTGCAGTACGAAGAAATACCAACTCAACAGATAATACATAAATTGCGGCAAACTTTGGAGCCGCGAATTGGTATTGCTGAGCTGTCGCTGTTGGGAACAGAAAATAGTGCGATCGCCCAAAATGAAGATGACGAAGATATCGCCCTTTTAAAAGCAGGTTTCGACATTTATAATATCCCCATTACCTCTTACCAAAGGCGACTCGGTTCCGCAGTCATCGTCGTTAGGAAAATAGTCCGAAAATTGCTCAGACCGGTACTCGAACGACAAGTAATTTACAATTTTGCTAATACGCGGGTCGTGCATACATTAAGCACACAATTGCAAAAATTGCAAGAAAATCAACAAACTATCTTTGAAAAAATTGAATCGGAATTCAGCAGCGAATATCCCGAAGTTACAGCACAGCTTGAGACTCAACAAAGAGCGATCGCAACTTTTCAGTCTGAAATAGAGCAAATTAAAGCAGTGCAGCAGCAACATACTGCTATTTTAGAGAAGATTACCGCTCAATTGCTCGATCGACAAAAATAAAGCATCAAAGATGACCCAAAATAATTTGGTCACAAGGCCCCAGATTTATTCGCGAGAGCAATGCTTCAATGCTTCAATCAAAAATCGAAAATTATTCAATTCCTCAATCTAAAATCCTAAATCCCAAATCGAAAATTCCTCAATCCTTCAAATTTTCAATGATTCAAATTTTCAATGATTTAATCCCAAATCGAAAATTCTTCAATCCTTAAATTCCTCAATCTAAAATCTAAAATCTAAAATCTAAAATCGAATGACTGCACTGCCCATATGCTCGTTAATTATAGTCAACTATAACGGTCTGCGCCACACGAAAGATTGCTTAAAATCTCTACAAAAACTTGCGTATCCCGAATCGCAACTTGATTTAATTGTAATTGATAATTGTTCTCAAGACGATTCCGTTAATTCCCTGCGCGAACTATTTCCCAAAGTTCGGATTTTTGTCAACTCCGCCAACAACTTTGCGAAAGCCCTCAACCTCGGCATCAGCGAAGCAAAAGGGCAATATATCGGGTTTCTAAATAACGATGCTACCCTTGACAGTCGCTGGTTAGAGATTCTTGTAAAACGGCTAGAAACTAATAAAGAAGTAGGTGCGACTAGCGGCAAATTGTTGTTTAAAGACGGGCGAATTAACAGCGCTGGTATTCAGCAATTACCTAATTTTTATTGGCAAGATGTCGGTTTTGGCGAAAAAGATGCGGGACAGTACGATACAGAACGGGAAGTCGAAGGACTTTGTTGGGCGGCGGTGCTTTTCCGCAGGAAATGTCTGGAAGATGTGGGGCCGATAGATGAAGATTTTGTGATGTATTTTGAGGATGTAGAGTTTGCCAAACGCTGCCACAAACGCGGTTGGAAAATGCTTTATACTCCCGCCGCTATCGCCCATCACGAGTATCGGGGTTCGAGTAAAGGCAGCAAACTCACCGAGTATTTCTGCAACCGCAATCGGTTTTTGTATTTGGCGAAACATGAACCGTTGCAATTAGTATCTTCAATTCATACTTCAGATTTTTTTACCCATAAGCAGTACGATTTGCTGTTCGAGAGTTTATTTGTAGCGATTAAAAAACTTCTAGATTATCAGAAACCAGAAATCATCGAAACTGTATTGCCACAGTTGTCGGAAAAGTTGGCGGTGATTTACAGTCGGATGAAGATCGATCGCATTTTGTCTCGCTTACAGGTGGTTCGGGGCGATCGCAAAATGTCGATCGCCATTTACGATCACGGACTGCATTTTATCGGCGGCGGTCAAAAATACGTCGCTACCCTCGCCTCGCTGCTGCAAAATGAATTTGACATTACTTTTATCGCCAACAAACCAGTTGCTGTTTCCGATTTAGAATCCTGGTACGGACTCAACCTTTCAGGATGCAAAATTAAAATTATGCCCTTGGCGTTTTACGATAAACGCGGAATGCAGTGCATCGATTCCAGCATCATCGTGGAAGATATGGAAAATCCCTTTGATGAAATTGCCAGAGAAAGCAAAAACTACGATATTTTCATCAACGCGAACCAACTGGAAAAAGTTAAACCACTGTCGCCAATTTCAGTATTTTTCTGTCACTTTCCCAATACCTTCCGCAACCGTCACTTTGCTGTAGATGATTACACTTTCATTATTGCCAACAGTCAATTTACCGTCAAGTGGTTGGAGAAACGCTGGAACCTACAGCCAACTTTTCTGCTTTATCCGCCCGTAGAAATGGCAACAGTTAAAGTGCCGAAAGAAAACATCATTTTAGCTGTGGGACAGTTTGAAGCTGGGGGAACAAAAAAGCAAATTGAACTAATTAAAGCTTTCCGCAGTTTGCTAGCGGATTATCCCGAAGATTTTCAAGGATGGCGACTAATCTTAGTTGGCAGCAGCATTCCGAAAAATCCTTATTTAAAGACTGTTCAGAATTTATTGAAGCAAGATTCAAGGGCGATCGAGCTAAAAGTCAATGTTGACTTCGATGAGGTAAAATCGCTTTATGCTAGAGCAAGCATATTTTGGCACGGCTGCGGTTTGGGTGAAGTCAATCCTCAAAGATTTGAGCATTTCGGGATGGCGACTGTGGAAGCAATGCACAACAGTTGTGCTCCGATTGTTTTCAACGGTGGCGGCCAACCGGAAATTGTGGAACATGGGCGATCGGGCTTTGTGTTCAATACCGTTGAGGAACTGTGCCAGCATTCACATCAACTAATTGTTAATCCCGATTTGCTAGCAGAACTTCAAGCTGGTGCACAGCAACGCAGTCAGAACTTTAGACTTGCACATTTTGAGAAAAAAGTCAATAGTTTTTTTGATATTATTCACCAAGAGTATGCTACAATTCGGCTGCCAAATCCTGCCGATATAGCTCAAATGCTCGATCGAACTTAAAGGCTAATTAAATAGTCCACCAGGGGTTAAAACCCCGGGCTCAAAGCTAAAGTCCTCTTGCATAGGACTAATATCAAAGTCGATTTTATTAGCGTTTTCTTTAGTCCGCGTAGGCGGACTTTGTATGTGTAGTCGCGACTTCCAGTCGCCGGATATCTTTCCCTAAAATCATGTCTAATTCACTGTTAATCAATTTGTCCTTCTTAACACCCGAACCAACTGGAATCGGGACTTACGCCGCTAATCTTTTCCCGCAACTGGAACCGCTAGAACCAACATTACTGACTTCCCAGCAAATTAACAATTATACTTGCTATCAAATCCCAGAAACTCTGACACCGGATCGAGGGTCAAAAGGACAAATTAACAGGCTGCTGTGGACTCAATTCAACTTGCCAAAAATTTACAAAAAATTGCAGTCAAGCCTGATATTTTCCCCAATTCCCGAAGCACCTTTATATTCCGGCTGCCGCTACATCGTCACAGTTCACGATTTAATTCCTTTGCGATTTCCCCAACGGTTTTCTCGATTAACAGCTTATTTCCGCTACTACATACCGCAGGTTTTGCGACAAGCAGAACACATTATTTGCGATTCTCAAGCAACGGCGGCAGATGTTGCTAACTTTTTCCAGATTCCGTCTAAGAAAATGACCGCCATTCCCCTAGCTTGCGATAATATTAATTTTAGATATCTCGACTTGCCCGCCAAAAATTATTTTCTTTATACCGGCAGACACGATCCTTACAAAAACTTGGAGAGATTAATTGCTGCATTTGCGAGTTTACCCGATCGCGCAAACTACGAATTGTGGCTAGCAGGGCCTCCCAATGCCTACACGCCGCAGTTGACAGCACAAGTTGAAGAATTAGGTTTACAATCTTTGGTAAAATTTCTCGGTTACGTTTCCTATTCTCAATTGCCCGTACTGATGAATCAGGCGATCGCCCTAGTTTTCCCTACACTTTGGGAAGGATTCGGCTTACCAATTTTAGAAGCAATGGCTTGCGGCACACCAGTCATCACATCCAACCTGTCATCAATGCCAGAAGTAGCCGGAGATGCCGGATTATTAGTCAATCCTTACAGCATCCCAGAAATAGCCGAAGCCATGCAAACAGTAGCCACAGATTCAAAAGTGCGATCGAACTTAAAAACTGCTAGTTTAGCCAGAACATCTCAGTTTAGTTGGCACAAAACCGGAAAAGCAACCGCCAACATCTTACAACAATATCTTTAAATCTTCCCTCTCTTCCTTTCTCCTCTCTGCGTCCTCTGCGCCCTCTGCGGTTAAATAAAAAAAATCCCACCCAAAAACCGCACTCTACATATTATCCCATGCCCAATCCCCAATCCAACCTGCTCATCAACCTCTCCTTCCTAATTTCCAAACCAACCGGCTTAGCCATCTACGCCAAAAACCTATTTCCCCACCTAAAACCCCTCAACCCAACATTACTAACAGCCGAAAAAATTCCCAATAACAACTGCTACCAAATCCCCGCCAACCTAACACCCGAACAAGGAACCAAAGGACACATCAACCGATTGCTGTGGACACAAACCCAACTCCCCAAAATTTACAAACAGCTAAAATCTAACCTGTTATTTTCCCCAATTCCCGAAGCTCCTCTATTTGCAGGTTGCCGCTATATAATTACAGTACATGACTTGATAGCGCTGCGATTTCCCCGCCGCTTCGATCCTCTGACACCTTACCACCGCTACTACATTCCCCAAGTGCTGCGGCAGGCTCAACACGTCATTTGTGACTCTGAATCAACTGCCAAAGATATCGCTAATTTTTGCAATATTCCTACTAATTTAATTACGCCAATTTTCCCCGGATACGATACCAGTTTTTTCCGTTTTTTAGACTTGCCAACAAGCAATTATTTTCTTTATATCGGCCGCCACAATCCGTATAAAAACGTGCAGCGAGTTGTAGCAGCCTTTGCTGCTTTGCATGATAATTCCGAGTACGAATTGTGGATAGCAGGTTCGGAAGACAAACGCTATACCCCGCTACTGAAGGCGCAGGTTCAAGAATTGGGATTGGCCGATCGAGTAAAATTCCTAGATTACCTCCCCGCGGCAGACTTACCCAAAGTCATCAACCAAGCGATCGCCCTGGTTTTCCCCAGTCTTTGGGAAGGATTCGGGCTCCCCGTGCTCGAAGCAATGGGGTGCGGCACTCCTGTCATCACCTCTAACCTGTCTTCAATGCCCGAAGTGGCGGGGGACGGCGCGTTATTAGTCAACCCCTACAGCGTCGAGGAAATTGCCTCTGCTATGCAAGAGCTTGCAGTCGATGCCAAAGTTCGATCGCACTTGCGGGAGCTCGGTTTGGCTAGGGCAAAACAATTTAGCTGGGAAAAAACAGGCTTGGAAACTGCTGCTATTCTCGATCGATATCTTTAACAAACAAAGGCGAATAGCCCAACACGGATTTGGACACGGATACACGGATGAGTCGGGGGGCACTCAAGGCAGGGCGGGCACTCAAGGCACCGCCCCTACAAGCCTTTTACTTATTGATACCCAACTGATCGCCGCGCTTGTACTGCTGATAAGCAGCAAAAAACAGCCCCGCCAGAGTAACAAAGATTAGACCCAGAACAATACCTGAAAGTAGCGGTTCTACCATGAGAGCTCCTCAACGTTAAGATTTAACAACCTATTTTTAATATTACCAGCACTTACACAGATGAATTTTCCCAAAAGCAGCCTTCCGTGGGTCTCAGACCTTGCTCTCCCCGCTGCGAACGATTAAGCTATGTTATGAGAAATAAATTTTCTTGTAGATACTATTTTTAATTGAACTCCTTTGAATAACCAACTTGCCAGGAATGAAATTAAAAACCCGATCGAGCGACTTGCCATATTTGCGCTAGCGGTGTTGCTTGCCATCATCTTGGCAATTATCACAATACGTCAATTTCAAGTCGCCGATCCTTACGTCAAAAGCGTCCTATCCCTCACGGGCAACCCGTTTCAGGGTTCCGCCATCTTTCAAATGAACTGTGCGGGTTGTCACATCTCCGTTTCAGACAGTCAAGTCGGGCCCAACTTGCACGGAGTTTCCGAGCGCAAATCCGAATTGGATCTGATCCGGCAAGTCACCAGCGGGCAAACCCCACCAATGCCGCAGTTTCAACCGAGTCCGCAAGAAATGGCCGACTTGCTGAAGTATCTCGAACAAATTTGACCAAAGAAGGGGAACGGAATTCGTTCCCCTTCTTTGGCTGACACTCGAAACTTTGATCGGCAGACTAAACCAGCAAGTTAAAACTCTGAGCCGATAACTGGCTCGGCTGTACGCCCGTCAGTATAGCCAAAATCTGGTCGCTGTTGGCAATTCCGATCGCCGTCGAGCCATTAGTTTCGGTTAACGACAGTTGATTGAAGTCCAAGCCTCCCACCAACTCGATCGAATCAACTCCTGCAGTGAAGTTGAAAATCGTGTCAATTCCTCCCCCCGCTGATAAGACAAAACCATCGCTGCCACTGCCACCGACGAGGGTATCGCTGCCAATGCCACCAAAGAGCAAGTTATCGCCGGTGCCACCAAAGAGCAAATCATCACCGCTGCCGCCAATTAAGGTATTGTTACCGTCGTCGCCGCAGAGAGTGTCATTGCCTTGATCGCCAAAGAGCACATCGTCGCCAGCGCCTCCCAAAATTACGTCATCGGCTTTGCCCCCGTACAATAAGTCATTGCCTTCGTCGCCAGAAATAGAGTCGTTGCCACGATTGCCATAAATCGTATCGTTACCGCGATCGCCAAAAATCAGGTCAAACCCTTTGCCACCAAAGAGAGTATCGCTATCGATGCCTCCATAGACAGTATCGTTGGCCGTATTGCCATTGATATAGTCACCGCCCCCTCGACCAAAGATCAAATCGTTGCCGCTCAACCCGAAGATAGAGTCACTGCCAGCACTACCCACGATCGTATCGTCCCCGTTAGGGCCATTGATCACATTACCCGCGGTCGGAGTACCTGGTTCAGTGGGAGTAGCTATCCTGGGGAAGTTCTCAGGGCAAACCAAATCTGTCGGTACAGGTTCCGGTGTCGGTGTCGGCGTCGGTACAGGTGCAGGCGTCGGCGTCGTTACAGGTGCAGGTGCAGGCGTCGGCGCAGGTGCAGGTGCAGGCGCAGGTGCAGGCGTCGGCGCAGGTGCAGGCGTCGGCGCAGGTGCAGGCGTCGGCGTCGGTACAGGTGGCAGTGGCACTGGCGGCGGAGTCGGCGTCGGAGTCGGAGTCGGCGTCGGAGTCGGCGTCGGCGGCGGCGGCGCTGGGAAGTTCCCGAAGTTGATGCCCGTAACAATAGCGCCTGAAGTTAGGGCGATGTCGGCAGGGTCGGGTGTGCTTTGGGTAAACCCAGTTTGGTTGACTTCCCTGACGCGGTAGGTTCCCGGCGTTAGGTTCGCGAACAGGTAGTTGCCACTGTTGTCTGTGGTAGTAGTAACAGGAGCAGGAGCAGTTCCAGCTACGACATTGGTTAACTGAATTTGGAAATTGGGTAAACCCGGTTCTCCAGCATCCTGAGTGCCATTGTTGTTGGTGTCTTGGAACTTCAGACCTCGGATCGCCCCCGGTTGGGGCAGGAAGTTGCCGAAGTCAATGCCTGTGATGTTATCCGAGGGATTAACCGTAACGGGAGCGGGGTTAGGGGTCGTCTGCGTCCAGCCGTTTTGCTGGACTTCCCTTACCTGGTAAGTACCTGCAGGTATATCTCGCAGAGTGTAGTTGCCCGCTGCATCAGTGATGGTAGTCGGTTCGCCCTGCTGAAAGATGCCATCGGGAGTGATACTGTCGAGGAATATTTGCCAGTTAGCTAGCCCCAATTCTCCGGCATCCTTAACGCCGTTGTTGTTGAGGTCATTGAATTTTTGACCGCTGATAGTGCTCGACTGGAAGTTGCCGAAGTTGATATTAGCGATATCTTGACCGCTGGTGACAGTGATGTCCGCCGGGTCGGAGGTAGTTTGCGTCCAAGTAGGCTGCAAGACTTCCCGCACCTTATAGGTTCCGGCTGACAAATCGAGGAATTTGTAGTTGCCGGTGGCATCGGTGAGGGTGTTCGGTTCCCCAGTGTCGAGAGTACCGTTATCGTTGGTATCGAGGAAGAATTGCCAGTTGGGTAGTCCTGTTTCTGCTGGCGCATCTTGGATGCCATTTGTGTTGAGGTCATTGAACTTCAGACCGCTAATCGAGTTGGGCTTGAAGTTGCCGAAGTTGTTGTTTTGGGAGTCTGTGCCGCTGGTGACGGCGATCGTAAACGCGCCGGGAACAGTAGGCCTAGCTGGGTTGACGGGGGGTACAGTTTGCGTCCAGCCGGTTTGTGGCACTTCCCGCACTGTATAAGTGCCGGCTGGCAGGTTGGTGAACTGATACTTACCGGCGACATCGGTGACGGTGGCGTTGGTGCCTGTTTCGCCTGGTATTGCATCTTGGCTGCCGCTGTCGTTGGCATCCAAGTAAATTGTCCAGCCTCCTAGCGGTGGTTCTTCTGGCCCATCTTGGATGCCATTTTTGTTGAGGTCATTAAATTTGATCCCGCTGATTTTGCCTAGTTGGAAATTGCCGAAGTTTTGAGCCGTAATGTTTGTGCCGCTGACCGGGTTAATTGGATAAAAAGTCGGGCCGGCGGTTTGTGAGAAACCATCCGGCACGTCTTCTCTCACAAAGTGCCGACCGGAGCCGACGTTGGCAAAGCTATACGTCCCAGGCGCCGCTGGCGCTGTACCGGTAACTTGAGAGGCAATTTCCGTATCACCGCTATCTAAAGTGCTGTTATCGTTAGTATCTTTGAACAAGCGAATGGTAGTGCCGTTGAGGGGGGTGTCGTCAGCAGAGAAGCTATTACCTGTGAGGTCGGTGAATTTGGTGCCGCTAACGGTGATGTTTTGGAAAATGCCGAAGTTTTGACCGGTGACGGGAGTACCGCTTTGGGCGGTAACGGGAAGTGCGGCAGCGGGGAAAGAGATAGTGGAGTTGGCTGGGGCAGTGGCTTGTATCAGGTAATTGCCGGGGCCTATATCCGCGAATGTGTAATCTCCGGCTCCCGCAGTGGTTTGTGGAGTGCCCACAACCGTATCTGTGCCGACTTCTAGCGTGTTGTTGTTGTTGGTGTCTTTGTATAAAGTTACCGTGACGCCGTTTAATGTGGTGTCGGTGCCAAGGTCTAAGACTTTGTTGCCGACGAGATCGGTGTAGGTTTTGCCCGCGATCGATGTCAGTTGGAAATTGCCGAAGTTAGCACCCGTAACATCAGCAGTACCAGTCGTCACCGTTGGTGCTAAAGTCTGCACCCAATCGGTTTGTAACGTTTCTGCGATCGCTGTATTGGCCTTAGTATCCGTGAGAGTGTATTGGCCGAGAGTGGCAGCAACCGCAGATGTTACATTAGTCTTCGTACCTGCGGTAATAGTCCAGCCACCTAGACCTGGTTCAGTTGCCGCGGCACCTTGCAGGCTATCCCCGTTCAGGTCGTTGAATTTCTGACCCACGACCACTGGGCCGTACTCGTAAGCACCGATGTCAATATTCGGTTTGCTGACAAGAGTATTGTCAATTTTTCGAGGAAAGCCAGTACCTCGTTGGTCAAAAGCTGTAGCGCCCACTGCCGTTATTGTCGGGTCGCCCCCACCAATTGCAGGGTTGCTGCTAGTTGTGACCGGGCTGTTATCAACTAGGGCAAGGGTGAACGGGCCGGTAGTTGCACCGTTGAGTCCGGCAGAGGCTGCTGGAGCTAATACATTTGCCAAAGGAACCGTTAATGCCTGATCTGTGAAACCAGTGCTAGTGCCGAGAACCCCAATCAGGTTGTTATTTCCTGTGAATGTCCCTGTAACATCAGTGTCGGTAGTAGCAACGTTGCCAGCGACGATCGTGTTTTTGACTGTAACTGTACCGCCGTTGTTGTAAATTCCTCCGGCACTAGCAATCAGACTAGCCGGTGTGCCAACTGTGGCGGCTGTTGCAGAGTTATAAGCGATCGTGTTGTTAGTGAGGGTAGCTGTAGCACCTAAGTTGACGAAAATTGCACCACCTGCGGCTGTACCCGCACCTGCGGCAACATTACCAGCATTGCCACCCGTAACTGTGTTGCTATATAAGGTGCTGTTGGTCATGGTCAAAGTGCCACCGCCAACAAAAATCGCGCCACCTAAACCTGCACCGCCGCCGCCAGCAGTAGCACCAGCACCGCCAAAAGTGCCTCCAGCGCTTGCAATATTGCCACTACCGCCACCGCCGCCGAAGCCGCCAATGCCTCCAGCGCCGATAGCACCAAGCACCGCACCTGTACCAGAAGTACCGCCAGCACCACCGCCGCCACCAAAGGCGCCAGCACCGCCAACACCGCCATTGCCACCATTACCTGGAATACCAGTACCAGCAGGACCGCCACCGCCACCGGCACCACCACCACCGCCGCCACTACCGACAACACTACCAGCACCACCAGCACCACCAATGCCACCAGCACCACCGTTTGTGCCGCCAACACCAGTACCGCCAGTGCCGCCAATACCGCCAGTACCGCCAGCATTACCAGTACCGCCAGCCTCGCCATCTTCGCCAACCCCACCGGCAGCGCCATTACTTGGTAGACCATTTCTACCATTTCTACCATTTGTCCCTGCTGTGCCTCCAAAGACAGTAGCCAGATCCGCGCTACCACCCTTGCCACCATTCCCCGCCGCACCTGCACCGCCAACGGCAGAGTTATTAGAAAAAGTAACTCTGTCAACTGTGACTGTACCGCTGTTGATAAAAAGGGCGCCACCTAAGCCTGCGGCGCCACCACCACCGGCGGTTCCTGCGTTGCCTACTGCTTGTGCGGAATCAATGGTGAGGTTTGAGATGTTAAATGTTGTGTTATCAACTACAAAGGCACGGTTGTTATTGCCGCTGATCTTGAAACCACCGCCAACAATAGTGGTGGTGTCGGTAATTCTCGGCAATTGCCCTGCGAGGGTAATATCGGCAGTGAGAGTGATCGTGTCAATGCCACTGTTGATGTTGGCAACATTGATGGCATTTACCAGTCCGTTAAAGTCGCCAGTCCTTTGGTTCAAGTCAGCCAGTACGCCACTGTAAGCTTCCCTCGCCTCAGCCGAAAATGCCAAAGGTGTTTCAATGTTTCCCGTAGTTACTTCGAGTTCCCAATCTCCACCCAACGCAGCATTCCCAGTCAAGTTATCGGAAGCGGCAATATTTGCCCCGGTGAGCTGGCTCAGCCTTTGGACGAAAGCGACACCTGCTTCTGTGGCGGCGACGTTGCAACCGTAAAGTAGAATTTCGGGTTTAGCTGTAATTGAAGAGTTCGAGTTTGTTTCGGCTGCTGGCAAAGCAAACCATGTTTCTAAATAATTGCGGTAGCTTTCAATGTTGCACAGATTTAGTTCTGTTGCTCCCAGTTGCAAGCTGGCTGCTGCGCCGTGAGACAAAATGTGGACGGCTGCAATGTTTTTCCGCTGTTTAAGTGTTTCGGCAATTTGCTCAATGCCGTCGCGATCGGCTTTGAGAATAACAATTTCTGTATCGGAATTGACCGTTTCTGTTAAACTTTCGCAATCTTTAACTTGTGAATCAGCAAAAACTATTTGGTGTTTCCGTTCTTTATAGAGTTCCACGTTCAAATTCTCCTGGTACACGCACACATCAAATTCATATCACAAACCAACCGCAGCAGCGATCGAGCTTTCCCGCTGAGTGCGGATGAGAGTCGTTGGCGAAGCTTGCAGAAGAGGATCGCTCCTAATTTCACCTAACCTAACTTTCACCTAAATTGAATATTGACAAAAACTTTTTTTTATGCTGCCCTGCCATAACTGAGTTAGTTTGATTGTTTAGAAGTTTTATAGGGGGATATTGTTCCGGCTGTTACAACAATGTTGGAGAAGACGTGCGCGCTGTTTATTGATATGCCAGAGATGGAGAAAAAACCAGATTTTATAAAAATTGTCAATCCAATAGTTAATTGATGGCGATCGATATTTTTTAATCAAGAGTCATCAATCACGATTATTAGCTGTAAGCTGGTGTTATTTGGTAGTTGTTCCCTGCTGAATGATCGGTATGTGCGATCCGGGAGCATCTCACCTTTGCAGCCCAGCTATAAATTGGAGTTTTGAGGCAGGAGGCAGGAGGCAGGAGGCAGAAGGAAAGAGGAAGAAGGAAGGAGCCAGAAGAAGTATTTTTACAAATATGAGATGCTCCCTGCGATCCTCTTCTGCAAGCTTCGCTAACGAACAACCGCCATTAAATTGCTTTGTAGGGAGGAATGCAACAAGTCCTCTGAGTTTTATGAAGGCTTGCATTCCTCACTAGAACCTTGATAACGGTTATTTTACAGGAAGAGATAGGCTGACTCATGACTAACATTACTTGAGACTATTAGGCTCAATAAATCGGGTCGAAAAAAATATGCGTGTCAGTCCAGAATATTAGGAATGATAATTAAATAACTTAGAATGCGTGATGGTTCTTGTGGGATGGGCGTCCCGCCCGCCCTTTCTGGACGGGCGGGACGCCCATCCCACTTTCAAGAGTGTAAATTATTTAATTAGCGATCCTTAGCTGATCTTCCAGGTTGGTGCGTCCCAGACTCACTAATTACCAAGTTTCTTCATCGGGATTATTGGAATTGCTCCAGATTTCTACATCCAAATCATTGAGATAAATCAGAGCCGTTTCAATCTGTTTACTTGTACCGTTAAGTTCCAGATCAAACCAACCGTCATCTAAAGTTTTGACACCCAACAAAGCGGCATTAAAATTTACCGTCAAACCGTATTCAGAAATCAGGTTAGAGATTACAGGTTCCTGATGGTATTCTTTAGGAACACGAATGCGAATGCGGGTTTGAGTTGGTCTGCTGTCGCCAATCTCAGATTTGGGAATATCTGATTCTTGGGTTTTGTGAAAATTGTCGATCGGCTCAAATTGAGATTCGCTAGTGTTGTGAGCTAACATTTGGGACTCCTAATTTTTGTTTCAGTTTACATTTTGTACCAATATCTTGTAGGGTGCGTTGCTGCGAGATTTTCGAGCTTCCCACTAGATTGTCGATAGCGCCGCACCTTACTAATGAGTGGTTTGAGGGATGAGGTTCACAGCGCGCACCCTAATGACTAATGACTAATGACTAATGACTGATGACTAATGACTGATGACTAATGACTAATGACTATTCTTCAACTTCTTTAATCCTAGTTTTTCGTTCTAAAATCTCCTTAAGCACGAGAGTAACAACTGCTAAAAGACCGAGAACTACCGCAGCCGAAAATGCGGCTTGCGTCGCGTACTGCTTGTAAGCATCCTCTACAAACAAAGGCAAAGTTTGTGTTTTTTTAGCAATATTTCCCGACACCACAGAGACGGCTCCAAATTCTCCCATTGCTCTAGCATTGGTCAAAATTACTCCGTAAAGCAATCCCCAGCGAATACTGGGAAGCGTGACATTCCAGAAAATTTGCCAGTCATTTGCTCCCAAAGTTTTCGCCGCCTCTTCTTGATCAGTCCCCACTTCTTCCAAAACAGGAATTACTTCGCGCGCCACAAAAGGCAAGGTAACAAAAGCAGTAGCCAGCACCATTCCAGGGAAGGCAAAAATAACCCTGATATTTGCCGCCTCCAGCCACGGCCCGAACCATCCCAGCCGACCGTAAAGCAGTACAATCATTAAACCTGCAACTACGGGAGAGATGGCAAAAGGCACGTCTAAAAGGCTGATTAATAGCGTGCGCCCCCGAAATTTGTTGCGGCCAATTACCCAGGCTGCACACAAACCGAATACTGTATTTATTGGCACAACTATCAGAGAAATTATCAGGGTTAGTTGCGCTGCGTGAAGAAAATCTGGTGAGGTTAAATTAGAAAAAAATGGCTCAAATCCCTTTCTGAAGGCTTGATAAAAAACGTTGAGAGTGGGGATAAATAAGACAAGAGCGAGATAGCCGATCGCAATTCCGATTAAAGTTGGTTTTACCCAAGCTTTTTCCTGGCTCCGACTAGAACCTGCGGGCGGACTTTTGTAACCAGCGGGTGAATTGATATTAGTCGTCATAGCGTCTTCTCCATGCTTGTAAGAGATTAATGGCGAACAACATTGCCAGGGAAATACCTAACATGACAGTGCCGATAACTGTTGCTCCTGCATAGTCGTACTGTTCCAATCTTTGAAAAATTAATACGGGCGCGATTAAATCTTTGAACGGTATGTTAGAAGCTACAATTACAGTAGAGCCGTACTCGCCTACCGCTCGCGAAAAGCCGAGTGCTACTCCGGTTAAAATAGACGGAAATAACGGCGGTAAAACTACTCGCCAGAAGGTTTCAAATTGAGAAGCACCTAAACACCAAGCTGCTTCTTCGATCTCTTTTTCCATCTCGTTTAAAACTGGCTGTACGGTTCTAACGATAAATGGCAAGGAAATAAATATCATTGCTATACCTACGCCTAAGCGAGTAAACGATATCTTGATTCCCAAAGGTGCAAAAAACCAACCAATCCAGCCGTTATCGCTGTAAACTGTGGCGAGGGTTAAACCGGCGACGGAGGTAGGGAGCGCAAAGGGTAAATCGACGATTGCATCTATAATCCGTTTTAAGGGAAAGTCGTAGCGGACTAATACCCAGGCAATTAATGTGCCGAAGACTCCGTTAATTAATGCCGCAATTAATGCCGTAAAGAAGGTGACATCGTAGGCGGAAAGGGCGATCGGACTGGTGGCAATTGCCCAAAATTCGGCGGGGTTTGCTGTGCTGGCTTTCAGCAGCAATGCTGCAACTGGGAGCAATAGCATTAAGCTGAGGTAGCCTAGGGTGATTCCCCAAGGTAATGTGATTTTGCCGATCGCCCTTTTGATATTTTCGATCGGAGATTGAGGGTTACTGATTGCAGATGATTCAGCCATAAGTGAATAGTTTTGAGTTGGAAAGAATAATTGCGATCGGGGGCTGGTTTTACCAAAAATAATTGCCTAAAACCAATCATCTGGTAAACCCGCCCCGGCCACTACTGTCTAATTGAACCTTGAATTTTGTCAAAAATAGCTCCGTCATCGAAGAATTTCTTCTGAATCTCTCCCCAACCTCCTAAGTCTTGAGCTGTAAATAGGGTTTTGATGGGCGCATATTTTTGGACAAATTCTGGTTCCGCCGCTACTGTCGCATCTACTGGGCGGAAGCCTACTTTGGCAAATTCTCGCTGAGCTTCTGGGGTGTACAGAAACTTGACAAATGCTTCGGCGACTTCGCGAGTACCGTGTTTATCAACGTTTTTATCCACAATGGCAATGGGATTGTCGATCGAAACATTGACTTCTGGAATAGTATAAGTCGGTTTTTCGCCTTTCTCACCGGCCAAAATAATCTCGTTTTCGTAGTTAATTAAGGCGTCGCCTTGCCCTTGTTTGAAAAATACATCGGTGGCTTCGCGGGCGTCTTTAGTCAGGATGGGGACGTTTTTGTAGACTTTAGTAGTCAAGTCTAATGCTTTGGCTTCGTCTCCTCCGGTTTTAACAACCGAACCCCAAAGTGCGAGGAAATTCCAGCGGGCAACGCCTGATGTTTTAGGATCGGCAGTAATCACTTTTACTCCGTCTTTGCTTAAATCTTCCCAGGTTTTGATGCCTTTGGGATTGCCTTCGCGGGTGACTATTGCTCCTACGGATTTGCTGACTATGCCTTCGTTGGGGACTTCTTTTTCCCACCCAGGTTGAATTAGTCCGGCTTTTTCGATTTTTGCAGTGTCGAGGGCGAGGGCTAGGTGTACGATGTCTGCTTCTAAACCGTCAATTACTGCGCGAGTTTGGGAACCGGAACCCCCGTAGCTTTGGTTGAAAGTGACGGTTTGGCCTTTTTCTTTTTGCCATTGTTCTACGAATTTGGGAATTATCGCTTCGTGGGCAGCTTTGGTGACGGCGAAGGATACTAGGGTTAATTCTACGTTGCCTTTGTTGGCTGCTGGGCTAGCACCGCCTGGAGTGGCTGCAGGGTTGTTGCTGGTTCCCTGGCCGCAGGATGCAACGGCCAGACTTAAAGTTATTCCCACTAAAAATAGCGATACAAATCTTTTCATGGCAGTAAATGATTGATTTGTGCTGGCTGATCGCTGTTGCGGCCAGTAAAGGTGTTGAGTTAGGCGTTGCCACGGGCTCATTATATTTGTTCCTCTAGAGAAACTACGGTTCTTGGGTAGGAATACCGTAATTATGGTTGTGAAGTACGATTATAGACAAGAGCGAGTCAAAAGGCAACAAAAAAAACAAATTGGGGGAACTCAGGGTCGATCGCATATCCTGAAGTCTTTTCCGTCGGTGTTTTCTATTCAGATTCGGGGTAAAATGTAAAGTGTATAAATAAATATTATTATTAAGTTAAGGTGCTAGCTGGCGCGGCTGCACGATTCGCCTGCACGATACGCCTTACATATAGCATCGGCCGATCGCCCAAATCTAATAGCCCTGCCAAGAGTCCCCGCCCCAGCGAGATATGCCTGACCGAAAGCATCCAGGATACAAGCCGCCGGATTCATCCGTGGAGAAATAAAAAACCTGTATCCGATCAAGGAGCCCCCGAATTTATCCGTGGGGTCAATGCTTCAATCTAAAATCTAAAATCTAAAATCTAAAATCGATTGACTCGCGCGATCGCCCTTAACTAAGAAAAAGTTTTAACTGGTATGTCCCTACCCCGCCCCGTCTCAGACACCCTAATTGAACTGTTGAAGCCTGTAGCCTCTGAATTGGGAGAAAGATTGGGAGCAAGCGCTGTCAACGAACGCTATGCAGAAATTGAGCCCTCTGGTTCTTCAGCTTTGAACCAGCAAATCAAAAAAGACCCCCGCTGGATTAAAGCACAAGTGAGATATTTGCAGCGACAGCAGGCCAGAGAACAAGAATTAATCGCGATCGCCAGCGCAGAAGAAAGGGTAAAGGAAGAACGGGCTAATCGAATTAAGGCACAAGAAGTAAGAGATAAGCGGGCCATTAGCCGACTTTGCCGCGACTTAATGCGGGAGTTTCAATCAGAAGCAATTCGAGTTAAGCTGAACGAAATTCAAACTATTTGGGACAGGGACAACTGGTTTTCTAATTTGAGCAGGCAGGAAACTGAACAGATTTTGCAGCAGCAACAGCACCGATTGCTGCTGTTAGTTGCTCCCGCAAAAATTAGCCAAGATTGCCCCGATTCGTTTCGCCACAATCTGAATATCGAGTTGCCGGCTAAGTTAAGAGCTTTTTTGAACCAGCACTACCCCCCGCACGGAGATTTGTGCCCGGTTCAGTTTTACGGAGACTATTTCAAAAAATCCATTTCTGATATTGATGTGGAGCGGTTGCAGACTGTGTTGTCTCCCGTACCGACAGCTATACTGTACAGCGATATCAGCGATTATGAAGTGAATTTTCATGTTGGTTTTTGGGGAGTCATCAATCAGAGCGTTTCTCTAGTAGCGATGCAGCCTTGGAATTGGGAAGAGGTTTATCAACAGTTGGAGGCAGAGGGAAAAGATAGAAAGCTGAGCCTGCGAATTATTCGGCAAATAATTGTGACTATTCACAAGTTATTGGCCGCTTTTTTAGCGGATTTGTATTATTTAAATATCGATTTTACTCACGAACCTCAGTTATTTACATTAGAGGCGGAATTTGCTCAGGAATGGTTTTCTAAAGATTGGGCAAAACCGTATATTGAAACTCTTAAAGAAATTCAGGAGCAGCAGCGAATAGTCTCTAAGGGAGAGATGCGGCGGCTGGCGCTGCGAGAGGCGAAAGCTAGGGCGGAACGCCAGCGTTTGGAGGAGGCTGAACTCAAACGCAGAGAGGAAGCTGAGGCTGCAGCTAAGCGGGTGAAGGAATTAGCTCACAAATTAAAACATCAGAAATGGCGGTGTGTATATACGCTGCCGGGACATTCATCGTTTGTGAATTCTCTGGCGATTAGCCCTGACGGCAAAATTTTGGCTAGCGGTAGTTGGGATAAAACTATTAAGATTTGGAATTTAGAAACAACGGAATTAATTGGCACTCTGACGGGACATTCCGATCGCGTAAATTCGGTTGCTATTAGCTATGACGGAAAAATGTTGGTCAGCGGCAGTTCGGACGAAACAATTAAGTTTTGGAATTTGCACAATGGTGATTTGCTGTGTACTTTTCCGGGACATTCTATGGAGGTGAATTCGGTGGCGATTAACCCGAAGGGCCTGGTAATTGCTAGCTGCGGCGGGGCTGATAATACGATTAAGCTGTGGAATTTGCGGAGTGGTGAGTTGCTGCGGACTTTGAGGGGTCATTCTGATAATGTGAATGCGGTGGTTTTTAGCCCGGACGGTAAAATATTGGCGAGTGGCAGTTCGGATGCGACGAGCAAGGTTTGGGATGTGGAAAGTGGTAAGTTGCTGCGGACTCTTTCGGGGTTGAATGTTGGGGTGAATTCTGTGGCGATCGCGCCGGATGGTCAGATTCTTGCTAGCGTCAGCAATGATTATACGATTAAGCTGCGAAATTTGCAGACGGGCAGTTTGTTGCGGATTTTAAATACTAATTCTGGGAGGGGAAACGGTGTAACGAATTTAGGAACGAATGAGGCGCTGCATATTTTGCAGAATTATGTGAGTCGGGGCGAGTCGGTTGCTATCAGTGGGGACGGTTTGACTTTGGCTAGCGGGTGCGATGATAATACGATTAATATTTGGAATTTGCAGACGGGGGAGTTGTTGACCAGTCTTAAGGGACATTCGGGTACGGTGTACTCGGTGGCGATCGCACCTTCGGGCAATTTGCTAGCCAGCGGGAGTGCGGATCGGACGATTAAGATTTGGCGCTGCGATTAGTTAGGATCGCGAATTAAATAACTTACAATTTTAATTGTTATTGTGGGATGGGCGTCCCGCCCATCCCACAATCTTGTGGAAGTTATATCGTTTCCGGTTGTATCGGAATGATTTAACCGCAGAGGGCGCAGAGAACGCAGAGGGAGAGAATACAGAGAGGAATAATTCCGATGCTACCGGATTTGATATTATTTAATTCTCATTCCTTAATTGGCAGTCGGGTGTGGGCAGACTATTCCGGTTTTACCCTTACGGGGAGGGGTTTTGAGCGAATTTGAAAAAAAATTGGCTGGGGGGGTTGCGCTAATGACTATAAGTTTGCTATATTAAGTTTCACTGCTGGTGTAACTCAGTTGGTAGAGTAGCTGATTTGTAATCAGCCTGTCGCAGGTTCAAATCCTGTCACCAGCTTTACTCTAAATTCTCTAAATGTTTGTATCTTAAATCCCCGACTTCTTGGAGAAGTCGGGGATTTTGGTATTCTGTTTTTTAAGAAATCAGGAGACTGCACGTGCTGTTTCCCTACAATATTACAATATTATTTTGGGGTAGGGACACCGCACTGTGCCCAAGGCGTGTCAACTTAAGCTGTCAGCCAGCCCAGCCCGTTAGTCAGCCCGCGAGTCCGCCAGGGAATGAATTCCCTGTCTAATAGCGAAAGTCCTCTTAAGAGGACTAAGCTGTTCTGCATTTAAATTGTCTGTCAAAAAACAATCTAACTCTTGTGGGGAGTAGGGGTTGGGCGTCCCGCCCGCCCTGAATATGCAATTTAAAGGCGCGACAGCTTAATGAGTTCTTCAGTCCTCTTAAGAGGACTTTCGCTTTGAGACAGGGGTTTCAACCCCTGTCGGACTTTCGGGCTGACCTTAAGTTGACATCTATGAGCATTGCAGTGTCCTCGGTATCATTCCGGTGCAACCGGAATTGATATCACACAGGGTGCGGCGGCTTTTTTCAACCATTCAATTGTTGCTGCATCAAGTACGGGTTCCAGTTTCTCGACTACAGCAGCATGATAATTATTCAACCATGCTAGTTGAGTCTTTGACAGCCGATCGACATTTATTAATTTGCGCTCAAACGGAATATACGTCAGCGTTTCAAATCCGTACCAAACAGTACCATTTTTGGATGGCATTTCCCTGACAACATAGAGATTTTCGATACGAATTCCGCCCCATCCCGGTTCGTAATATCCCGGTTCGATGCTAGTTACCATCCCGGCTTCCAGGGGATACTGCACAGATTTACTGATGCCGTTTGGCCCTTCGTGACCGGCTAAAAACGCGCCGACTCCGTGCCCTGTACCGTGTCCGTAGTCTAGCTGTTGTTGCCATAATACCGCACGGGCGATCGCATCTAATTGCGCTCCCGTTGTTCCTTTGGGGAATTGCTGCATTGCACAGTTGATGTGCGCGATTAAGACTGTTGTGTAGTGTTCTATTTGTAGCGCCGTCGGTTCTCCGATACTTACTGTTCTCGTATCGTCGGTTGTACCTGCTAAATATTGCGCGCCTGAGTCAAGCAGCAGCAGTTCTCCCGGTTTTAACGTTATTTCAGGGCTGGGGGTTCCGTAATGTACGATCGAGCTATTGGCTCCCGCACCGGCGATCGTTCTAAAAGTTAAAGTCTGAAAATCTGTTTCTTGCTGGTAAAAATGTTCGATGCTTTCTTTGACATCAAACTCGGTAACTACCTTACCATTTTCTAGCTGTTCTGTCAACCACTTTAAAGCCAAAGTTTTCGCTCGACTTGCTTTGAAATTGGCTGATTTCATCTGCTCAATTTCTACGGGATTTTTGCGAGCTTTCATCCCTTCTACCGGATGTGCCTTAAAAACTATTTCGATGTTGTAAAACTGCGCTTCTTGATGGTTTAATATTAACTGGTACGTGCCTGCTGTGCTGTGTTTTGGGTCTAAAAGTACCCGAACTTTATGTGGCAAATTTACGCAAGTTTCTAATGTATGCGGATAGTCTGCGTAGGGAAGCAAAGTTACATCCGCCCGCAATTCTTGCTTTATTTCTAGTGAAATTCGTTCGGGATTTGTAAATAAAAACGCTGAATCTGTGGTGACAATGGCATAGGATATAAAAATGGGAATGTGGGGGATATCCGAGCCTCGGAGATTGAACAGCCACGCTATTTGATTCAGGTTGGTAATCGGAAGCACATCAATGTTGGCTTTGTGCATCGCTTCCCTGACTCTGGCTAATTTTTCGGCGGCGGTTTCTCCTGTCAGGGATACAGGTAAGCTAAATATGGGTTCTGCATCAATCGCGGGTAAAGTCTCTGTTGTTTGCCAAGGAGTTTGCGATCGCACTTTGTCTGTCAAATTCTCCCGGATTGGTATGAGCTCAATCTCCGCCGTTGCAAATTTTTTCACCCAATTTTGATATTGCTCTGTCGCTACGGTAAACGGGTCAAAACCCAGGCGAATTTTCCTTGATTTTTCTGCCGATTCTACAGCCAGTTTTTCTAAAGTTTCAATTAAGGTTAAATTTCCTTCTAACCCGAGTTTCGATATTTGAATAATTCCAGTATCGACTTGCAATTCGGCTTGTTCGTAATAGCGGGAGTCCACAAACAACCAAGCGGAATCTTTGCCAACCAACAAATCGCCAGCGGAACCCGTAAAACCGCACATCCAAGCCCGCCGCTGCTTCGCTGCTGGAACTGATAAATTTAAGTGTTCGTCAACCGCTGGGATGTAATAGCAATCTAATTCATAATCTGCCATCAAATCGCGCAAGTCTGCCAGTCTTGCAGCGGAGGTATCTTGGATATTTGTATTTGCTTTCAAGTTCGTGGCAACCATTTTGAAATTTCCTATTTTACTTGTTTAAAATTGTCTTCAAACCTTTAACTAATCTCCTAATACCTGCGGTGGCGGTTGCTTTCTCCAAAGCACCGTAAGCAACGCGCAAATAGCAGCCGTTATCCATGCCGAAAGTTGTACCGGGAAGCACTGCTACGCGATATTCGCGAATTAATTGTTCTACTAATTCCATTGTATCGAGTTCAGTATCAACTTTCAAGAAAAAGTAGAAAGCTCCAGCGGCTGGGGAAATTGTACACAAGTTTTGGATAGTATTGAGTTCGTCTAATACGAGTTGGCGCACGGATGCGATCGCCCTTACATAATTATCGCAGTAACCTCTACCAACTTGCAAGGCTCCCAGGGCTGCATACTGAGAAATTACGGGCGGACAAATTAAGATGGTATCTTGAATCTTTCTCACAGAAACGAGCAAGTGTTCTGGTATTACCATATACCCGATCCGCCAACTCGCAAAACCATAGGCTTTCGAGAGGCTAAACAGAGAAATTGTATGTTCGCTGCTGTTGGGAAAAGCGGCGGGCGAACAGTGTTTGACGCCGTTATAAGTAAAATATTCGTAAGCTTCATCGCTGATGTGATAGATGTTGTGCTGGCGACAAATTTCGTTCACTTCTTGGAGTGCTTCGGCTGAATAAACAACACCAGTGGGATTATTTGGTGAAATGGTAACTATGGCTCGCGTTTTGTCGGTAAGGGCTTTTTTTATAGCATCGATATTAAGTTGATAGTTTGCGTCGGTTTCTACTATCACTGGTTGGCAATTTGCCATAATAGCCGCCATTTCGTGGTTGAAGTAATAAGGTGATTGGATAATAACTTCGTCCCCCGCCGAAGTGATGGCTAGAATGGCGTTGGTAAATCCCATGTTGCTGCCTGCGGTAACAACAATGCAGTTTTTGCTATTAATTTCTATGTCGTTATCAGTTTTTAGTTTGGCTGCGATAGCCTCCTGTAGTTGTGGAATTCCTTCGACAGCTTTGTATTTGTGATTGTCAGGATTTGCGAAGAATTCGGGGATTTTGTCAAATGATTCTTGTGGCGGATTGTAGTAAACTACGCCTTGTCCTAAAGATATCGTTCCGGGATTTTGGCGAATCAGTTCGCCAACTACGGGAATTATGGGCGACTGTACCGATTGCATTCGAGTGGGGTAATTTTTCATATAATATTTGTTTCTTGGGGGTTTGACTAAATTATAGATTGAAAATAGCGATCGTGCTAAAATGAAATATCAGCTCATAACAGGAGAAAGTTCCTATGTCAACGATGACTGTCAAAGATGTTGAGCAAGTTCAAACCGCTTTTTCCGAAGCTGGTTTAGATTACCAAATTGAACTAGAAGACGGGAGACTTTCAATTATGGGCCCATCTGACATCGTATCCAGTGAAATCAGCAGCCGTCTCATTGCCTTTCTTTTCGCTTGGGTAAATCCCCGCCGTCTCGGACGAGTTTTTGACTCCGCAGGCGGCTTTATTATGCCAGATACTAACGTCAAAGCGCCCGATGTTTCCTTTGTGCGCGCCGCACGATTGCGCCAAAGTCCGCGTTATTTTGGACAGTTGGTTCCCGATTTGGTGGTAGAGATTAAGTCTCAAAGCGATCGCACGCAGCCTATCGAAACCAAGGTTTTGAAGTTTGTTGAGCTCGGAGCGATTGTCGGAATTGCGATCGATCCTGATGCAGAAACAGTGAAGATTTATCGAGCGGCTGGCGAACCACAAATTTTACAAAATGGCGATATCTTAACATTACCAGAACTTTTCCCCGGTTGGGAATTGCCCGTTTCAGAATTGTGGCCTCCTATCTTTACAGAAGAAGAAACACAATTCTAGAAAAACTACCATATATCGCAAAAAGTAGAGACTTAGACTCTTTCAACTTCTATTTTAGAACCTTGGGGGGATTTAGACACTTTAACTTGTGCTGGCAATCTTTCGCCCAATTCTCGAACGTGGGTAATCACTCCAATCAGCCTGTCTCGCTGCCGCAAAGATTCTAAAATTTGAGTAACGCTTTCGAGAGTTTCGGTATCTAAAGTACCAAATCCTTCATCGAGAAACAAGCTGCCCAAGTGAGTTCCTTGAGACAGTTTTTCTGACAAAGCTAAAGCCATTGATAAGGAAGTTGCAAAGGTTTCGCCACCGGAAAGGGTTCGCACTCGTCTAGCTTCGCCGCCGTTCCAATTATCTGTTACCCAGTATTCGCCGTCTTGGTTTTTTAGTTTGTAGCGATTTTCGGTTAATTCTTGCAAAATTAAGGTGGCGCTGCCGACTAATTCTGCTTCTAAATGTTCTAAAATGTACGATTGAAATTCGTTGGATTTGAGATTCTGCGCTAAGGTGTGATAAGTTTGCTCTTGTTCTGTGAAGTTTGTGATTTGCTGTGACAGTCTTTCGGCTTGTTCGAGATTTTGGGCTGCTACTTGAATCCAAGCTAAAAGTTCGGCGCGGTTGTTGTTGGCTTGTTTGAGGTTTTCTTGGGCGGTATGTTTTGCTGATCGCACTTGTGCTAAAGTATTCTCATCCGTAGTTCTGCCTGCGATCGCCTCGCTCAAATCTTTCGCCCGCGTCTCTAACTGAATTTTTGATTCGCGGTGAGAGCGAATAACATTTTCCCATTCTGATTGTTCCTTAACTGTCGCAACCGCTGCTAAAAAAGTATCTTCTGTGAAATCAGCCGCTGTTAATTTTGCTGACCAATCCAGATTTAGCTGCTGTTTCTGGGCTTGGGCTTGCCCAAAAGCTTCTCCAGCTTGTTGCTCTCTCTCTGCTGCTTGAATAACCTTATTTTGAGCAGTTTGATAGGATTTTTCGGCAACTTTCAGCAGATTTGCCAAGTCTTGCTTGTCTTGCTCTAAGACTTTTGCTAAATTAGCATAAGGTTGATATTCGGTAATTTGATAAAGCGCATTTACACAACTTTGGAACTGTTGCTGGCGGCGGTCTGATTCGGCGATCGCATCTTGATATTCCTGCTGTTTAGCTGCTTGAGTCGCCACCGCCAAATTAAATCTTTCCTGAAAATTATCATATTCCAATGATGCCAGTTGGAACTGCTGTTCGGTTTCCCGGTATTGGCGATCGCTCTCTTTAAGGATTGCCAACTCCTGCTGCAACCCCAAGCTTTCCCACTGAGGATTTTCCAGAACTTGAGTGATTTGCTGCTGCAATTCGGCAACTCTATTCGCTGTTAATTCCAGCATTTGAGCAATTTCCGACTCTTTTTGCTGGCAAGCTGAAGCTGTACTTTTTGCCTCAGCAGCCAACCTTTGAGCATCTTGAAAAAGCTGATTTGCCCCCGCCAATTTCTGCCGCAAATCAGCGACATCGACAATATTAGAATCTGGCAAAGGAGGGAGCCGATCGCTCTCAGGATGCACCCCCCCGCACACCGGGCAAGTATCGCCAGAATTCAGCGACATTCTGACAGCAGCAACACTCTCTAAACGTGCCGCTTCCGCATTAGCGGTTTGGGCCGCTTCTAACTCGCGATCGCACTCTTTTAGCCTGAGTTCAATGGCTTCTAAATTAGTGGTAGCCTTCACATAATTTTGTTGAGCTTTTTCCCGATCTGCCAGAGATTTATCCAACTGTTCTTGCTGAGTCTTTTGCTGCTTGGTAATTAGCTGCAATTCCATCAATAAGGGTGAAATTTGCTGCAATTGCTCTAAACGCTTTCCTCCCGGCGCATACTGTTCGAGTTGTGCCGCTGCTTGAGTAACTCGAAAACCAGCGCCTTGAATTTTAGTGTTAGCAGCTTGCAGGTCTTTATCTGCTGCCATAAAAAAGCGCAGTTTTTCCTGTTGAATTTTTTGGGCAAGCGCAACTTCTTTTTCTAATTGAGCGCGCTGTTCTTCATATACTTTAGCAGCAGCTAGAGCATCTTCGCGAGCCTTAATTTGTGGCGCTAGCACCTCTTCTTTGGCTTTGGCCGCGTCAAGTTGCTGCTGCTCTACTGCCAGCTCAGAGCGAGCTTTAATTAACTGCTTTCGCGCTGCCACCGAGGCACTTTCGGCAGTTTCATACTGACGGCGAGCCGATCGCACTAAAGCCCAATCTCCCTGTAAATGATTGGCAGCTTGCGCTCTTTCTAAACGCTGTGCTAAAATTGCAACCTCAGCAGAATTAGCATTTAATTTAGCCAGTTGTTGTTGTAACTCTTGCCAGCGAGCGATTTGCGAAAATAGCTGTTCCTCTTCATCTAGAGCCTTCTGAGCTTTCATAACAGCGCGATCGAACTCAGGCAACTGTTGCTCTAAAATCAAAAGTTGCGATCGTCTTTGATCCACCTCATCAGCCGTCGGCGCACTCAAATCCGCTAGCTGCCTTTCCACCATTTCCCGTTCCTGTTTCAGCAACTTTGCGAGTTCATTTGTTTCCTTCCGCATCTGCTCAAAAATCTCAAATCCTGCTAGCTGCCGCAAAATTTCCCGGCGTTTTGAAGTATCCCCTTTAATAAACTCATCAAACTTGCCTTGAGGCAGAACAATTGCGCGCGTAAAAGTATCAAAATCCATTCCTAAAATCTGTTCAATGGTATTTTGAACAGCAACGATACTCGTCCCCAAAGTTTCCCATTGGCCATTTTGCCAGTTGTCCAAAATCACCTTATTTTCGGGAGATTTCGGACGGAAACGCCACCGTCTCGTCACCCGGTACTGTGCCGAACCCACAGCAAAACGCAACTGCACTTTTAAATTTTCGCTACCTTGGCTCGCCAAATCACTTACTTGTTTGCCGCTGCGAGTAGTAGTGCCAAAAAGAGCGTAAGTCATGGCATCTAGCAGTGAAGATTTGCCCGCACCTGTAGCACCAGTAATGGCAAACAAATCGAGTTGAGAAAAATCTAAACGCTGTTCGCGGTGGAAGCTGGTAAATCCTTCGAGAATAAGTTCGAGTGGACGCATACTGATTTTAGATTTTAGATTTGGGGTTTTAGATTGTTATATTCCGGTCTAGTGTCTTCCTTCTACAGTCTTCCCGATCCCCCCTAACCCCCTTAATAAGGGGGGAACAAGAGTATTATCCAAGTCCCCCTTCTTAAGGGGGATTTAGGGGGTTCTAGACTCGACTACAAGCGACATTTAGCGTGGGTTTCAGTCTTAAAACTATTTGAAATTTGAGATTTTGGATTTTGGATTGTATCTTTTTACGCATTTAATTATTAACTGTTTCCTTAAACTTCTTGTACAAATTTTTAAATTCCTCCAATACTGCCGATTTAGGTGTCGTTCCCAATCGGTTTTGATAATAGTTGCAAAACTCGGCTGCCGGATCGAAATTATTGGGATCGATAGTAGTTATTTCTGTTGGTTCTAGCGCTGCATCTGGATAGCGCGGTTCAATTAACAGCGCTTGAGAACAGATTTGGCGCACTCGATCGGCAAGTCCGATTTGCGGACTGTCCAGTTCGACAATTACTTTCAAGAAACCCGGATGGTACTGATGAGCTTGTAAAGTTTCATCGAGATTGTCGTTATGACATTTAAGCACTTTTAACGGCTTGTGGCAAGCCACAGGCTTAAATTCCACCTTTGCCTGACTTCCCGGCTCAACTTCTATCAAGCAAAATCCTTTTTCCTGTTCCGCTTCTCCAAAATCTAACTGAATCAAAGAACCGGAATAATAAGCGGGAGAAGTCTCAGAAATTCGCTGGTGAATGTGGATGTGTCCGAGGGCAACATATTGAGCTTCCGGGGGCAGAGTTTGCGATGATAGGAGGTATTTTTCTCGCGTGTAATAAGCGACTTCGGATTTTGCCAATCGAGCGCCGTCAATGCTCATATGTCCCATGAGAATATTGACAGTATTGTCTCTAAACTCTCTGGTTAAATCTTCGAGTAAATATGCTACAATTTCGCGGTAATCTTTTCGGCGATCGGCATCGCCAGACTGCCAGAGAGAATTAGCATCTAACAGTCTTTGTTCGGAAGCAAAAGGCATCGCGCCCACACAAAGTTTACCGCTTTTTGTATTGAGAGTAATTGTGCCGCCGTCGGCGGAAAGCCTGGGTTTGCCTAAAGCGCGAACACCGGCGAGGGAAAGCAATTGCGCGATGCTGTCGATGCGGGATGCCGAATCGTGATTACCGGCGATCGCAATTGCGGGAATTCCTGCTGCTTGGAGTTCGCAGAAAAAGTTATAAGCAATGCGTTCGGCGTAAGCGGGAGGGTTGGGCACGTCGAAAATGTCGCCCGCAACGAGCACAGCATCGACATCCAATGCTTTTGCTTGCTTCAAAATCTGTTCGAGGGCGATCGCAATTTCGGAAGTGCGATCGATCCCTCGAAAACGTCGCCCTAAATGCCAGTCAGCAGTATGAATTATTCGCATAGTACGAGGAGTATTTTGTTTATGTTAACTGAGATGTTGTACCATTTTCAAGAACGGGCAAGATGCCCGTTCCACAAAGAATGAATTTCTTGTGGAACGGGCATCTTGCCCGTTCATAAAAGGCTGATTTAAAATGGTAAAATATTTCATTTTTAATGCTTTGTGCGATCGCGCTATAAATATCTGCCACTGTTTATGCCTCTTCCTGTTCTTGAATTGCTGTTTCAATCTCATCAGAATATGCCTCAGCATAAGCCCAAGCATTCGCCAAATCAGCGGCACGCAGAGTCGGATAGTCTTCTAGGAGTTCAGCCTCAGAAATACCTAAACCGCGAGCATTCACCAGTACCCAAACAGGAATTCGCGTTTGTCTGATGCAAGCATCGCCGCCGCACACGCCGGGAGTCTTTTGAATTCCAGACCAAAATTTTCTTAAACTTTGGGCTAGTAATTCTATAGCTTGAGCCTTCTCTTCGGGAGTTAAAGCTAAGAGTTGCGCTTGCAATTCTTTCAGTGTCGTATTTGCAGTTATTGAGTTCATAAATATTAACTTTTTTTGGCCATACAGGTATTCTAGCACTGGTGGCTAAATCAAAACTTTCATTCAACAGGCTTCACATCGTGAAACCGAGTATAATCAACCACCCGCCCTCCCGTCGCCGATTGCAAAAGAATATCTACAAACCGCATATTACACATAATTTCAGATGCCACAAAAGAATGTCGCGCATGAATAGTTTGCGAAACAGTTTCGTCAATTCCTGTTAACGTAATTACAATTTCTGCTTGCTGTTCCATCAAGTCTTTTGCAGTAAGTTGGTACAAAGGACTGTTCTCATCAATTGCGTGCATAACCGTCCAAGTTAATGCAAAAATCGGAGAGTGACTTCGCACTAATTGCAAATCGTAAAAACGCCGCATAAATTCTCCTTCCGCTGTTACCTCGTCACGGATCAAAGTAGCTCGCTGCTGCGCTTCTAAAATCTGGTTAAAACGCTGATTTGCAGTGCGGTACATCAGAGTCGGAACGCCGTTGAAAGGAGCGATTACAGCTACGCGGCTGAAGATAACTCTGGCTGTTGGTCGAGAAAATCTCGAAAAAGCCAGTCCCGTCACCATTGCTACTCCCCACAAACCAAAAAGCGCTTGGATCGCAACTATAGTATTAGCGTAATCCGTGCGCGGATACATGGCGCCGTAGCCGATCGTCGCCATTGTTTGGATGCTGAAATAAAAGGCATCTGGGAAAGAACCCGGCCGCGCGTTAGCAATGCAATCTCCTCCCGCCAAGTAAGCTAAGGCAAATAAAGAATTCGCGACTGTATAGGAGAGACAAATCAGGATGAAAAATCGAGGCCAAGAAAGAGTTAGCAGCCTGTGGTAGAGGTCGGCAAAATGCAGGCGAGGTACTCCCAACTTGACAATATTTAAGGGGAATTGTCCTTGGCGGCTGACTAAACGAGTCTGTGGCTGCCGATCGCGATTATTTTTCATTGAGATTTGTAACTACCGCTGTGTCAATTTGTAACTATTGTTTTGACTGGGAAAACTTATCCTTTAGACTGATGTCAGATTCTAAAAATTAGGATATCAAGGAAGTTTGAAAATGGTTGAGCTTAACTGGCATGACTATCTCGTTATGGTTTCTTGTGTGGCTTCTATTGCGGGTCTAATTTTGCTGAGCGATCGCAAATCGCAGCCAAGGGACGATCGCACTTTAAGCGAAGAAATCCTAATTAAGATGAGTTTTGTTTACTCAATAGTCTACTCCATGTCTGTCTTTGCCCTAAAGATGCCTCTGCCGGAGGACAACTGGTTGTTGGCAAGTCTGAAGCTGACCACGGTTCTATCTTACTTGTTGACAGTTTCCAGCATACTCAGTCTGCCACTGCAACGCATGGCTGTTCGGCAAGTCGAAGATTAAAAAACGTGAAGCTAAGGTGTCCCGCATCTAAATTGTATTTTTGGGGCGGGCTAAGAGTGCCCACCCCACAAGACTTTGGTTTCAGGTTGTTTGTAAATTTTTAATTCCCGCAGGAAGCTTGACATAACGCGCCCAAAATGGTTCTAGTCGATCTCTGCGGGATTGCAACCAGCCCATATTTTCCTCCATTCCGTTTGCTTCTGAAATCTGAGAAACTATCTTGATAGTGCCAGAAGTCAAGCCCTCAGAATCTCGCATCGGTGCAGTCCAAATACAGACATCAATTGATGAACCGTCTTTCCGCCGCCGCCGACATTCCCTAGCAACTTGCGCTTCCCCTGCCAATTCTGACTGAAACATCGCATAAAAATTTACGTTTTCATCGCTAGGGACGATCGGCAAAAGCTCCCCCACAACCTCAGACTCCTTCCAGCCAAAAACTCGCTCCGCCGCAGAATTCCACACCGTCACCAAAGCATTACTATCAACCCCGACAACTGCCAGCGGCAAAGCTTTAATTAAGCCTTGTAAAACTTGATTGGTTTCGCACAATTTAGCCTCTACCAGCTTGTGTTGTGTGATGTCCTGACAAGCACCATAAATGCCGACAGCGCGGTTCTCGACTTCATCCCACACAACTTGCCGACAATCCCACAGCCACCGGATTTCACCGGATTTGGTGACAATTCGATACTCGCTTACTTCCTTGCGGCTAGATGAACGAAGCTGCATTTGTTCCAGCAGCATTTCTAGGTCGTCGGGATGAATGCAGTCGAATTGTAAACCGCCGGAAGTTGCGATTTCTTTGGGAGTATAACCCGTAATTTTAGTAAAAGCTTCAGTCATCCATTCGCAGGCCCAGGTATTGTCAGGCAATACTTTAAAAGAATAGGCAAAATCTGAAGTCATTTGCGAGAGAATACGGTAGCGCGATTCTGATGCTCGCAGTGCGTTTTCTGCATTTTTGCGATCGGTTATATTTTGAAAAAACACCGACAAACCTTCTTCCGAGGGATAAGCCTCGACTTCAAACCAAATATTTAGCTGCGGGTAATATCCTTCAAATTTAACATTAACGTTCTCAGATACCGCTCTGTAAAACTGCTTGAAAAAAATCGTGTCGGCTGTATCAGGAAACTCATCCCAAATATTTTTACCTATAAGTTCTTGACGCCCTCTTTGCCAGCACTGCTCTGCTTTCGCGTTGAGGTAGGTAAACTGCCACTGGCGGTTGAGCACATAAAAGCCGTCTGTGATTTTTTCTAAGATATTAACGATTTGCTTTTGCGATTTTTCCAAAGCTGCTTCTGAGAACTTGCGCTCTGTGATATCGCGGGAATTGATGACTATGCCGTTGATGCTGGAATCGTGGAGTAAATTGTTACCAATGACTTCTAAATACACCCAAGAACCGTTAGCGTGCCGTTTCCGATATTCTACAGGCGGTGCAATCCCTGGCTGTTTGAGTAATTTTGCCAAATATGCTTGCCAAACAGGTAGATCGTCTGGGTGGATCAAATCGTCTTGGAATTCGCCAATTCTTTGTTCGAGATTGTAGCCTAACATCCGCTCTGCTGCGATCGAATTTTGGTCTCGGATGCGTCCGTCTGCTTCGAGAATTGTCATCAAATCGGAAGAATTTCGCAGGAGACTTTGCAGTCGGGATTCCCCTTTTGTCAGTGCCTGAGTCACCCTTTTGTACAGCATCTGGCTTTGCTCTAACTGCTGCTCTAAATGTCTGATAGTAGCAGCTTGCTGGGCAACTTTAATCTCTAAATTGCTGTTAATTCTTTCTAACTTGACTTGGGATTGTTTAGACAACAAAAGCGACTGAAACTCTGCAGCCAATTCTTGTAAAGATGCGGACAAATGCTCGAAAGTGCTTGTTAAAATCGCCTGTTTATCTACAGGTAGTTGCTCAATATGTCCCTGCAATTCCCGCACGTGTTTCAATAGATTTTGCATCATTGTAGTCAGCGCTCAAACTTATGAAGACTATTTTTTTATATTTCCCATCATAACACCTTGTTTGAGTCAAGTGTCAAAAGAAATAAATCTTGAAGTTTAGCGGTAGAGTTTTAATTTCGATGCCAATCCCTCGGCGCTGACACAGATGGATAATTCCACCAAGTTTGAGCGAACAAAAAAATATTGAGTTCAGTTATATTACTGAAAATAGTTGTGATTTTTAAAGTTTGAATTAAACAGGACTGATATCGTTTCCGCGCTTCATCGGAATCATAATTTTTCGAGTTGCAGCGCGAGCGGGGGCGCTCGCACTGCAACTCGCGAGCGGGACGATCGCACTAATATTCCGGGTTTTTCAACTTCGGTCAATCGATTTTAGAGTTGAAATTTTAGATGGGATAGAGTAAGTAATTTTACGGTGAAGTGCAGAGATTGTGATGCCAGTAGGCAGATTAGGAACAGGCTTTTCGGCCTGTTCCTAAAATCAGGATTTAAAGCCCTTAGAGCTTTTCTTTTTCTCCTGTGGCTTGGATTTTGACTTATTAACTTCGCCTAAAGCTTCCTGAAATAAGTTGTGCAGGTGCAGGGGAACGCTGGCAATTTCCGGGAGTTCGGGTTCTAAGGGTTTTTTAAACTCTTGCAGCAGGGCATCTAAATCGCGATCGATCTGAAAATTAGTCCGCTGCAATACAGTTTGCAAAATTTGTTCTAATTTCGCTGGATTAACTTTAGCTAACCGTTGCCAAATCCAGACATTAATTGCAGGATCTTCGAGATAGTTACGCACCAGCTTTTCGTAACCGGGAACGGTTGAAAAGTCTTCGGCTGCTAGCAGTGCAGTAAATTGAGCGTAAGTAGACAAAAAGGTTTGTCCCCAGCGAGGATGAGAAAGTGCACTCACCTGTTCGGCTTTCTTGAAGCGATCGGGCAATTCGACTTTCGGCATTACCATTTTTGCACTAGCATTGCTGTCGAGCATTACCTCAACTGCTTTAGCATCAGCACCTGCAGCGGCGATGGCTGCTGCTTTGACTTCTTCTCGATCGACTCCGGCATCTTCAACGATATCCGCCAGAGATTTACTTCCATCAACGCCCATATCAGCTAGGCGTTTTTTAGTGATAAATTCCTGAAATTCAGCCAACTGTTTATTCAGGTGATATCCCGATAGCGTCAATTCCTCACTGCCAAAAAATTCGGTAAAATCTTCATGGTACTTTTCTACTGACTGCCAAGCTTGCTCTAACAATTCCGGGGCATCGCTGTATAGGTTATTTTTGTGATTTTGCTTGAAATTACCGATCGCCACCGCCAACTTCGGCTTACCCAATTTCCCCTTCGGGATGGGAGAGCTCGAAAGTATCCACCAGTCATCGGTAAGGGGAGAAATCCGAGCCAGCAAGATTTCTCCTAACTTAAAGCGAGACATTTCTGCAAGAAAATTAGGACTGTTGGGCTTGACAACGTAGTGCTTAGCCGTCAGCCAGTTCATCAGTTCAAACCTGTCGGGGGAAAGTTGAGTGATTTCAAATAAGCCAGTGAAGCTTCTGTGCTCCCAACTTTCGAGCAAGCTACGATCGCTCTCGGTTAAATCCGGCTGACTTTCGACAAATAAGTCGATCGGCGTTTTCTCTCCGACTTTACCTTCGATAGTAAAACTGTCAATCACTTGATTTTGCTGAGCAATATCGTAGCGCTCGCCGGTCGATCGAGCTGCTGCATAAGCTTCCAAAGCTACCGCCAACTCTCCCTCAGCATCCAGCACAAAGTCAATTAAATTTTGCTTGAGTGTCCAAGCTCTTTCCAACATTTCATCCACAAGTAATACCAATTTTGAATGAGAGGATTTAGGTTAACAATTATCGGAATTGAAGCCACCGACGCTTTACGATCCGGCTGCGATTGAAGAAAGCGCATCGCGAACAATGACAGAAATATGCAATCGATGCCTCAGTCCTGAATAAGTTTAATTTTAAGGCTAATAGTCAAAAAAAAATGTTAATCTCAAACGGAAGCATCCCGATTTTGTAAAAAGCATTTTTTAGGAGTGCTAAACTCACGCACAGCAAAGGCTCTACGTCTATAGCGAGTTCTCACAGCGAACAGCCCTGTGAAAGAAAAATCGTCCTGAAAAATGCAATTTTAAGGGAGCATAAAAATACCCTCTCCGATGTAGAGAGGGGCTGAAAATCCCCAAAAACTTCGCTAAACTCGCGTTAAAAACTGTGTTACCTATCAACAACAGTCCAAAACGCAGCCGGGTTTTTTTATCAAACACTTCCCTCGATTCCGGTACCCGGCTAAAAATCACCGGAATGCTTGAGTTTGTGTGTCTCCAAGACTGAGAAATACTTGGCGTAAGCCCTTAGCGGCCGTCTTTGTCAATATCGCCAGGAACAGCCCGTTCCACCCGATCCCAAGCGTCGCGCGTGGCGTGCTTAGCTTTTTCCCAAGTCACATTAGACTTACCGCGATTTGTTTCGTAGTCGCGCTGCAAATCCGGTTCGATCTCGTCGTATTTCTTACCAGTAGCGCCATAGCGGGTGTATCCCTCATAACCCGTGCGGTATGCAGGCTGATAGTCTTCGTAAGTCGCGCTCGTGTCCACGTAAGGACGGGAACTGTAGTTGCTTTGCCAGTAAGCATCTTCTACCGTGGGGTCGATCGCCTCGCCCACACCTTTGCCCGCCAAACCGCCGCCAAAGGCACCCACAACAGCGCCGACAACTGCTCCTACAGGCCCGCCGATGGCACCGCCGATCGCAGCACCCGCAGCACCGGCACTCGCCGCACCAATACCCGTTGCGACTGGATGAGCCCCGGTTTCCCCCGAAAGCGGATCTAGGTTAGCATCAGGTTCATGTACCGTTTTTTTGTCATCGCTCATGATATTTTTTCCTTTTATCTAACTGTAACTATGATTAAATTTACCTTTTAAATTCATATCTATTCATCTGCCTTAAGGATGAAGCTGCTAGCTTCAAAAGGAAGGAAACGATCAAATACTTCTCGACTCAAAAACGAGTTTTACACGCTACTCTCAAGGGATAAGGTGCGCCTCGGCGCACCCTAGATCGTGATGTTCAAGTGAGTTCTAAACTCGGCTCCCTTGTTTATTCACTGAAGCTGTTTATTTACCAGCAACTTGAGTTAGATATAAATCTCTTGATTTATTAGTTGCCAGTTACCTTTTCGATCAACTCTTCAGCTTTTTGAACTATGCCTTCTTGCGGGTGTTCTCCCTTGTACTCCTTTAAGCTTTCGTCGTAAGCTTTCTCGACCGTTGCAGGATTTTGAGAGGTTTTGACTATTTCTTCGTAAGCTGCTTGGGGATTGAGATCCTCGAAACTTTCTGCGGGGTCAGTAATTTTAGCTTCTGGCTGCGCCTGAGTTCTGTCTTGACCTGCGTAAGCAGCCTGACTGGGTACGATCGCTAGACTTAGCAGACCAATGAACGCCAGGGTACATACCAGCAAAATGCTTTGGCTCAATGTTTGTCCTAGAGCTTTTAAAACCCGCTTCATATCAACTTCTCCTCGTATTTTTCCGCAAAAATTATGGTGTTTGTCGCCCCTTCACTGCGATCGCACATTGACAACCTTGGTTCAATCGCAATCTGTGTCGCAGCTACCGCATCTAGAGCGAGCCAAAAGGGATGTTTCCCGTGACATCCCATATCTTAAGCGCCTGCTTGTTATTATTACTTCTACCAAAAGATAGATTAGTTATACAAGCGGAACTCATCTCCTATCAGGGGCGATCGCAATTCCTGCGAGGAACCCTATCTAGGGGTTTTCCCATCAATTAAGAAGCCCCTGACTCTTCTTTTTAGGCGCGTCTTTCGCGTCTTCGCAGTTCTGGCAAAAATCCTATTTTCCAAGATTTTAAATTGCTATAAATAACCTAACTAACTACAAAACAACCTGCTCTATGTCTAGTTTTCTGTTCTGCATAGCTCGTTCAAATAGCTCAGTAGAAAGAGCTTGTTCGACCGACCAAACGCCCGGTTTTTCCAGTTTTCCTTCTAACATTAATTGAGCTATGCTGCCAGTACCGAGGCCCGTAGCGACTGCTGCACTAGGGTGTATCGCTGTCGAGCAAACTTTAGCGGGTTGACCGTTTTTGAGACCGGTCACTTGCGATCGCACGGCCACACCAACCCCACTAAAACTATTACTAACACTGGTCATCCCATAACTGACGTAGGAGAGAAATTCAATCACAGAGTTATTTTTGAGCCAGCTAGCGGGCCAATACTTGGCAACAAACCAGGTAAGGTGATTGTAAAGGTCGGGAGACGTACCGAATTTAGTCACAACTGATTTGACGGGGAAAGTTTCGGGCAAAGTGATTGCTTCCGGCATATCGAACCAGTAAACGCCTGTGTTGCCGTAGGGTGCGGGAAATTCAATTGTTTCGCGATCGCTGTAGGGTTTTACTTGCTGCCACTTGCGATCGGCCCAAACGTCAAAAGGAGTTTGCAAACCTAAAAAAGTGGTTCTCATGACGGTAACGCCAGCACCGCCAGAACCTCCGACAACATAACTCAAATGGATGTTTTCTGCTTCATCTAATTGCTCCACATCTCGCCGCACCATGCTATTAGACACACCGGGAAAAATCCCCGTGTTAATAATAGCAGTAATTCCAGCATTTTTAGCTGTTTCGCGCAAGTCTAAAGCTCTGCGAGTAAAACTGCGGCTGTCGCTGACATCAGTATAATTAACACCTGCTTCTATGCAAGTTTTCAGTACACTAGCGTCTCGGTAGTGAAAAGGCCCCGCACAGTGAACCACAAGATTAGACTCTGAAACAGCTTTTTGCAGGGCTGCACTGTCCGCTAAATCAAAAGTTTGGTACTGCACCCGATCCGGCGGCAATCCCGGCCCAATAGAGGCTTCAGAGTTGCGTCCGGTAACGGTAATTTCTGCGTCGGTATGGGTAACAAGGTCTTGGGCAACACTGCTGCCAATTCGTCCTCGGCCGCCGACAATCAAAACTCGGTTTGCCATCGCTAAAAAAAGGGTAACGCCACTTCTCAGTCTCTCAACTTGGGGCCGGCGTTTTCATCCGCATAAAGTATGAATTGAGGAGAATGCGAGATGGTGGGGATCGGTGGCTATCGCCCTGATATGCCGATGGGGAGCGACTTCTACCAGGGACTTGCCTGTTCTGCTTTCATTAGAGGTTTGGCTGCGACACTAAGTTTAAAAATGCCTTCCGCGTTAACTTGTTCTTCTAATATTGAGAATTGAGAATTTTATCAATGGAATATGCTCTCGGATGCAAAAATATTTTAACAGATTAGAGGGAACGTGAACCACCGCCAGCGCTCGCGAAAGATGCACCAGATTTAAAAAGGGTAGTCCTGGACGCAGGGGTGGTCAGAAACCGGGTTTTTGCGAAAATACTGTATCCAGACCTTTAAAACTGGTAAAAACCCGGTTTCTTTGGTATTTATGCGTCCAGGACTAAATGGTATTAATAGCGCTCGCAAATCGTTTTCCCTTCACAGGGAATCAACCAGAAAAAATTATCGCACTTGCCAACAGATAAATCAATACAAACAAACAAACGCAGATGTGATTCATCTGCGTCTATCTGCCCTCATCTGCGGTTGCTAAAAATCTTACTTCTCATTACTCCGAAATACCGACTTCCCCTTCGCTTTCAGAGTATTAGCCGCATCTGCTAAAGTCTGCGCGAAAGGCTGCTGCGAGTGCATGAAAACGCGAGCGGTATTGCGTCCCGGCATCCCCGAAATTGAGCCACCCGGATGCGTTCCCGCCCCCGTGAGGAACAAACCGTCGATCGGCGTTTTGTAATTCGCCAACTCCGGCAAAGGACGGAAAAATATCATCTGATCTAGCGTCATATCAACGTGATAATAATTCCCTTTCAAAGCCCCCAAACGCTCTCCCAATTCTGCCGGACTTTCCACGTGGCGCCCTATAATTGAATTTTTGATATTTGGCGCGTATTCTGCTAATTTATCGATGCAGCGATCGGCAACTTTGTTTTTGAGCTCATCCGTCCAACCCGTACCGTGCTGGCCGGTTCCTTCAGCATTTTCGATCTGGTAAGGAGCAAAAAATTCAATCCAAGCCGTATGATGTCCGGGGGGAGCCATTGACGGGTCTAGTACCGTCGGAAACACTACATACATCGATGGATCAGAGTCGGGAATTCTGCCGATTGAAGGCTCGCTGTGAGCAATTTCAACGTGTTTTACCGAGTCTGCAATTAAAACCGAACCAATTAAATATTCGTCCCGATGATTCCAGCGATCGAACTTGGGCATTTCATTGAGAGCTAAGTCTATTTTGAGAATAGTCTCGTTGTTGTTAACAATTTTGCGCTCCAATCTTTCCCGCAAATCCGGGTCGGCACTGTCAACATCGCTGGAGTCCATTAAGTGCAGAAACAAGCGCTTAGCATCAATATTAGAAATGACACCTTTTGTCGCACGGTATTCCGTGCCGTTGGCAACTCGAACTCCCACAGCGCGACCATCATCAACTAATATTTTCTCGACGTGCTGGTCGGTAAGTACCACACCGGAATAACTTTTCACTAAATTGAGCAGCGCTTGCACTAATGCACCCGTCCCACCGCGCGGTCTTGCCATGCCGGGATTGTGTCTCATTGCCAGCATAATTGCGCCTACAGCAAGGGTTTTTTGCGAAGGAGGCGCGCCTAGTTCTGCGGCGAATCTTGCTAGGGGTGCTTTGATAAATTCCTCGTCAAACCACTCGTTGAGAAGGTCTTCAGCGCTGGTGAGCATCGTGCGAACAAAGTCCAGCGTTTTGTCGGGTGAACCGATGACTGACAATAAATCTTTGATTTTTGAAATATCGTAGTTTCCCAGAATATCTACGATCGATTTTGGTGGCGCATTAAACATCGGAACCATTGCCCCTAAAGCCCGCTGCCAAAAGTCTGTATATTCGGCATATTTTTTAGCGTCGCGCTCGTTGTAGCGGGCAATTTCAGCACAAGTTTTTTCAACGGATTTGTGCGCTAAGAAATATTTACCGTCGGGATGCGGACAAAAAGCCACTGGATCGCAGAAAAGATATTCTAAACCGTATTTTTCCAGTTCTAATTCTTCTACAACTGGCCCTAAATGGATAAACTCGTGGTCGATCGCGCACATATTGAATTTAAAATCCGGTAATTCGGGAATGGCCGCTTCAGTAGTTGCTGCGCCCCCGGGAACCGAACGTTTTTCTAACAACAGGACGGTATATCCAGCTTTCAGCAGATAAGATGCACAGACGAGTCCGTTGTGACCTGCGCCTATGATAATGACATCATACGTTTGCATAGATGAAGTTCTAGGGAGAGGATATTTTGCTTATTTTACAAATGTTAACAAGTTGGCTGTCTCTACCAATAGAAATAGATTCATTGTCAGTAAGCCCTTTTAGCATATTACAAAAGAGGGAGCTTTGACAAAATCCTGTTGTGCGATCGCCCTGATTTCTGCTTAAACTTACCGAGCACTCACCCTTCTCCAATTGCGCCAATATTGTACTATATTTAGGCAAATTTATCTGCGTTAAATTAAACAATTTACGCAAAGGAAGTAAGAAGGAAGAAGGAAGAGGAAAGGGGGCATTGGGAATAGGGAAGAGAAACAGTTTTGAGATTGCTTTTTTCCTTGCAAGACGGGGAGTGGAAGGAGTTAAGCCCTAGGAAAAATACTTACTCCACACTCAAAACTGCTAGCCAATTACCTATTAGTACATTGAGACATATTACTTTAGTTGCTGGAGCGCAGCCTCAGCTTTTTGTACACCATCATTGTTGCCTTGCTGGCGGTAAGTGTCGAGGGCTTGTTTAAAAGCTTCAATTGCTTCGGATTTGCGAGCGCGCGCTTTGAGTGCCGTACCCATATTGTAATAAGCTTCTGCCCGGTTTGGATCGAGTCCAATCACTCGCCTAAAAGTGGTAATTGCTCCTAAAAAATCTTGTTTTTTCAGTTGAATTTCCCCGATTCCTGCGTGTGCTTCCACTAAATTCGGTCGTACCGCAATAGCCCGCTGATAAGCTATAAGCGCTCCGTCGAAGTCGTTTTGATCCTGGAGAAGTTCGCCAATTTCTAGCTGCACTTCTGGATTCCGGGGCTCCAATTTTGCAGCTTCTTCAAAAGCTGCTAGCCCTTCGGAAGTATAGCCTGCCCGCAGCAAAGCAGTGCCTAATTTTAACTGGACACCTGCTTGTTTGGGAGCGAGTTCGGCTGCTTGTTGGAGCACGGTGACAGCACTGGCAAAACTTCCCTGCTGGATCAATACTAAACCCATTGAAGAATAAGCTTGCCAACTTTTTGGATCGAGGGCGATCGCCTCTTGGTATGCTTTAAAAGAACCGCTGTAATCTTTTTGCTGAAAGAGTACCACTCCCAGACCGATGCGGGCATTGACATTTTTGCGATCGAGCGCAGCGGCGCGGCGATAAGCTGTGGCGGCTGCGGGGTAGTTTTGTAAATTCGCCATAGCATATCCTAATGCGTATTGGAAGTCCGCATTGTTCGGTTCCAGACCGATCGCTTGTTGGTAAAATTCTACTGAGGCTTCATAGTTGCCTTGACGCGCTTCTAAATAGCCAATACCAGAAAAAATGCGCGGGTTTTCCGTATCTAAACGCGCAGCTTCCTGATAAATGGCGATCGCGCTACTGTAGTCTCCTACATCTACAAACTCGCGCCCTTGTCGCAGCAGAGCATCTAAATTTGAATCATTTTGAGGGTTGACTTGAACGACTGTTTCTGCTGAGAGCGCTATTTGCGGCGCTGTGACAGCGAATCCTGCTATTAGCAACGTAGTGAATACCAAGAGACTTTGTTTGTGCACGGCCATGTGTTTCAAAGAGTATGTGGAATGGAAGAGCGAGTTGCTGTCAGCTTGACAAGCTGACAACTGATGATTTACCAGGAATGTTTGAGTGGCGAGATGTAGTAAATCTACAGAACAAGACCCACTCAAAATTTTCGCGATTGAGGCCAACTGATGATTGTAACAACAACTGATATCATCCAAGGAGCAGAAATTCAATCTTACCTGGGAATTGTAACTGCTGAGGTTGTCTACGGCACCAATGCCCTGCGAGACTTCTTCGCGGGCATTCGCGACATCATCGGCGGGCGCACCGGCAGTTACGAGGAAGTGTTTCTCAAAGGACAGCGAGATGCCCTCGCGGAACTGGAAAAACGGGCCCAGCGCCTCGGCGCCAATGCCGTAATCGGGGTGGAAGTTGACACCGGCACGATTAATGTAGACTCCAGCGGGGCTTTGCTGCTGATTACTGCCGTTGGAACGGCTGTAAGATTGCGTTAAGCTGTATTTTCTGTATACGTCCGCATTTCCTGTATACATCCGGGAACTTTTCCAACGGGATAAAATAGTTATCACTCATGAGTCATCAGTCATCAGTCATTCGCTAATAGCGGGTGGCTGGGGGCGGATGACTTTTTCGTTTCTTTCTTCAGACATAGATACTGGTTATTTCCCCAGGCAGATATAGTTTTTATCAATCTCAGCCACAATCAATGCTTAAGTGAAAGATTGTTAAAAATTAAAGCAACTCTAAGAGGAAAGAAAAACCTATGTCATACGTAAATAGACCTGTAGATAACGTTGGTACCGAACCCGTGGTGGTAAATTCAGTGATGGAATACCACGATCGAGTACGTTGGGGCCCGATTTTTTCGGGTTTGGTAATTGCGATCGCCACACAACTGGTGTTAAGTGCATTGGGCGCTGCGATCGGCTTGAGCAGCATTGCTGGTTCAGGAGCTCCGCGCACTATTTCAGGAGACGTGGGTACCGGCGTCGGAATTTGGTCAATTATCAGTTTGTTAATTAGCTTGGCCGTTGGCGGTTGGGTAACTGCTCGTGCTTGCGGCCCGATGAACCGCAACACAGCGCTTTTGAACGGAGCAATTTTGTGGGCAACCACCTTAACAATCGGCTCTTGGCTGTTAGCAAATGGCGTGGCCGGCACTTTTGGCGTCATAGCTGCGAATGCGGGAGAAGCAATTAATCAAGCGCAGCAAAGCGGCGTCGATTTGCCGAACCAAGCGCCTAACGTAACTGCTCAGGATACTCGCAATATCGCTGGTAATGCTGCGAAAGCTGGTTGGTCATTTTTGTTCGGCTCGCTATTGGGTTTAGTTGCTTCGATGGTAGGAGCATCTGCAGGTGCACGCACTCCCCGGAATTACTCGTAAATGTTTCGTCAGACACGGAAAGTTCATATTCAGGAAAGCACTTTTTTTAAGGTGCTTTTTTGTTATTTTAATTTGGTTTCTCGTTCCCAGGTTGTACCGGGGAACGAGTATAAAAACGAGGAAAACGAGAGAAAGGTGCTGCTAGCGCACCCTATAAATTAAGCGCTGAAGTATTTGGCTGCTGGGTGATAGGTGATAATTGCGGTTGTTGATTGTTCGGGATAAAGTTGTTCGCTTTCATCCATGTACAGGTTGATACGATCGCACTTTAACAATTCCAGTTGCTTATACTGATCCGCCATATTCGGACAAGCAGGATAGCCGAAACTGTACCGCGAACCGCGATATCTTTGCGCCAGCATATCGCGAATGTTGTCCGGTTCCTCGCTACCAAATCCCAATTCCCGCCGAATTCGCGCGTGAGTCCATTCTGCTATTGCTTCCGCTGTCTGTACCGCTAATCCGTGAAAGTAGAGATAGTCGGTATATTGATTGTTAGCAAATAGCTTTTGCGCGTACTCTGTAGCAATTTCTCCCACTGTCGCTACTTGCATCGGAAATACATCGATTTTACCCGATTCTTTGGGCGCAAAGAAGTCGGCAATGCACAGCCGGCGCGCCGATTTTTGGCGGGGAAATGTGAATGTTGCAGCCACAGGCAAGATGCCTGTGCCACTCTCTGTTGCAGCCACAGGCATCTTGCCTGTGCCACTTTCTGTTGCAGCCACAGGCAAGATGCCTGTGCCACTTTCTTTTGTGGGGTGGGCATCTTGCCCGCCACTGATTATTGTTTGCCCGCCACTGATTATTGTTTGCCCGCCACTGATTATTGTTTGCCCGCCACTGATTATTGTTTGCCCGCCATTCATAATTTCCGGATCGTACAAATGCAAAGAATTACCTTCAGCTTGACAGGGAAAATACCCGTAAATTGCTTGCGGCTGCAGTAACTTTTCGGTGATAATTTTGTGTTTCCACTCTTCCAAGATGGGATAAACTTTCTCAGCTAAGAAAGCGTCGTATTCTTCCCGCGATTGGTCTTTGGGCTTGCGGAACTGCCACTGACCCGCAACTAAAGCTTGCAAATCTAAGTGCCAGAAAATCTCCTCAAATGGGATGTCTTCTCCCTGCAACAGTTTCGTTCCCCAGAAAGGAGGAGTCGGGCAATCGATATCTGCAGCAACTGCTTCGGATCGCCTAGTATCTATCACCACAGGAGTGTCTGCTTTCTTAGCCTCTTCTACAGAAATTTCTGGCGCCGCTTTAGCTTCTTTAACCGCCCCATTATCCTGCCCGATCTCATCTAAAAATCCTTGCAAATCTTCCCATTTTCCAGCAGATTTTGCTGGCATGAGTTTGTCCATAAAGTGCAAGTCAGAAAACGCATCTTTGCCATAAATTACTTTACCTTTATAAGTATTTTGGCAGTCTTCATGTACAAACTTGGGAGTCAAAGCCGCGCCGCCCAAAATTACCGGAACCGTGATTCCTTTCTGGTTGAACACTTCCAGATTTTCTTTCATAAATGCGGTGGATTTTACCAGCAAGCCACTCATGGCTATACAGTCGGCTTTGTGCTTTTCGTAGGCTTCGATGATATTATCAACCGACTGTTTAATTCCCAAGTTGATCACTCGGTAGCCGTTGTTTGATAGGATAATATCAACCAAGTTTTTGCCGATATCGTGAACGTCGCCTTTGACAGTAGCGATGATGAATGTGCCTTTGGCGTTGTCCCCGGATTCGGACTTTTCCATGTGCGGTTCTAGATAGGCAACTGCCGCTTTCATTGTTTCTGCTGACTGCAATACAAATGGCAGTTGCATTTGTCCCGAACCGAACAATTCTCCGACTACTTTCATCCCGTCTAGCAAGAAGGTATTGATAATGTGGAGGGGCGGATAGGTTTCTAATGCTTTGGCGAGTTGGATGTCGAGCCCAATGCGTTCGCCGTCGATGATGTGCTGCTTGAGGCGTTCTTCTACCGGGAGGCTTGCGTCTTCTGTACGATCGCGCTTGGTAGTTTTGCCCGCAAACACCGTTGTCAGGTCGCCCAAGGGGTCATAAACGCAAATTTCGCCGTCAAACTCCCGTTCGTCGTAAATCAGTTTACGGCAGATTTCTTGGTGTTTGGGGTCGATTTTCGCCAGGGGCAAAATCTTATTGGCGCTGACAATTGCCGAGTCCATCCCCGCTTGCATTGCTTCGTGCAAAAACATGGAATTCAAAACTTGCCGCGCCGCCGGATTCAAGCCGAAGGAGATGTTAGAAACTCCTAAAATTACGTGACAGCCTGGTAATTCTTGGCGAATGCGGCGGATGGATTCGATGGTGGCTTTGCCGTTTTTTCTGTCTTCTTCAATCCCGGTGGAAATGGGCAATGCTAGGGTGTCAAAAAAGATTTCTTGGGGGGGAATTCCGTAGGCGACGGCGGCGTTATAGGCGCGTTGGGCAATCGCAAATTTTTTGTCTGCGGTTCTCGCCATTCCGTCTTCATCAATCGTCCCGATAACTATGCCCGCGCCGTATTTTTTCGCCAACTCCAAAACTTGATAAAAACGCGGTTCTCCGTCTTCATAGTTAGTGGAATTCAGCAAACATTTGCCGCCCGCAACTTTTAAGCCTGCTTCCATCTTTTCCCATTCTGTGGAATCCAGCATTAAAGGGAGAGTTGCATTTGTCACAACGCGGGAGACTAATTCTTTCATGTCTCGCACGCCGTCGCGGCCGACATAATCCACGTTGACATCGAGAATGTGCGCGCCTTCTCGCACTTGTTCCCTAGCCATTGCTACTAAACCATCCCAGTCTTCGGCGTTTAGCAAATCGCGGCATTTTTTGGAACCGCTGGCGTTGAGTCTTTCGCCGACAATTAAGAAGGAATTCTCTTGTTCGTAGGGTTGGGCGGTGTAAATTGAAGCGGCGGAAGGTTCCCAAGTAATTTCGCGAATTTTGGGTTTAAGAGTTTTGCCAATTTCTGATAGTTCGCGAATGTGATCGTAGCGAGTGCCGCAGCAGCCACCGATGACTTGCACGCCTAAGTCTTCGACAAAGCGCATCAAGGCCATTTTTAATTCTATGGGCGTGAGTTTGTAGTGCGCGTGGCCGCCGATGTTTTCGGGTAAACCGGCGTTGGGAACGCAGGAAACGACGAAGGGTGAATGTTCGGAAAGGTATTTGACGTGTTCGGCCATGCGATCGGGCCCGGTGGCACAATTTAATCCTAAGATATCTATGGGGTACGGCTGCAAAATGGCTAGGGCGGCGCTGATGTCGGAACCGACTAACATTGTGCCGGTGGCTTCCATTGTGACTGATACCATTAACGGAATTCGCGCACCTTTTTTCTTAAATACTTCTTCAATGGCATTTAATGCTGATTTAATTTGCAGCACATCTTGACAAGTTTCGACAATAAATAAGTCAACGCCACCGTCATAAAGTCCTTCTGCTTGTTCGGCAAAAGCGGCGGTGAGTGTGTCGAAATCAATGTGTCCTAATGTTGGCAATTTGGTGCCTGGCCCGATCGATCCTGCGACAAATCTCGGTTTTTCTGCTGTGGAAAATTCGGCGGCGATACCCTTGGCGAGTTCGGCGGCAGTTTTGTTGAGATAATATGCTTTGTCTGCTAAATCATATTCGGCGAGAACGATGGAAGCCCCGCCAAAGGTGTCTGTTTCGATGACATCGGCCCCTGCTTCGAGGAATCCCCGGTGCACGTTGGCGACGGCTTCGGGTTTGGTGTGGACGAGATATTCGTTGCAGCCTTCGTATTCTTTGCCGCCAAAGTCTTCTGCGGTGAGGTTTTGGACTTGCAGGTTGGTTCCCATCGCGCCGTCGAAGACGATGACGGGGCGTGAGGGGTGGTGGAGTCGATCGAGGAATCTGCTATTCATAAGCGGTAAAAAAACGCAGGTGCTATATATTTACAATTTTATCTATTGTGCAATATTGTCAACATTTATGTGACTGTTGGCAAATGGTTAATTAGTGAAGGATTTAATGCGGCTGACAATAGTTCGTAGGCCGGGGCCGGGGCGTAGCCATCGTACCTGTTATTTTACCGATCGCCCTGGATTATTGTCAAAATGCTGTTGTGGGTGAGGCTGCGGCGGGAAAATCGGCGAGTTGCAAGGGATTTTTTCGCTTAACTGCTGACGATTTTTGCGAAAATGCGATCGCCACAATTCAATGAGTTATATAGCAATCCTAAATGCCTCGTAAATTCTTACCCACCCCAACCCTCTCCGAACCCGCTGGGACTCCGTAATAAATTGACAAATGATGCGAGAATTGCTATATAACTAAAGCATTAAGATTTCTTTCTCATCCTTTTGTGAGACGCTATTTTAGGCAGTCGCTTAATTTCACTTTCGCCTCCTGGAACTTCTAGTTGTTTGATATTTTCTTCTACTTCTTCTATAATTTCTAAATCAACAGTCTCAACCTTGCCCCTGCTGATTTCTTTCTCTTCCTCAATCTCCTCCGCATTCAGTTGATTTGGGATTAACTGCACGTCTAGCCCAGAAGCTTGAACCGACAATTCTTCTATTTTTTCATTAATTTCAACTTCTCCAATCTCTTGCTCAATTTTCGCCGCCACTAAATCTTCCTCGCAAGCAGGAAAATCATCAATTTTTTGACTAATTTCAGTTTCTCTGATTTCCTTATCTACTAGCTGCATGGATAACTGCTGCTTTTCCCTTGACAATTCATCAACCTTAGTTCCAAGCATTCTAATCTGTTCGTTAAGAACGCGAATTTCTCGGTTTTGCTGCTGAATCATTTCTTCGGCATCAGCAATAGTTCGATTTCTCTCTAATATAACCTCATTTTTAGTTTCTAATTCCAAAGCGCTCATAGCCGCTTTAATTACATTATAAAAATGTGGCTTAGATACATCAACTTGTTTAGCATTATGACGACTTTTTCCCAAAAGTCCAATCTTTTGTCCTTGCTTAACAGCCAAAACAAAACCTTGATGATTTTTTATTTTTAATTCTTTGACAAAATCCACTTGAACTAAACTGCAAATATATTTGTGACAGTCAAAATAAAATTCTGCTTTCATCAAAAAGCACCCCTTTCTGCTACAGTCCCGCAGAATTATAGCATGAACAGAGTTTTTGCGGGAAATAAAAAGAAATAAATAATCGATCGCCCATTTGGGTCAAAACTAAATTTCATCATCAACAACATCTTCCGGCAACTCTACCACACCCGCAATCAACTTCCAACAAGGGTCATCTCCCTCCCAATCATCGGGCCGCCAAGGCATACTCAAACTCACTGTTACCAAACAAGCTTTTTGCGGTACATACCCCAATTCTAACTTTCTAATAAACACCGGATCTGTAATTGTTGCAGTCAATCTTTGACCATGCTGCGTGACAATAGATCCTTCCCATTTATTACCACCTTCAAATCTTTGACTTAGCTTTTTTACCGTAAATCTTACTGCTTTGACTAATTGCAAAGTTAGGCGATCGCACCTTGGCAAAGACTGCATATATGCCACCGTAACATATCGCAAATCGTTGTGCAAAATATATTCTTGACTCTGGCAATATTTCAGCAAATATGCTGGCGGAACTTTCCCTACTTGCCGCCATTTTCCCGGTAAAACAGAAAGATTTTCACACTCAAAGCCAAAGTCCGGCCCCGTCTTGGCCAGAGGAATTTCTAGAACATCTAACAACGCGGGTTCAAGTCTATTTATCTGCCGCATTTCTTTAGGAATTTTGCCCTCTGGTAAGTCGGAAACAGGACGCACCCACTTACCTTGAAGTTCATTAATTCCGGCGATGCACCTGTCGCCGCGTTTCCAGGAATTAGCGAGACAAATTATCCGAGTCATTCGATTTTAGATTGTAGATTTTAGATTTTAGATTCATCCCACCATTATCTAATCTTTTCACTAAATCAAAGATGATTAATTGTGACATTTTTCCACTTCTCGCTGAGATATTCAGCAACTAAGCGGCGGTGACAATTATGAGGTTTTGGTTCGCTACAAAGCAGACACCCGCAGTCTAAAATATCCGATGAAACCTTGTGTTCAATTTGTCGATCGCCCATCAACTCCAAAAACTTCTGTTCATAAACATCCCAATCTCCCTTTTTCTTTTTATAATCATCCAAAATATCTTGAGTTGGCGCTAAATCCAGAATGTGAACGTACTCAATATTGCCAATGGTTCGCAAAAAATACTCTAAATCTTTCCGCTTAGCAAAACCCGCCAACTGCGACACATTATTCAGCCGCGTATCTATCACCCTGCGGACTCCCGCTTGCATCAAAATCCCAAAAAACTCCTCCGCACTTTTTTGAGTGAAACCAATTGTAAATAAATTAATTGCTTTCTTTTGTGACATAAGCGATGTCCAACCCGTGACGATAATAAGCTGTTTCTAAATCTACTATTTCCTCTTTAACTTGAGGCTCTAATTCAAACAAGCTTAGCTGAATTGGCTCATTATTTTTTTTGCCTTTGTTAAACTTGCTCAAAAGTCTTTCTTCTAAATGCTGGTGCGATTCTAAATTGCCATCGGAAAGAATGTGATGAATTTGTAAATTAAATTCTCTGAGTTTCTGGCAAACTAAAATAGTCCTATGACAAGTAATCGGGTCTTTTTCCGCACACATTAAACTGATTTTATAATTGGCTGCGCCTTGGATCAACCGCTGAATTCCTTCGGAAAATAGAGGAGTTGCTGCTATGCGATCGTATAAAGCTTTACCGCTAGTATCATAACAGCTTAAATCCTCTGGTCTCGCGCCCAACTCTTTGCCTAAAAAAACATATTGAATGCCAACACTTGACAGAGAAACTTTAATTTCGGATTTATTAAAATGAGGTAAATAGCGGCTAAAAGGATGCGATCGCACGTCCGCAACCGCCGTAATTCCGTGTTGTTGCAGCAGCAAAACAAACGCTTCAATACTCAGATTGGAGTGCCCGATCGTAAATAATTCCATTGCTTCGATCTTACTATTCCGTCTTTGCCTTGCGGATGAAAGTTTGTGTAGCCAAATTCTGGCAACTGGTAGACTTCAAGCTGTAGGTTTCTTTAGCAACTTTTGAATCACAAGTTGCACAGCCAGCAGCATCAAACCCAAAGATGCAAAAGCAAAAACACCCGCACCCAAAGCCACAATCCCCATAACTAAAGTTCTCACAGCCGCGCCAATATTAATCGCAGTCACATTGTCAGAATGAATCGGGGAATTTGCAAAAGTTTGGACGATCGACAAAGTTAGCGCGTACAAAGCAGCCGCAAACCCGCCCGCGATCAGCGAACCCATCACGCACCGCAAAATCGTCGGCGGCGTGGAAGATGCAGAGGTTGCATCTTCAGCCGAACTCAGAGGTTTAGAAGTAGAATTTGGATTAGTTAAATCAGTCATGGCGATTTTAGATTTTAGATTTTAGATTTTAGATTTCTGGTTAATTCACCAAAACTAAAATCGGTGTTGCATGACATATTATCAGTTCTTCGATCTCAATAGACTCTGCGAAAAGTTAGATTAATCTTTACCCTCGCCTGTTAGACAGGTTTAACGGGCGATGGCGATCGCACCCTCTTCGAGTTACACCCTCGAAATCGGCGGTTTCGTCTCGTTTCCCTGCGAAAAAATCTGAATTCCAGTATTGCTAAACGGTGCTACCCAAAAATCCAAATCTGGAGAAGCGATCGCACTTTTAACCCGTTCCACAACCTGCTGAGCCTGCTCTGAAGACTCCGCCAGCGCAAACACCGTCGGCCCGGAACCCGACATCATCGTTCCCAAAACCCCCGCCGACTCAAAAGCCTCCCGCAACTGCAACACCTGCGGGTACACAGGTAAAGCAACTTTTTCTAAATCGTTGTGCAGCAATTGACCAATTTTCGATCGATCTTTTTGGGCGATCGCCCCCACCATCGGGCCCGAATGCAGCCGTTGCCGACGGCACTCCAAATCTTCCGCTGCACAATAGGAACTACTGAACTGCTGGCGATAAGTTTGATACGCCCATGCCGTAGAAATACTGAGATTCCGGTACTTGGCCAACACCACAGAAAAGCCACCCAAATCAGGCAGCGGCGACAGTTTATCCCCGCGACCAGTTGCCAAAGCCGTACCTCCCGCAATGCAAAAAGGCACATCCGAACCCAAAGTTCCCCCCAACTCTTGCAACTCCGACTGAGTAAGTCCCAATTGCCACAGCAAATCCATCCCGACTAAAACCGCAGCCGCATTAGCCGAACCGCCGGCAAGCCCCGCCGCCACTGGAATCTGCTTGTGAATGGCAATCTCGACTCCGCCGTATTTCGCCAAAGCATCGGGGAATTGCTTCGCCAACAAATCGGCCGCCCGGTAGGCCAGGTTATTCTTATCAGGAGGGACTTGCGGGTGATCGCAGCGCACGCGAATCGTGTCCGTACCGATCGCGCGCAAGTCAATTCGATCGGCTAAATCTATGCTTTGAAGTACCATCGCCAGTTCGTGGAATCCGTCGGGGCGATCGCCTATGATTTCCAGATACAGATTGATTTTTGCTGAAGCTAGCAGAGAATATGAACGCATAGGTGATTAAGCCGCAGGTGAAAGAAACCCCTGGTTGAAATTAATTGACACCAGTCAGAGTCCATTTTCTCACAACTCAAAGGAAATATTATGCAGGAAATGTGGAAAACTTTTTTTACTTCCGGGCCATTTATTCCTCACGGCCACTGCTATCTCTGGCATACCCCGTTAGTCTGGCTTCACCTTACCTCAGATTCAATCATTGCACTCGCGTATTTTTCGATTCCAATTACATTGGTTTATTTTATTTCCAAACGCGAAGATTTGCCATTTAATTGGATCTTTGCCCTGTTTGGAGCCTTTATCGTCGCCTGTGGCATCACTCACATATTTGAACTCTGGACACTTTGGCATCCCAACTATTGGCTTTCAGGAACAATGAAAGCAATTACTGCCCTTATTTCCTTTGCTACAGCCATACTTTTGGTAGACTTAATGCCTCAAGCCCTAGCACTTCCCAGTCCCGCACAGTTAGAATCCGCCAACAGACTCCTAGAAGCTGAAATTGTCGATCGCCAATTAGCCGAAGCTGCACTAAAAATAGCTAAAGAAGAATTAGAAATTCGAGTTGAGGAACGCACCGCAGAGTTAAAGACTCAAGCTCAACATTTAGCCTTGGCCAACCGACTCCTAGAAGCTGAAATTGTCGATCGCCAATTAGCCGAAGCTGCACTAAAAAAAGCTAAAGAAGAATTAGAAATTCGAGTTCAGGAACGCACCGCAGAGTTAAAGTCTCAAACTCAACAGCTCGAACAAGCCTTGTCTGAATTGAAGCAGGCTCAATCAAAGCTAATTCCTAGCGAAAAAATGTCATCTTTAGGGCAATTGGTCGCTGGGGTTGCTCATGAAATCAACAATCCGATTAACTTTATTTACGCGAATGTTACTCACGCTCGCGAGTATGCCGATAGTTTGCTAGAATTGGTGAATATCTATCAAAAACAGTATCCGAATCCCTTACCCACACTTAAAGAAAAACTCCAGTCTGTAGATTTAGATTTTATTATCTATGATCTACCAAAAATATTAATTTCTATGAAAAACGGGGCCGAGCGCATTCTCGGTATTGTCAAGTCGCTGCGAGTTTTTTCGCGCCATGACGAAGCCGATATGAAATTAGCCGATGTTCACGAAGGAATTGACAGCACACTGATGATTTTGCAAAGCAGATTGAATGCTAAGCCCGGTTTGGCGAATATTCAAGTTATCAAACAATATGGCAATTTACCCCGAATCGAGTGCTACCCCGGACAGCTAAATCAAGTGTTTATGAATATCCTGGCTAATGCTATTGATGCTTTAGAAGAGGACAGCCACAGCGAGTCGATTGCAGCCAATGAAGCTGATAGCCGCCTCATCAAAATTTCTACCCAACTTTCAGACAGTGAATTGGTAGAAATCCGAATTAGCAACAACGGGCCAGAAATAATCGAATCGGTGAAAAACCAGTTATTCAATCCATTTTTTACCACTAAACCAGTAGGCAAAGGCACGGGATTAGGATTATCTATTGGCTATCAAATTATCACAATAAGGCATAAAGGCGAATTGCAGTGTATTTCTGCACCGGGGAAAGGTGCAGAATTTATTATTCAAATTCCGATTAGCCTACAATAAGCCTTTAAAAATTTCCATAAAACCTAAATTCAACTATTAGTATTCAGACCAAAAAATACTTAAGAAATACCCCGATATCCGAATTATTTAAGCATTCGGGTATCTAACACAATCCTGAACTTCAAACCTCGCACATAAGATTATTGCTCAACTTTACCCATTGCTCCACGCTTAAATCTTCAGCGCGAGATTGAGGATTTATCTGTAACTCTTCTAGCAATTGAACGAGTTTATCTAAATCCACAGCCCCTTTCAAATTATTTCGCAGCATCTTGCGCTTGCTACCAAATCCCAACTTAACTAAATTCTCCAAATAGCGCGGATTAACCGCCGGAGTTTCTATCTGTCTGGGAAGCAGCCGCACCACGGCAGAATCGACTTTTGGCGGCGGAAAAAAGTCTTTAGACGGCACATCGCAAATTAACTCGCATTCTGCTAAATACTGCACCCGCACCGACAGCGCGCCAAAAGCTGTCGAACCCGGTTTAGCGTAAAGCCTTTGGGCCACTTCTTTCTGCACTAACAGCACGATCGCATCGAAGGGTTTAGCAGCAGGAACAGAGATTGTTCCCAGCAGTTTTTGCAGAATCGGGCCGGTAATATTATAAGGGATATTGGCAACAACTTTATTGGGATTTTGGAATTTGGGAAAGGCTGTTAGTTCAGCCTCTAAGTCCATTTCCAGGATGTCGCCTTGCAGCAATAAAAAATTGTCGGTTTTGCCGAGTTGTTTGGCTAGCTTGAGACACAAATCTCGATCGATCTCCACAGCAACAACAGACTCAGCCGCAGGCAGCAAACGCCGAGTCAAAATCCCCGTGCCCGGCCCAATTTCCAGGACGCGATCGCCATCCAAAGAAGCCGCTTTCACAATCTTATCTAAGGCTTTCTCGCTTTTGAGCCAATGTTGAGCAAACTGTTTCCGGGGTCTGGTCGATCGCATTTTTTGAATTTTTGGAGAAATCTTAGCCTGTCATTCTATCACAGGTCTATATCTTTTCCTAACCTACGGTCATGTTTATTTTTGTTAACAGGGGTTGAATTAACCAAAAAACTTGGGCACTATAATAAGGACAAACGATAAAAAATAAATTTATTTCTTCCCAATTACCAACAGCACAACACGTAAGTCACGGAGACACGGATAGCTGTTTTTCCAAATAACCAATAACAAATATAGCAATTTTTGCAGGAGTCGTAATTTTTTTACCCCACCCCAACCCTCCCCTTATCAAGGGGAGGGAGTAAGAAATTTACAAATGATTTAGGATTGCTATAACCAATAACAAATAACCAACAACCAATTACCACTTCCCCAAAAATGAAATTCCAACGAGTATTTGGTACATTACCCAAAACCACAGCCAGCGCCCCCGGCAGAGTAAACCTGCTGGGCGAACACACAGACTACAACGATGGATTTGTACTTCCAACAGCGATTCCCCAGCGCACCACAGTACAAATCGGCTTCAGCAGCGACGATCGCCACCATTTTTATTCAGCAGAATATGACGAACTGATAAATTATTCAGACGACGATACCATACCGCAAAAATTTGTCACTTATATCTGTGGCTGCCTCAGACTTTTAGAAAAAGAAGGATACAAAATACCGCCAATAAATCTCTACATTACCTCGACTGTGCCGATCGGAGCCGGTTTGTCCAGCAGCGCCGCTTTAGAAATAGCAACCCTCAGAGGAGTGCGCGCCCTGCTGAACCTCCCCATAGACGACGTGCGCCTAGCTCAAATCGGACAGCTAGCCGAAATCCGATATGCCGGCTTGAACTGTGGGATCATGGATCAAATGGCGTCGAGTTTAGCAGACACCAACACCATGCTATTAATCGACACCCGCAGCCTCGAATGCCGCCCGATACCTTTTCCCGCAAACACAGAAATTTTAATAATTGACAGTGGCGAAAGCCACCAACTAGCAGCCGGAAGCGGCTACAACCAGCGGCGCGCCGAGTGTGAGGAATCCGCCCGGATATTGGGAGTTAAAGCTCTTAGGGATATAACCGATCCCCAAGCTGTCGAAGTATTACCGGAACCTCTGAGAAGACGAGCGCGCCACGTCGTTACCGAAAACAACCGCGTGCTAGAAGCAGTAAAATCTTTGTCAGCCAAACGTTTTGGCGAGTTAATGAATGCTTCCCACGCCAGTCAGCGCGACGACTACGAAGTTTCGGTGCCGGCAGTAGACACGCTGGCGGCCATCTTGCAGTCAATCCCCGGAGTCTTCGGCGCAAGGCTGACGGGCGGAGGTTTTGGCGGTGCTTGCGTAGCCTTGGTGGAGAGTGGGAAAGCGGGTGTTATTGCATCCGAGGCGATCGATCGCTACCAGCGCGCGGGTTATAGCGGCCGCGTTTTGGTTCCCGAAATTCCAGTTAATTCTTAACTCCAGAACTATCTCCCGGTAGGGAAGGCCACCGCACAGTCACGATTACCGAATCCTCCTCCGCAGACCAATAATGAGGCACTCCCGGCCGCCAGAGAGCATAATCTCCTTCGCGAGACAGCAAGATTTCTTGCTCTGGAAATTGCAGGCGAAACCGGCCTTTTACCAGGATAGAAAGCGTCGTGGCTTGTGCATTTACCGCCCACTGAGTCCTACAATCTCCGGCGGGGTGAGTGCCCCATTTTACCTCTAATACAGAAGTCGATCGCGGGTCATCTTCCGGCGTCATAAAGTGACCCGCAAACCAACCGCCCCGACTTGCCCCTTCAGCGCCCGCATTTCCGAAAACCACTTGAGATGACATCAGCTAATCCGGTAAACAACAAATAGCTTGAGAGCACCAACTCTACGTTTTGTACTCAAGGACATCCCGCACGATCGCTCGTGTCGTAGGGACACTCCAAGAGTCCAGAGGTGTCAACTTAACGTACAACCGATAGTCCCACAGTCCGACAGGGGTTGAAACCCCTGCCTCAAAGCTAAAGTCGTCTGAAGACGACTAATGAGTTTTTCAGTCCTCTTTGAGAGGACTTTCGCTATGAGACAGGGAATTCATTCCCTGGCGGACTAACTCCAACAGTCCATAGGTGTCAACTTAACGTACAACCGATAGTCCGACAGGGGTTGAAACCCCTGCCTCAAAGCTAAAGTCGTCTCAAAGAGGACTAATGAGTTTTTCAGTCCTCTTTGAGAGGACTTTCGCTATGAGACAGGGAATTCATTCCCTGGCGGACTAAGGTGTGGGCGGGAGGACTGGTGGACAAAAAGCTTAAGTTGAACACCTATGGGCTTGTCCTAAGTCCCTACAGTCGCCGTGTTCCTACAAGGGCTTACCACCAAAAGTGCGATACTTACTTGCGGCCCGAAGGTTGACCTTCCGTAGTCGCTATTTCCCCAGCTTCCATCAACTGCTTAAAGCGACGTAAATCATCTGCAATTTGCTGTTCGGGAGCTTCGCCAAATAGTTTAGCAGCACCAGCACCAATTGCACCGCCCGGAGGGTTGTATTCGATGACAACTTTTACCTCAGTACCGCGTCCCGCTGGTGCCGCTTGAAAGCGCACAAAACCCGAATTGTCAACATCAGCCCCTTCCACAGACGCCCAAGCAATTAAGCGATTTTCTTCTTCGCGGACAATCTCTGCATCCCATTCCACACTATTGCCCATCGGCGCGCTAGCAATCCAGTGAGAACGTGTTTCATCGATTACCGTAACGTGTTTGAGATGCTTCATAAACCGAGGCAAGTTTTCAAAATTGCGCCATAAACGGTACAATTCATCCGCCGGTTTGTCGATCGTCACCGTCTTTTCAACTTTAATGCTTTGATTCGGATCTGCGGCCGACTGCAAACCCTCCACAACCCCCAGACCGCGCGCCGCTAAACCACCACCCGCAACCGCCAGCAAAGCACCTCTCAAAGAACGCTGCGACAAACCAAAAAGCACCAGCGCCCCGCCACCAATTAAAGATGCCCAGCGTTCGGTATCGCCGCTGCTACTTTGGTTTTGTTTGTCAGAATTTGTCATTGAAGTAGATTCCATTGGTTTAAACCTCGTGAATTAATAGCGAAAAATAGCAGCTAAAGGTGCCTCGTCCGGCACTTGTTCCGGCGGCATCGCGTAAACAGTTCCGCCGTTGAGAATAGTTTGAATTGCTGCGGCATTCAACAAATCTTCGTCGCCCAATTCTGCATCTGGGTGGATTTGCACCGCGTTCGTATCGGGATTAAAAGTACCCCACTGATGAACGCCAAGAGCCACAAATAGTCGATCGACCCGTCCAAAATAAGCAGCCGAAACAGCTTCTTTCAAATCAGCAGAAATTTTATCGCTGCTTCTGCTCGGACTGGCTCTAGCAATCCCACCGCTTCTTTCTTGTCAAATCCGTACTCTACTATTTTTTGTTCAGCCTCTCTGATTAAATTTTTGAACCGAATCGGATTTTGTTGAGTTTCTGTTCCTTGAGCGACTGGCATATAAATTGATACGCACAATCCCGGAGATTGTTGTACCAGTGCTTTGAGTTCCTCTGCAGATATTAAGTTCACCGCTGAAACTCTTTTTCTAATAAGGGGTTGTGTAATGAAAACAACAGATTCTTTAAAATGTATCTTTCCTGGCGGGGCTCCTGCGTCTGCCTAAAGTAATGATCGCCTGCTGTAGAGCATTTCATCTCCGAACTAAAACGGGGGTTTAAAGCTCTTGTCGCTTTTACTGCCCGCGTCCTGGTTTGCAATCTACGAAACCTAATGCTTCTGTGTCGAGAAAACTGGCGATCGCCATTTCGATCAGCGCTTCGATCGGATATTCAATTTCCGCAGCACGCGCGATTAGAGCTGCTTTAATTCGTTCTGGCAAACGTCCCAAAATAACTTCGGCATCAGCAGGAGAAAGTTGTTCTTGAAGTTTGGCTTGCATGGCATTCACCTTTGGGTTGGAATTTGAACGTTGTTAGGTTGCGTGTGCTATCAGATCGTGACGTTTGAATAGGTTGACCAGAAAATGCTCTACTATTATTTCCGCTTCACTTTCGTTATTAAGTTCATAACCTCCAAATCGATACACTTCATAACCACATAGCTTTAGCCGTCTATCTTCAGCAACCATTTCAGAATATAGCCTTGGACTGGCTGTATCTTCTTCAGCATAATGCTGCTTCCCGTCAATTTCTATTACTATCCTTATTCGATCTGATAGCAGAAACAAAAAATCCATTCTTTGGCGCACCAAGCGACGCCGAGCTTGCAACTGCTTAAGTGTATACGGGTCATAGTGCAAATAAACTTGTGGGACTAGAGCCGGAAGTTTCTCGTTGAATGACTCATAAAACTTCTTAAAATAACTTCTCCAAAATAACTTCTCCGGCTGAGAACTAAATGATTTATCCAAACGAGAATATAGTTTTCGGCCGACCTCTCTATCTGATTCGTTATTTAGTTGTTCTCTCTCCCTCCACCAATCAACAAGCTCCTTCCAAAGAAGACCGTGTGACTTGATTGGACGATCGTATATGAGACAATAATCCGCATTTTTGACTATCTCAATATCGTTGCTGACTGAATCAGAGAAGATGATTTCTGGCTTTGGTCCAGTCGCTGCAAAAATCAAATTCTTAACGTTGTTACCTACCCCCAGATTGGCAGGGTAAACTCTATAACCATTCTTGTCTACTGTAAAACCGTGCTTTTCACAAAGCAAGCGTAATTCTTGTTTCCTCTCCTCACTAATCCAACTTATAAGTAATGTGTTTTCTAAAACTTTCACAAACTTTCGGATCGACTCCATACTTTCCCAATTTAGGGAAGCATAATAATCTTCAACAAGTGATCTACGAGTTCCACTTGAATTCTTCTCGGATTTTCCCTGTGCAATTCCAGCAGCAGTAAAAATATCATTGATGTTACGTACCACCAAATTATCTACACAGAATTCACGGAACTCTGTTTTCAAAATTTCAACATTTGGTGTCATCATAAAATAGTCTCATTAGGACAATCTCATCGCTTGCTTACTGCAATAAATTTAACAATTATTTTGAAACCTTTGTCTCTAGCTTACTTCATTTATCGCCCAAAACTCACACCGCGATATAATTCTGCGATCGCCATTTACGGTAGCGGGGGGTTGACGAATTCGATCGCCTTAAACTACATCCGTTTCAGCAATTCATCGTACTCGTCGTGTACACCAATCCAGTACCAGTAAATACGATCGGCTTCCAATAAACCTAAAACACGATAATTGATACTGATACGAGCAGAATAAATCGGTTGCTTCTGACTGACTCGCTTGAACTGAAGACTTGGATGATAAGGATCATCCTGCCAAAGGGCATAAGCTTTATCGGCTTGTTCCTGAACTGATGCAGGAAGACTCTCTAGCCGCGTGCGAAATGACTTTGTAACACTTGATTTCATTTTTGTGTTGGGAAAACCTCATCAAGTGGAACCGTTTCTCCTCCCGCAATTTCTTGACGTACCATTGCAGCCATCTGATCCCATTGATCGTCTGTCGTGTCAGCAAAACGAGTTTCCCATTTTTGCTCGTCCTGCAACTCTGCCAAAAACCGAGCCGCGATCGCATCTTGCCGATCGGGTGGGAGTTTTTGGATTTGGGCGATCGCCTGTTGAAGGAGTTCAGTCATGATTTTGTTTGAAACCTGTATCTCTAGCTTACTTCATTTATCGATCGAAATTCACACCGCGATATAATTCTGCGATCGCTATGCTGTAATAGAGATCAGTCCCTTCAAACTTCCATAGTTTATGACCACAGCAGTATCTATTGACATTGGTACGCTCATTACACGCACTCCCGAACTGCACGGTGGATGTCCCCACATCCTCGGTAAAGGTGTTACCGTTCGCCGGATTGTAACCTGGTACAAGCGAGGATTGAATGCTGAAGAGATTTGCGATCGCATTTCTCATCTCACCCTCGCCGAAGTCTACGCCGCATTAACTTACTATCATGCCAACACCGCAGAAATTGAAACTGATTTGCTCCATCAAGCAGCAGAAGCCAAGCGTCTTGAAGCTTTGTACAGCAACTTTGGTAAAGAAGCATGAGTGAGATAGTAGGTGAAGAAACATCATGCTTTGTAAACATCTTTCCGATGTTTGCATTGTAATAGGAGAATGATTAGTTCTTCATCGCCGATTTCATAACGAACGCGATAATCACCGATCCGAATACGGTACTCATTGTCAGCACCTTTGAGCTTGACCACCCCATCTGGGCGCGGGTTTTCGGCAAGTTGCAAAATCTTGACAGCGATACGATCGTAGACATCATTGGGCAGGGCATCTAGCTGCTTTTGTACAGCTTTAGGGGTAAGGATAGTTTAAGTCATGTCGATTTATTTGCCCGCCCGGCCATATATCGATCGAAAGTTGTGTAATCTCCAGCTTTGTAATCAGCACGGGCCGCTTCAATTTCGGCAATATCTTCTGGATAATCGTCCTCATCCGGGAATAATTCAGCTTCCAAAAATTCCCATATCTTGTATCTTTCAGCAATTCCCAGTGACGAAATAGCTTCCAGCAGTGATTGAAATGAGATGTCTACTTTCACAGTATTCTCAGCCATCAGAACTTTCCTCCTACTTTAATTTTACACTTAGTATATTTATTCAAGATGCTCAAAGTAGCTGGAATGTGATTTTATATTTAGCTAAATGGTTTCTGTCATGTTCTTTCGCTCTTTTTTTTACCGCAGATTAAAGCAGATTTACGCACATTTACGCAGATGGAAGAATGACTATTGCTATTTTACCATAAACAAAACCCGCAAGATGCGGGCTTCATTTTAATCATGGCAATTTAACTAATTACTACATCACAACTGCACTCATCAAAGTTTGCACATTTTGTACAAGAGCAGTAGTCAAATTATGAGTCACAGGCAAACTGTCAACGACTATTCCAGCGCACAATAGCATCAGGTACAGAATAGAGTATTTGAAGAGCGATCGCGCAACAATCTTATCCTCTGGAGTCTGCAACAGCAACCAAGCTTTTTGGGCAAAAATAGCACCGAGGAAAATAGCTGTTCCCGCATACACCGCGCCGGCTAAATTCAGGGGATAAACTAGCAGCAAAGTTGCAGGAATCATCAATAGCGTGTAAATCCAAATTTGGCGGGCTGTCTCTTCGTCGCCCTCAATTACAGGTAACATGGGCACGCCTACTTCCTTGTATTCATCGCGAATCATCATTGCTAATGCCCAAAAATGCGGCGGTGTCCACAGGAATATTATCCCAAACAGCAGCCACGCACCCCAACTCAAATCTCCTGTCACCGCAGCCCACCCAACTAGCGGCGGAATCGCCCCTGCTGCACCGCCGATGACGATGTTTTGCACGCTGTGACGCTTCAGCCAGTGGGTGTAAATTAGGACATAGAAAAGGATGCCTGACATTGCTAGCAATGCGGCTAATAAGTTGGCAACAACTGTGAGCAATGTAAAGGATATTGTAGCTAGGGCGATCGCAAATATCAAAGCATCCCGCTTCTTGACACGCCCCGAAGGAATCGGCCGCCACCGGGTGCGCTCCATAATATAATCGATGTCGCTGTCGTAAACACAATTAATCGTATTCGCCGACGCAGAAGCTAAAGCGCCTCCAGTAATAGTTGATACCAGTAATAGCGGGTCTACTTCTCCTTTTGCCGCCATCCACATTCCTGCTGATGTCGTGATTAGCAGCAGTAAAATAATTCTGGGTTTTGTTAGTTGATAGTAACTTTTCACGACTTGCGAAAAGTTTTCGTGGAGACGGGGGCTATTGTTTGTAAGAACTTCTTGCATCGGTTATTAGTTGTTAGTTTTCAGTTGTCAGTTAGTTGTCATTGGTTCGTAGGGGCGGGTTTTACGAGAGATATCTGCCGTAGCTAAAAGGATTAATAAACCCGCCCCCACCGACGAGAGATAAATCAGCCCTCTCTTACTCAAGGAATAGATAAATCTGCGTTTTAGAGAGTGTCCGGTTGATTGGTGCTTGTCTGGGCGGGGCGGGTTTAGGAAACTGTTGGCTTTTATCGAGAATGATGGTGAACCCGCCCCTACAAGACCTTGGATTATAATAATAACGATGCTACCGGACATAATATTACTCTCAAGCTGATAAAACTCGATCGCGCCAAGCTAAAACACTAAAAGCTATCAGGGTTCCCAGCAAAGCAGCACCGACTGCTTGGTGGGCGACTGTCAGCGGTTCTACCTGAAGGTGCAGCCGGAATGTTGCTAATCCCAGAACTAATTGAGCCATTAGGCAAACACTCGCCCAGTTAGCCAGTTTTCGCAAATTTGGACTCAGTGCAGGCTGCCGCCAAGCCATGACTGCTACTGCTAAAGTCGCTGCTGTAGCTGGTACGATACCGGCGATGTGGCTGTTCATTACCGAGCACAATTCTGAGGAGTCCAAACATTGGTGCAGTGCCCATCTAGAGCCTACTAATGCTCCTAGCAAACTTTGCAGGTAAACTAACAATGCTGCGATCGAACTTACCCAAGCTAATTTGCCGACATTTCCTGTAGCTTGGTAGGGAGTCAGCATGAAACCGATGACTAGCAGGGCGCCAAAAAATAGTAAAGCTGTTCCCAAGTGAGCGGTAACGATGTCAAATCTCAGCAGTTGTGTTACTGTCAAGCCGCCCAATACGCCTTGAAAAACGATTAAAAATAGTGCTCCGGCGCTCGCCCAAGGCAGCCATTTTGGCAGGCGGCTGCGGTAAAACAAAGATAGTCCTAAAAGTGCGATCGCGCTCAGGCCAATCGCTGCTGCGTCCAATCGGTGAAACCATTCCAGAAATACCTGCAAATTCATTTGCGCTGCAGGTATTAATTGACCGTAGCACAGCGGCCAGTCGGGGCAAGCGAGCCCCGCATTCATGACTCGCGTGGCGCTGCCTACTGCCATTAACAGCCAGGTTGCGATCGCAATTTTCCACACTAAGCCGCGGATAATATCTTTTGGCTGCCACTGCACTCCTGCTGCTTTTGGCTGATTTAAAACTGAGTTTGCCATGAACTTTACCTTAGCCTTTGTTATCGATCGAACTTAATGAAATAGCGAGCTTTTACTTTTGCTGAGCTTAGCTGAGCTTAACACTCTTTTTCGGTGACAAACCGTCATATATACTACCTTAGCGACATCGCAATCCAATTAGTTTGTCTTTAGATATTTTTCAACTTTCCTCTTTACATTACAAAGTATTGCAGCTATTTTTATAAATTTCAACAAACTTTAATTATTTTACCCAACCCTTTGCTGTTACAGCCTCCCTCCCACTGCCACTCGCGGAGAAAAATAAAGATATCATTAAGAAAAGCTTTTTTTTAAAGGTTTATGATATATACCCAACTTTAACGTAAAAATTTGTAACTAAATACAGGAATGAAGAGTTACCCCCTAGGTGTTATTCAAGGTAGTTCTCAGGTTTACTCACCTTAGATTGTATAATTCAGTTCCAACACTCAGCGTTTTATCTAATCCACCAGTTATCATTTCTTGCCTGCTTAACTAAATTGGGAATGGAGGAAGTGGCGCTCTTGCAGGGTAGGGTTCACTAATCTTTGAATCGGTAACTTATAAAAATTCCTGCACTTTTCTGGTGGAACCACCTTGAAGGCATTCAGACTAAACAGTGCGAGCGCTATTTTTACTAGGCCAATGTTACTGAATTATATCATGTCCGGGCGATCGCATATAATAAGGGAGTAGTGACTACTGGATTTTAGGCTTGCATGGTGCCTCAGCTCCGAAAGCATCAATTGATAGATAAAATTACCCTATCTGACGCACCATACATCAATTCGGGATCGCCAAGTTAAAATCACTTTTTCTCCTCGATCAAGGTTTTTTACTTGCTCCTAATAACTAATGACAATGACTAATGACTTCGTTATTTCAAAAATCTAAAAATGTAAAATTATGTCACAAAAAAATGAAACTGCTGTTCTCATCTTATCCCTCCTAATTACGATCGGACTAGCCGGTGCAGGTATTTGGTGGCTGACAAGCCGAGGCGGCATCAATGTCGGGGGTTTATCACCCCAAAATCCGACATTTCCCAAGCCTCCGACTAATTCGTCGCAGTCAGATCAGGCAATTGAGCAGCGTCTGAGTGCCGGACAAAAAGTGTTAATTCCAGAGCAAGCCACAACAACTAAACAAGCAGCAGTACAGGCGATCGCATCTGGCAACTATAACGCAGCTATTTCCGACTTACAAGCTTCGCTGAAAACCAATCGCAACGATCCCGAAGCCTTAATTTACCTCAACAACGCCCGCATCGGCGATCGGAAATCCTACACAATTGCCGCCGCAGTTCCCATTGGAGGCGATATCAATGCGGCTCTAGAAATTCTGCGGGGCGTAGCTCAAGCTCAAAATGAAATCAACCAAAGAGGCGGCGTTAGCGGGACTCCATTAAAAGTGCTAATTGCTAAGGATGACAACAACCAAGAAATGGCTGCCCAAATTGCTACTGCTTTAGCAAATAATTCGGAGATTATAGGAGTAATTGGGCATTTTGGTTCAGATACAACGCTAGCAGCTAGCAAGATTTACCAGCAAAAACAATTAGTAGCAATTTCTCCAACAAGTACGTCAGTGCAGCTCTCAGGATCTGCCAAAAATACATTTCGGACTGTGCCGAGCGATCGGTTTGCGGCTAATGCTCTTTCGCGCTATATGGTGGGAAAATTGCAAAAGCAAAAAGCTGCTGTATTTTTTAATTCTGCCAGCAGTTACAGCAAATCTTTAAAAGATGAATTCACTACTGCAGTTTACGGAGATGGCGGACAAATAGTATCAGAATTTGACTTTGCTAAGGGCAATTTTAATGCCGCTGATAGTGTTAAAAGTGCGATCGCCCAAGGAGCAGAAGTGATTCTGTTAGCATCCGATTCAACCACGATCGACCAAGCTTTGCAAGTAGTGCAAGTAAACGCCAAACGGCTGCCATTACTAGCGGGAGACGGTGCTTATACTGCTAAAACACTGCAAATAGGTGGCGCAGGAGCAACAGATATGGTGCTGGCTGTTCCTTGGCACATTCTCGCAGATCCGCAGTCCAACTTTCCCCAAACATCCAAACAACTTTGGAATGCTGAAGTAAGTTGGCGCACAGCTTTAGCCTACGATGCGACGATCGCGTTAATTGCCGGTTTAGAGCGCAATCCGACTCGTACAGGCATTCAACAAGCGTTATCGGCGTCAGATTTTTCGGCAAATGGAGCATCCGGCCCGATTCGGTTTTTACCTTCGGGCGATCGTAATCGCGCAGTTCAATTAGTAACTGTTAAACCCGGAAATCGCACCAGTTACGGTTACGAATTTGTGCCGATTAATTAAAAAACAAGTTCTGGTCATTTGTCTATGTATAAGCTGTTCTCCATTTAAATTGTGTGTCAAAAATCACTCAAATTATTGTGGGATGGGCACGCGAGCCCGTCCCGAATATGCAATTTAAACGCGCAACAGCTTAGCAGAAGGAAGAAGGAAGAAGCAATAAAATCAATCGTGTCAGCCATTAAGGATCGCGAATTAAATAATTTACACAAGTTTGTGAGTTGGGCGTCCCGCCCGCCCTTTCTGGACGGGCGGGACGCCCATCCCACAAGAACCATCAAAATTCTAAGTTATTTAATTCTCATTCCTAACAAGTCCTAACCGTCTTGGCGGTTGCTATAAAATCTACCATTCTTCCTTGGCGGGGGCAGCTTGATGGGATTTTTTGTTAGCGCGATAAAGGTTTGGTGCAAGCCGCGCGGGATGGAAACTCGATCTAAAGTTGCGAAACTGCGATCGCCCTAACTGCCCTATTCCTCTCAAAAACAGCCCTCGGTTTCAAAGCAATTCTCAACAACAGCCACAACGATCGCCATTCTCCGGGAGTTTCCTGGCGCTGCCACTGGCCCGGGCGACAGTACAGCATTTCGATCAAACAGCGGTGCTGGCTAATGTTCAGGCGATCGAACGCAATTCGCACAGTGGGAAATTCCGCAAAACAGCACTTTTTTTCATCCCGAAAACTCGACTCCCACTGAGATTTATCGCTCACCAACTCAATCTTAGCCACCGGAATAAAACAGTTCTCTTCCATAATTTCCAAAGTCGCCGAATCGCAATCAATCAAACCTTTTGCCAAAGGACGCTCAGTGCCAAACTCAACAACAGACGGCCCTACATATCTCCTTGCTTTGACTGTCGCACTGCGAGGGAGCGCTTTTATTTTACCCTGGGATAAAGTTGTCGGAACGGCATATTTTGGCAAAATGTCTGCTGCTGTAAAACTCTCTTTACTGCCTTTATTTTTCACCGCAAAACTTGGCCACTGTGTCAAAGCAACTTCCGCGCCACTTTCCGAAATTACAGTGGTTACACCCCAAAAACTTTGACCGCCAATATTCAGTTGTACAACCCTGCGTAAATTGAACCATTCGTAAATGTCCGGCTTAGGAATATCCACCAAAATCAGCAAGGCAATCCCCAGCATCAGCAGGTTGTACGCGCTCCAAATCCATCCCCAACCCAGGCTTTTTGACAAATCTGCACTTTCTGATATTGACTGTACGGTGCCAACATTTTTAACTAAATTAATGTTGAAATTGTGCCACAAACTGACTGCTGTAGCTGCGAACAAGACAATCAAAGGCCATCCCAAATTCCAATTAAAACGAAAGCGATCGCTCGCCATTCCTTTTGGCGTCACCTGAAACCCTTTCCCAAACGGATTCAGCATGGAACTCACCACCGTCACCGCTAAAGGAATACACTGGACGAACGAATAAATATCCGAAAGCAAAGCCGATCCCGATCTGCGGTTCAGCCAAGAAAACACAGTCAGTTGCACCAAATAGTAAGGCAGGAAAAAGTACAGCAATTCCCGCGCACTTGCCCGCAAAGGAATTATGCCAAAAAATGAATAAGCTAAAGGTATCAACAGATATAAAACCTTGGTTAAACTGGTAAACCAGTGCAACAATCCTTCCAAATGAGACAGCCTTTGTACGAATCTGAGACCGCGAATTGTTAAAGGATTGGAATCAATAAAAAATGCCTGAAGCGTGCCTCGCGCCCAGCGTAGCCTTTGATTTAGATGAGCCTCTATACTTTCAGCCGCCAAACCAGCACTCAATTTTTCATCTAAATAAACTAAGCGATATCCGGTTGCTGACAGCCGAATTCCGGTAAAATAATCTTCGCAGATTGAATCTGTGACCAAGCCTCCCGCTGCTTCTAAAGCACTTCGCCTCACAACAAAAGATGTACCGCAACAAACTACGCTGTCGGCGCTGTCTTTGATGATTTCAATTTGCCGATAAAAGATTTCTTCTTCCGGCGCGAGCACATTTTCTAAACCTAAATTCCGGGAGATGGGGTCGTGATTGTAAAAGCTTTGCGGTGTTTGAACGAGGGCGATCTCGGGATTTTGAAAAAATCCAACTGTGCGAGTTAAAAAGTTTTTAGTGGGAATAAAATCTGCATCGAAAACTACAATTAGTTCTCCATTTGTTAGGGCTGTGGCATGATTGATGTTTCCAGCTTTGGCGTGAATATTATCGGGTCTGGTTATATACTCGCATCCCAGTTCTTTTGCCAGCAACTTGATTTCAGGCCGCTTGGTATCGTCGAGCAAATATACTTTTTTGTTGGGATAATCTAAGGCTTGACAGCCGATTACACTGCGCCGTAAAATGAAAGCCGGTTCGTTGTAAGTTGGGATAAAAATATCTACGGGCGGGGTGAAGTTTCCAGCTTCCACTGCAACTGCCATGCGATCGGCTTCTCGACGCCGGTCTTTCATTCTCAGCATTAAATACAATTGAATACTGCTGTTAAAAACCAGTAACATTTCTAGGAAAAACAGCCCCAAACTAAAGATACCGTTGAGGGGATCGGTTAAATTTAGAGTAGCGAGCGATCGCCATAAAACGTAGCGAATCGTTAAAGCCAGAACTATTGCAACTACCACAGCGCGCGACCATTTCTGCGGTTGAGGCGAAATTTTAATTGCAGCTAAAGCGGTCGAAACCAGCATAAAAGTCGGCAGTAACAAATACATCTTGCTCGTAGCAGGCACTTGCAGCCACACAGGCGGGTTTTGCTGCCAAATGTTAATTGTGGCAAAAATACCGCTGACTGTACCTTCACTGCCAAACCAGGCTGCGGCGATCGCACCTGCGAAAGCAACCACCCCCAACACGACTAGCGTTGCCGTCTGCACCCGCGAAATCCGCCCAAAGCGGCGTTTCAAGTCTTGAAAATCAAATCTTGAAGTTGTCATAAAATAATTTTAAAGTCCCGATCGTGCATGCCACAGTAAGGGTTTCCTGCTGTCCACTTTTTACTTCAGTTGAAAATTCCGACACTCCCCAATTACTATTTTTACATTTTTTAACATTCTGACCCTTGTATGATAATTCATCTTGCTTGCTGTTGCCAAACTGCTAAGCGAGTCCAAACCTGGCCAAATATAGCAGAAGGAAGAAGGAAGAAGGCTTTAGTTACCGAGGAGAGAAGTCAATCGATTTTAGATTTTAGATTTTAGATTAAAGAATTGAAGCATTGACCCCCCGGATAAATTGGGGGGCTTGTATCCTGGATGCTTTCGGTCAGAAGCAATATTCGGCAAGGATTTCAGCAATGTCCGTAACAGGCTTTCCGGCCTGTTCCATAATAAAAAATATTTCTTGGGGGCCGTTTCTGCGACGCCGCCCATAAAAATCTTACTAAAAATTCTGCCACATCTCAGTCATAAACGTCGGGCGCGCTTGCTATAGTTCAAAAAAAATTACACCAGTTCTCAATCTTGGTGAGGTATGCCCACGGAGGCCTATGCCCACGGAGGCCTATGCCCGCTTATCAAGCGTGCACCTCATGTTACAGAGAAAGGCTATATCTTGTCTAATTACTAGAAACGCCTTTATTGGAGTAAAGCGGAGTTGATTGACGCATATTGATAGCCATCTTGTTTGTGCAAGAATTTGACGTTGCTCATATCTTTTGTACTTAGTCTAAAATTACCGATCTTAATCTCAACACCTTTATCTGTTGGAGTCTTGACCCGTCCAACGTAAAGTCCTGATTGGAATCGCTTGCGGTCTTCTAGAAGCTGAATGGCAACAATATCACCAGTCCTACAATGAGTAAAAGACTGTCTAGGCTTGGCACAAGGAAAACCGTATTTATCGTTTCTAGTGGACTGTCGATTCCCTTGTCCTGTTGATTTAATCAGCAAGGGCTGTAAGGCGAGCATCTCCAAGGAATCAATCTGACCCACACAAGCCGCATCTAACCAGTGAGTTTTAGGCAGGCTTAATCGAGTGCGGTTGTATTTGGTCAGACCACCCGAACCTGTGGAGACAGGAATACCCGCTTCTTTGAGTCGGTTGAACAATGCCCATCGGGTTGAGTTGACAGCCGCCGCGTCTTTTAATGGGCGTTTTGCTTGAGCTAGAACCGATCGCAGAACATCTGGCTTTTTGGCTAAGAAAACGCTAATATCCTGAGTCCCTTTTTTGAGATTGCATTTCTCGCAAGCCAGGCACAGATTGGAGATCCGATTTGTGCCACCTTTTGCTTTGGGCTGGATGTGTTCGACTTGCAATGGTGTGTCAGTCACGTCGCAGTAAGCGCATTTCCTGTTCCATTTATTCAATAAATACTCGCGGATTTCGTACCCACATAAAATGCCTTGCTGATACTGAATGCCTGAGATTTCTGGGTTTTCAAGTTGTTGTAAATCAAATCTGACAAGCTCCTGAACGATCTCACTGATGGGTGCAAATTTGATTAATTTATTCACCCATGTCAAAGTAGTTTCTACGCGATGCTGCAAACTTGGAGGCAACCAACCTGAAGGGCGGGTGCGATTGAGAAACCGTGCTTGCCGATAGCGAGTGTGACGATAACGCCTCCCCCGACGTAGAGAACGACGGGATTCTAAAGATGCTTTGATGGCTTGACCGCGATGAGTCAACTCAGCACCAAAGATTACTTTGTCGTTTTGAACAAGAGCAATCCCTGTGGTTTTAGAACCGGGGTCTAGTTTAATTGTGACGGGTTTAGGAATATCTGCAACCTCTTTTTTGAGAATGATGCTGAACGGATATCTTCTAAAAACAGACGCTCTACCCATCGATAATAAACGTCTCGCCATAGAAGGCTTACATGGTGTCAGCGGTTTCTTGTTGGCATCAATTACAAAAACGAAATTGGGTTTCAACATTTTGGCGTTGCTTCCTAAAAGTAAAGTTTGCTTCAACCCTGTTATCTTCTCGGTACTATGCAGATTGCACTTCCTCTAACCAATCTCGGATGTTTAACAATCTACTTACAGAGCTTGGAACTAGCGAATCCCAAGGTGTGAACTTAAACGCTTAGAGATAACGATTACTCGCTTTGAGTGGTCTGGAGTAGCTGCAATACCTCGGATTACGCCGAAATACTACGGATTGGTGCTACTCTACAAATCAAATAGGATTGCTATATCAAACTATAGCAATCCCTAGGATTTAACAATTAGCCGAATTTGACATCTAACTAAAGGTAGATTAATTTTATATTAATTTAAAAAAATTACCGCGATCGCAGCACAAAAATTTAGCCATCCAAAAACTAATCAGCAATTTCTAATTGCGAGATTGCATAGCGGGCGACAGCCAAACTAACTCTGGCTTGTTCTATTTCCGACAATTGGGCCCAAGGTCTTTTAGTAGCCATCACTAATTCTCCCCCTTCCGAATCCACATCTCGCATGGCATAAGCCAAAGGACGTGCCAACACCTGCAAATCTTCCTCAGCCCACTGAGGCAAAATATCTAAGACGCACTCTACCATTTGGTCAGCTAAAGATTGATACTTAACAGTGGCGTTTTGCACGCTTTGAGCGATGCTGGCCAGAAAATCTTGAGGAACGCGAGCAAATTTCTCGCGCAAAGACTTTTGCAGAGAAGTCGTCAGCCAAACTTGTTCTAATTGCGAGAATAAAACTTGGGACTTCAGGGCAATATCGCTGTCGCTGAATGAATCAGATAGCGCAAATTCCTGCTCTAGGGCAGTTAAATAAGATTCCGATTCAAGCTGTGCAGGATTCCAGGGGTAAGCAACATCAGTCTGAACAATTGTGGCGAGAAGTTCCATCTGGGCCTGAGTTTGAGAATCGCGAAAATATTCAGAATCAGTAGATTGGGTAGCCATGATGTAATACCTAAGTGGGAAAAGGAAAAGACAGAGGGGGGACTGTGCCAAGAGCTAGTGCCGAGCTATCAGTGGTGAGTAACTCTCTTAAATTCAGACTGGAGACTTAACGCCTAGAACTTTGCTGTGCTACTCGCCGCTTGTCTTCATTAGCTACACCCGCACCTTAATTCGTTCCGCAATCAGTCTCACTGTAGCCCGAAGTTTTAGGAACCTCAATAGTGAACTCAAAAATCTGACCTTGAGAACTGCCAAATTTTAGCTGAGTCCCGCTGCGTAGCAGCAATTCTTGGTGGTGAACTCTCTGCCATCCCTCAGAGCCCAAAACTAGAGTCCCGTAGCGAGAAAAATCGCGCAGGAAGTAGCTAGGTTCTTCCCGGCTATCTCCGATCGTGTTTCGGCAGAAAATCTCGGCGTGTTTTTGAGAAACCCACTGTTCTCGAATCACTACGTCGTTTTCTTCCCAGCGTCCGACTCGAACCATACCTGCGCGAATGGGCCAAACCTGATTGCTCGAGTCGGTGGATTTGCCATTGGGTCGATCGCGCCCCCGCAAATAAGCACAAGACGGCAACCGTCCCAGCCAAGTAGAAGAATTTAAAGGCAACTCAGTTTTCAGGTCATCTACCGGCTCAGTTAGCTGACCGTCAAACTCAGGGTGCATATACAGCACAGGCAGCGTCCAAGCCGGTTGATTGAACTTGTAGAGCGTCAGTAACTGCTGTCTGGCGACGGCGACTGCCCGATCGATCGACATCCGTCCGGCCAAAGCTTGGGCAAAAGTTTGGATAAAACTCAGGGCCTCGCGATCGGCGATCGAGTCCCGCATCCCCAACACCGCAGGCACCCCGTGATGGATCAGTACCTCAGCCAAACTGCTGCGGGCGATCGCCTGTTGCTGGCCGTTAGTTGAGTGCCACCTCTCCACCGCCGGCTGAGCTCCCCAGCAGGCATTAAACACCGCCAGAGTCACGCGGCACCGAACTAATACTTGAGCCAGTTCAGTGCCATTAATCGCCGTTTCCGGCCCCAAAAACAGCAAACCGCCGTCGGGGCCCGGTATCCCGTGGCCGGCGTAAAACAGAATGTTGTAAGTTTGCGTTTCCAGCCGAGAAATGAGTTCCGCCGCAGTAGGTTCGATCAGAGTATCGACGCGAGTCGGAACGCTGATGTCAAAATATTTGCCGCTGTCGTCGGTTTGAAAAGCACTTTCCAGAATGCCAGCTAGGGCGAGTGCTTCTTCTCCCAACTGCAAATGACCGTTATTACTGTTGGAAAATTGAGAATTAGCACCGCCGCCTGGTTCTGCTTGTCCCAAAACTAGCAAAATGTTGAGCGACTCCGCAGGATGCAGGGGTGGCAAAGGTTCAACATTGCTGGTAGTGCGGCTAAAAAGCAATTGCTGCGACAGAGAAATTGCTGGTTGACCAGCTTGAGGCTGCATAATTTCCCAAGGTAAAGCAATTAAATACGGTTCGCGCAAGTCTACGCGCACTCGCAGGGGTAGATTTTGCCCGATCGCGATACCTTTACTTTCCTGCAGACTACCCTGAATCGGCCCTTCAAACAGCCACTGCCAAAGATTAATCCCCAAATGCTGCATCAGGCGACTGCTGTAGCTTGCCGGTGGCCGAGGCGGATGCTGATCCCCCTTGTCGCCCCACCCCCCTTGACCGAGGTGGAGGGGCACAGAGGGCGTCGGTATTCGTTGTTCAGTTTCTGCCAGTATATTCTGGTTGTTTTCTGGCGAGACCAAACTGCCATCAGGATTTAGGGGCAATTCGTGAATTGTCCCGGAGGGCGAAAACATTTCCTGCCAAGCTTTCCAAGATTGGGAGAGGGTATCGGGCCACATACAGTCGTGGTGAACGTACCCGCTGGGATAAGGAGCTTGTAGAACCCAAGTGGCAAAATGGTTTGCCCCAGCGGTTCTCAGGCGAGCGATCGCTATACTGAGGCAAGGACTTTCAGGGCGCGCCATTCACAAAAAAGCTCGGTAAGTGGGAAGCTCAGAGACTTTAGTCCTGAGAGGAAAACGACCCGGCGATTTCAATCGCTTTGAATCCCCTTGCGGGGTAGAGGGGTATGGTTGCCCCTCTGGTGAGGTATGGTTGCCTCGATCTCCCTTGCGGGGTAATGTTAGCTTCGCCAATGTTATAGAGGCTTGCGCCGGCTGGCAGCACTGCCTCAGTGACTTTAAGGCTGTTTAACTACTAGCGACAGAGCAAGGGACTAGCTTCGCATCAAGCGGGTGTCGTGACCTAAATAACGTAGCCAGTTAAGGCGATAGCTGGTCAGTACAGCTTGCTCGATCGCTCTTACAAGCGAGCGTGGCTTTAGCCCGCTCGTTACTGACAACTACCGACTCTTGATATAGGGTGGGATTGAGTTTCTCTATTTGTAGTTTATCGGGTTTGGGGTGCGATCGAGTGCGAGAGATTGCTTTGGGAGTTTTTACTTAGTGCCCAAAAATTTATCAATACTCGGTAAATCTACCCAAGTCCCCGTAGCATTCGACTCCTGGGTCAAATCCATCAACAACTGCGAGTAAACCCCTTCTCTGAGGGACGGTATCAAGGATTTACCTGCATCTATTGCTTCAACCCACCTATCTACTACTCGAATAAACGGTGCAATTCTCCCGTCTGGATAAACTTGAGGAAACTCCAATCTTTGAGGAATTTTGATTTCAGCTAAAGGTTCTCCACCTTGGGAACCCCACAAGCGAAATCCGTGGACGTAATCTTGCTGGTTGTCGCTTCCCAACACCAACGTACCCTTACTCCCGTATATTTCCACCCAGTGTCCCCGCCCTTGATACGTAACAGAACTCAAACAAACTTGGCAAGGCGTTCCCCCAGCTAATTCCAACATCAACGTGCAAGAATCATCTGCATCAACTAATTTTAATTTTCCCGAATCATTCGGATCTGGCCGCCGCGAAATTCCTGTAATCAATTGCCCAGAAAGCCTCTGTGGCGGGCCGAACAGCCAGCTAATATAATCAAAAACGTGAGAACCAGTCGCGCCCAAAACTCCGCCGCCTCGCTCTTTTTGCGCGTACCAATTCCAGGGGCGACTCGCATCAGCGCGGCTCGATACCAGCCAATCAATCTTAATTAAACGCTTTTCTCCCACATATTCTGCTGCCAATAGTTCTGCTAGCATTTGCCATGCGGGGATGAAGCGAAACTCAAAGTCCATTGTGGCAATTGCTCTCGAACCACCATTTTTAAAATCGGTTTGAGATTCGTTGTTTGCCAATCGGTAAAGTTCCCTGGCTTCATTTGCTGTCAGGGCTGTGGGTTTTTCTAATAATAAATGCTTGCCTGCTTCCAAGACGGTTTTTGCCATTTCATAATGCAAAAAGGGCGGTGTGGAAATGCTGACTCCCGCCACTTCTGGGATGGCTACTATATCGGCGATCGAGTCGCAAGCGTAGGGGATATTGTGGGTAGAGGCGAGATCCTTTGCTTTGTCTAAATTCCGGTGATAAACAGCCACAACCTCTGTCCGGTGATGGGCCTGGAATCCGGGAATGTGTACTTTTTGACCAAAACCGGTACCGACTACTGCAACGCCAATTTTTGACATAATTTAATAATTGGGAATTGGGAATTGGGAACTTGTGCTGCCCTGCGACTTCGTTCATGAACCGCGTAACCGAAGTATTAGGTATTGGTAGCAACTAACTAATAACTAATAACTTCAAAATCAGAAGGAACGCTCGATAATTAATCCGTGTATCCGTGTCCTAATCCGTGTCGTGCTTTCCTTCTTCCTTCTCCACCCATTCAATTACTTGTTTCCCCAAATTAACGCCCTCAAACAAGTCAATTTCTCTGATCCCTGTAGGGCTGGTGACATTAACTTCTGTGAGATAACCGCCAATGATATCAATGCCGACAAAGTACAGTCCGTCCCGTTGCAGCACTGGTTCTAACTGAGTGCAAATTTCCAGTTCGCGATCGGTAATTTCGGTTTTTGCGACTCGGCCGCCGACGGCCATGTTGCCGCGAAATTCATTGCCCGTGGGAATGCGGTTGATAGCACCGATCGGCTTGCCGTTTAACAATATAATCCGCTTGTCTCCCTCTTTGGCTTCCGGCAGATAAGTCTGAACCATCACTGGAATTTGCCCTTGTTGAGTGCTAATTTCGACCAGGGAGTTAAGATTGCGATCGTCCGCTTCCAAAAACAAAATCCCCTCGCCAGCTTTGCCGCCCAAGGGTTTAAGAACTGCTGCTCCTTTTTTCTCAACAAATTGCCGAATTACCTGCTTGTTTTGAGAAACAATTGTCTCAGGAATCGCTCCCTCAAATTGCAAAGCATACATCTTTTCATTCGCCGCCCGCAATCCTTTGGGACTGTTAACTACCAAAGTTTTAGCCGGATCGATGCCATCTAGAAGGTAAGTAGCGTAAAGGTAAGGAATGTTGACTGGGGGATCTGTCCGCATAAATACAGCGTCCATTGCTTCCAGAGGCTGCAAAGTAGGATGTTCTACCTGGTACCAAGCCTCAGCCGCCTCCCAGCGTCCCTCTACCACTTTTACTGGGGTGAGGGCTACCCGACTGAGCATTGCCCAGGTTTTGCCGCCGATGACGCTTAATTCGTTGGCTTGAGTCGCCCAGACTTCGTGACCCAACTCTTGAGCTGCCTCCATCAGCGCTACGCTGGTATCGTGTCCTGGAATTAGTCGCGCGAGGGGATCGATGATGAATGCAAATTTCATTGTCAGTTAAAATTAAGAATTGGTCGCCTAAAAATTTGGGCTAATTGAAAATTCCACAGGGAATGCCTCATTTTGCTGCTAGCAGCGGATCTAGCAGGCCTTGAGTATCGAGTTGGTGGATGTCGTCGCAGCCGCCTATGTGTTGGTCGTTAATAAATATCTGGGGCAGGGTGCGACCTCCGTGGGCTCGATCGCTCATTTGATCCCGTGCCGCTTCATCTCCGTCGATCGCGTACTCTGTGAAATCAACCCCTTTTCGTTTCAGCAGTGCTTTGGCACGAATGCAAAACGGGCAGGTTCTCCAAGTGTAAATTTCTACTTTAGGGGTCATGGGACGCTCAAACAATAACAATATTTTTTAATTTTAATCTTAACCCTAGTGCGGACTTTTTTTACTTCCTAGGCTGAAACCCTCGATTTTTCGTTGGTAGCAAACTTGCCTAGGAGCCTTGAAACCCTTATTATACGGTGGGTTCTCAAAAACTGTGCGAAGCATTGATCTTAACCAATCTTATTTTAATTTTTATATTTTAATTTTTATTATATATAGCAACCTTATCTGTTGCACCGGAGGTTATTCATTGCTAAAACCCTTGCAGGGAAGTGCATTTGCCTTCTTCCTTTTTTTTACCCTGATTGAAGTCGCTATCGCTTTCTTCCTTCAACATCCGGCTTTATTTGCAGCGCACAAGCTAGGTGTCAAGTTATTTTTTATACAACTTTTTATTTTTTATATAAATTTAAGTAAACAAATATCCTCGCTTAAAAAAAACGGAGACATTTTAAAGGCAAACAGGTTGGTCATCAGCCTGCCTAGCGCTGCGGACCAACCTGATTGTTTCGCTTTCTGCAGGAACATATCATACCTGCACCTGTCAGTAGGACTGCGATCGCAGTACCCGGTTCCGGAATAGAAGTTGCATTTCTCGAAGGTGTAGTTCTGTATATTTGGGATAAACGGGGCTGGGTCGCCAATGGGCTCTCCGATGCCGTTGGGGTGGGTGCCGGCGGGGGGGCACAGGCAGTAGAATAATTTCCCGGACCGCAGACATCTACTGCAGCTGCCGGAGGGGCGGCAGCTAGATAGTAAAACGCTGTTGCCATTGTGGCAGAGAGTCCAATTGCTAGTTTTGCCAGTGGCGTACACATAACTATTTAGTTAAACAGTGGTAAAATCGAAAAATAGAAATAGTCCTAGAGATTAGCGCTGTACGACGGGCAAGGATTTTAGAGTTCTTACAATCAATCTTACAATCAATTTACAATCAATAAGATGTATTCTCTCGCGGATGTCTGTAAAAGATAGTATAGCGCTTGAGGTAAGTGCCCAAACACTTTAATAAAATTATTCTCTTTTACCTTGACATCCCGTACCGTGGTTTGCACAGAGGTTTGCACAGACAGGTAGTTTGCACAGAGTTAACCAACAGTTAAGCAACAGTTAAGCAACATCTTTTTGCTACCTCTGAACCAACAGCCCTTACAGCCATTAACAAAGAGTCTTTTTACCTTGACCGCGGCCTCCGGGAATTAATTATTTAACCGCTCGCCAAATAGAGCTGCTGTATTGTACTTTGCCATGCACAATCTGACTACTCTTTTATCATCTCATATTTCGACTAAATCTGTCCTCAGTATATGTACGTATATTCCCCCATGTCAACTATTCAAAAGGAATATTTAAGTATTTACCGAGGGTAGAGGGCGTATTGAATGAGCTGAGCTAGTCTGTCGCGGAGAGTTTCCATCCCCAAACCTTTGGCGGCCGAAATAAATACTGCTTGAGGAAATTCTTCTCGGGCGAGGGCGAGAGTCTCTCCATCTACGGCATCTATTTTGTTAAAGACTACAAGGGCTGGGCCCGGAGTTACGGGCATATCTGTCAAAATATTCATGACCGATCGAATTTGGCTCTGCCACGCGGGATGGGAGAGATCGACGAGGTGCAGCAAAGCATCGGCGTCAGTGACTTCTTCGAGGGTAGCCCGGAAAGCGTCGATCAAGGCGGGAGGCAGTTCGCGAATAAAGCCCACTGTATCTGTGAGGACGATCGATAGCGGTTCCCTAGTGACAGTGCCAGGAATGGTCAACCGTCGAGTTGTGGGGTCGAGGGTGGCAAATAACTGGTCGGCGGCATAGACTTCGGAATTTGTGAGCAGGTTGAGCAGAGTAGATTTACCGGCGTTAGTGTAGCCAACGATCGCCACTGAGGGTACATCGTGATGATGGCGGTTCTGCCGCAGCCGGAAGCGGTGCGCCAGCAGTTGATTTACTTCTTGTTGCAATCGAGAAATGCGTTTGGCGATCGTCCGCCGTTCTGTTTCTAGCTTGGTTTCCCCTGGGCCTCTGGTACCGATGCCACCACCCTGTCTCGACATTGCCTGACCGCGACCTCTGAGCCGGGGCAGGGCATACTCTAGCTGAGCGAGTTCGACTTGTAGTTTACCCTCGCTCGATCGAGCTCTTTGGGCAAAGATGTCGAGAATTACCTCTGTTCGATCGACAACGCGAAGACCTATCTGAGTTTCCAAGTTACGTATTTGTGCGGGTGCCAGGTCGCGATCGAATACCACGAGGTTAGCGCTAATCGTCTGAGCGGTGAGGGAAATTTCCTGAACTTTGCCTTCGCCGACCACTGTCTGCGGATGGGGGCGCGATCGTTTTTGGCGCACTGTTTGCAGAACCTGACCGCCGGCGCTTTCAACCAGCCGCGTGATTTCTGCCAGCCCGTCCTCAAACTCCAACTGAGTCATGTGCTGAGTCATTACACCTACCAACAGCACTTTGTCTTGGTCTGCATCGACCTCCCCCGCGACAAACTCTGCTTCAAACTCTGCTTCGAGTCCTTCCACCAAATCCAGAAAGTCTTGGTCAGCGAGTTCTTCCAAATTCAGAGGTTCTGATATTTTCCAGGGAAAGTGTGGAGTTTGAATGAGTGACTTGGGAATTGAAGGCTCTTCTATTTCATCAGTTGAATCTGGTTCTAACTGAGCGCTCAAAACAGAGAACTCAAAATTGGGCTGATCTCCCTGGGGTACCAGGTGAGCGAGATAAGTTTCTTGGATGTAACCAGTCGCACCACCGCCCCGGCGCTGAAATCCTCCCCCCGTCAGTGTCAGCCAAACGAGGGCGTCCAGGCGCTGAATAGCCATTGCTGTGAGGGCTGCTTCGCTTGGGCTTTCTGGCTTTAGGTGGGTAGCGATGCAGCGAATGCCGCTGAGGCGACCTCCCCCATACCGGGGTAATTCTAAGGGTGCAATCTGGGTTTGGCGGGGTGAACCGACGCCGACGCGAATTACTTGTCCGCGGCGGTTGATGTAGGTGCAGATTGGTTTGTCTATTTCCGTGCTGATGGCGGCGACGCGCTGGGCGAATTCTGCAGTGGTGATGCGATCGCCCGGTAGTCGCTGGTGGTACAGCTTTTCGAGTTGCTTGAGCTGGCTGGACTTTAAACCTTGAAGATGGCCGTAGATGGTTTCGATAACTGTTTCTCCCGATCGATCTGTTTATCTCCTATTTTAATTAACTCCCGCGCTATGTGTTCGGCTTTTGAGTTTAAATTTACTAAATTTTCTTGCTTCTAGGATTTCGCGGATTCAGTCTGAGCGAGCTCAAAAACGGATACTTGCTTTCCGACAACAGTCGTGAGTCTGCCAAAATTTTAGAGCTTCCAGATTCATCTGTAGAGTAAATCTCAAATCTCAAATCTACTGACGAGTCAAAAGCGCCGTTGTTTGTCGCGGCAGCGTGATCGGGCTTGTCACAGCAGCAATCTCAACTTGCACTTGTATTTAGTATCTACAGATACAGGCGATCGCTGAAAAATCTCGCGAAACAAAACTTAACATTTTTTTTTCCGTTTCCAAATCCTCCTTTAGACTTGTGTGTATCTTGGGCCTAGAGACAGATAGCAAAGCAGAAATTAGGCCGCTACCATGAGAAGCGAAACATTGTTAAGGAATGTAAAAACATGGAAACTCGTCCTACTAACCTGCCTCCTACAGCTAATGCTTACAACGGCAAAGATCGGAATGCCTTCTTGTTTGGCTTCAACCCACAAGCAGAACTTTGGAACGGTCGCTTAGCGATGATCGGTTTCTTAGCTTATTTGCTCTGGGATGCTGCTGGATTTAGCGTTCTGCGCGACATTCTCCACTTTCTGCCTACCTACATTGCTCAGTAATGAGTAGGTGTGTTTCCTGTCTGGCAGCGTGAGTAAATGCCGCCACTGCCAGACAGGCTAAAAGTTACAAATGGCAGCGAGTATGGTTTTGTCCCTTTGTATCTTTCGTTACTTTTGAATGGCATTAAAAGACTTCTTGCTGTGATTCGACGATTACGGGTGGGGGCGCTGTAGCTGGCGCGGTGAATATTAATAGCAACAGATATTTATGGCGTAAAGGCGATCGCCCCTGCTGTATTTTTGGCAAGAAATCTCATCAAGCATTTCTGATAATTTATGAAAAATAGGAGCATCAACGATGATTAACTCAAATTTACTGGCAGTAGTAGAATCGACACTGGCTGACACAGCATCAGGAAATTGGCAAAAGCCTCTAGTGATGTTTGTTTGCAATATCTTAGCATTGCTAGTTCTCAGTCGCCGAATTTGGTATCCCCACGTCGGGCCGAAAATGCCTTTACCCTTCCCCTCTTTGTTCAACAATGTTAGCGTACCGGCATTTCTGGCTTGCATGAGCGCAGGTCATTTGCTCGGAGCATTTATGATTTTGACCCTCAACATCGACAAATATTTCTAGCATAAATGGCGTCGCTTTTGTGGTGATTTATTGCTAGATTTTTTAGTAAGTTAAAAAGCGCCAAAAAAATGGTAGGGGTAAGTGAAAAGCACTTACCCCTAATTTTAATTTTATATATGGAGTGGCGCAGAAATCGTTTTTTTACCATCCACATTATTAGATCAGCTTACTATGCTTAAAGCCTTCAAATTCGACTGCAAAGCCTTCACCTTGGGGAGCCGCACACATTAACCCAACTTGAACGATTGGTGACTCAGTTAGATATGCCAGTCGCATCATTGAATAGTCTGACCCATTCAACGAGTATTGCACTTCCACCGTTTCAGCTCGGCGCTTTACCCGCAGCCACAGGGAAACAGGCGGCACTTCCAGCGGCATAACACACCAATCGGAATAGTCTCGTGTCACAACCGCACTCACGTTTTGCACTCCCTCAACAAACTCAATGCCGCACTTTAGCCAGATATTTTCGCTCTCTCGAATCATCAATCCTGCTTGATCGTAGAGCGATCGATAGCAACCAGTAATTTTGACTTCGGCTGTAAAGTCGCCTGACACTTGACGGTAGTAAAAGTTGCCGTTATCGCGAATAAATCCGTAATGAGTTTGGCGCCAAAAGTCAGTCTTGGCGCCTGCGGTAACGTGGATAACATCGTTATCCTCATGCCATTGTAAAGGTTCGTTATACCATTGCATTGTTTCCATCTCCTGCTAACTTCCTCCAATTCCGTGCAGTACCAAATCCGCCAAAAAATGAGATAACATAGCGTATTCTAATCCCCAACGCCAGTAAAGAAAACCAAAGGGAATCCCTAAGAGGGCATTGAGTGTAATGGTGCGGAGAATGACGATCGGGGTTAATGCCCAGACATTGGCAGCCGCAGGCAAATGACCCACACCAAACAGAATCGCCGCCGCCACAATTGCCAGCCAAAAAATCCATGTAGAGGGTTGCGGTTTGTCTCGCTCAAAAATCTTCCAAAGTAGCCACGCCATCAATGTCATACCGAACAGTCGCAGCAAGAGTTCTTCGGTGATGCCTCCGTAGAAGGAAGCTAATATGCGTTTCCAGAGAGCAATTTCTAGCGTTGTTGGAGTTGCCATTGGCGGCATCCAAGGTTGGAAAGCTAAACTCAATCCAATCAGGACGATGCCACCGATGCAGCCTACAATTAGCGCTGTGTTAAGGGCAGATTTAGATATTGGCGCGAAAGGCTGTCGATACACCAAAGCACGAGCTATGGGGGTATCAAGTCCGATCGAGTTACCGAGGCGAAGCCCAATCCAATTCAGGAGAATCAAAAGAAGTCCAGTCTGAAGGGCGGAAGCAATAGCTATAACAGGTAAGGGTGTAGGCAGTTGCGCGACTGCTGGATTCAGAGACAGCGCATAAGGAAATAATGCCAACGCTGCCAGAGTGCCCAGTAAGGCCCAAAACAGCGCCAATCGCAGGTGATGTTTGTTGGAAGTATCTGTAGTCATAATTTTTGATTGCAGATAGAAATACCCAATTAATAAGGATCGCGAATTAAATAACTTACAATTTTAATTGTTATTGTGGGATGGGCTCTTATAGCCCGTCCAAAAAGGACGGGCGGGACGCCCATCCCACTTTCAAGAGTGGAAGTTATTTAGTTCTCATTCCTAAGTCAGGAATTACGCACTTCCACCAAAGAAACCGGGTTTTTTATCGAATCTGGGGGTGGCCACGAAATATTATCGTAAAAAACCCGGTTTCTGGGCCCCCATGCGTAAGCCCTATATAAGATTAATTTGACTGAATTTGCGAATTCAAAACCTTAGAAATTCGATCGCGCGTTTCCTCCAAATGAGCCCGCGTATAAGCATCCGCATTCCGATCCAAATTCCGAATACTCTTGCTCAAACCCTCCCGCAACTGCCGCAACTCGTACCAAGCCAAACTCCGCGCATCCTCTGGAACATTCGTTTTTCGCAGTACCATTCCGATCAAAATTGCTAAATGTTCCCGCTGCAAAGAACGCCGAAAAGTTGAAATTTGCATCTTCTTTTCCGGCTGCAAAACCTCTTGCCAGATATCCTTTTGCACAGTGTTCAACACTTCCGGCAACCTCAAAGCAGTTTCCGGGGCGGATTTTAACTCGGCATCCCGCAGTCTCGCCAAACGCATCGGAGATAGCAAAACCCGCAACACAAACCGCTGCAAAAAAGTAATTCGATCGCCGATCGGGTAATCTAGAGGAAACACCAAAGCCGGACTTCCCCAGTGCTCCCAGCGCGAAGGCGCCAATTTATTCAGCAATTCCGGCGCAAAACTAAACGCATCCGGCGCAAAAACGTACTTTTCAAGGGTTGCTAATGCTTCTCGCTGCACAGAAAGTTCGATCGGCACAAACGGCAACTTCGCATTAGTATCTCCAGGGCGAATCCGACTAAACGACTGTCCCCCCACATACAAAGTAGCATTCATCACCTGCTGAACATAATACCCGAACACCGAATCAAACATCACCCGCAGTTCGTTATAACCATCTCCCCCAACCGGAATTCGCTTTTCCAAACGCTTCCACATCGCCCTAGCATTATCCAATTGCCATTGCGAATACCTCAGCATATTGGCGCTGAGATCAAAGGTATTTGCAGCCGGATCGAGAATATCAAAAGAATCCTCATCCGGCGCGTAAGATAATTGGGGTTCCGCAGCGCGGCTGGCAATTTGTTGCAGCGTGGGTAAGTCGCTGTTCGGGTCCCGGCCGCCAATCACCTTGTAACCATACTCGATCGCCCAATCGTCGTAAGGCCCTACAATCGTTGGAAAATAGTCGCCCTGCACAGTTCCCGGAGGTGCCAAATTAATCGGCACATAATCCATCACCGACGCTACCAAACCTTGCGTGCGAGTTACCTGAGTATTGTGCAAATCCTCCGGTTGCAGCATCGTACTTCCGTGAAAATTGTGCCTCAAACCGAGAGTATGACCGACTTCGTGGGCTGTCAAAAATCGGATATATTCATTCACATAATTGTCAATCGTCCCACTGCTAGGCGCTGCATTTTCCAACAAATCGATCGACATTGCCCCCATCGCAAACTGGCGGTTCGATTCCAACCCAAAACACATATCCGAACTCGACATCAACCGCGATAAAGACGATCGCTTTTGCTCTTGGTATCTTTCTACCAAAGTCGGCAAATCATCAGCAATTCCACCTTGAGCATTTTCCCTGCTGCTTTTTCCTAAATCCCCATTTTCTAGCACATTCAAATAGCGAGAATACATCCCAAACTGACAGGGATTAGTATTAGAACCGTTTCGCCCTTGAAAACTCTTAGAAAGCGATCGATTTTGTTCCACCAAAGACCGATAGCCCTGTTTGATTTCCCGGACAACATTAGCATCCAACAGAATGTCAGCATCCAAAATTTCCCCAGTCAGCGGGTTAGTGCGAGACGGCCCGATGCCGGCAAACTGAGGCTCAAAAGAACTCGACCAGCGGATAGTATTGTAGCGAACATCAGCCGGGTCCCATTTAGCATTGTCCGGCATTTGTTTGACCTGAATTGCCTCAGTAAAACCTGCTTTTTCAAAAGCTTTGTTCCACACCAAAACGCCCTCGCGGATTGCGTTTCGGTATTCGGTAGGCACATTATTTTCAATCCAAAAGACGATCGGCTGAACCGGAGGCGACATCGGCGCTGTCGGGATTTGCTTTTGCAAATGCCAGCGATTGATATAGCGCACAAAAGGCTCCCGGCTATTCTTGTCAGAAAAGTCCTTATATGCTGTGAGGAAATAGCCCACTCGCTCGTCTGCAAGTCTGGGGCGATAGCCGTTATTTAGCGGCACTTCCGAGAAACTATAGTGAATGCGGAGGTTAAAAGCCCGACTGTCAGGAACCGAAGGTAAATAGTTAACTTCACTGTCATTATCGCTAGAAAAACCATAGACAGAAGCAATCTCCACATTCAGCGGAAACGCTTTAACATCTTTAAAAGAAGACTTGTCTGCATCGATCGAGTAAGAAGCGCCCAAAAGCATCGGCAAAATCGCTTTTACCCCTGGCAAATCGCGTTTGTCGCTCATCAGCAAATCGCCTAAATCGATTAGCAGAGTTTGTCTTTGCGGATGAATGCTTTTGAGAGGCAAAGAATAGAGAATCGAGTCGCTAAATCCCCGTGCTACCGAACCTGCTTGCGGGTCGCCCGGACTGGTGCGAAAATTTATATTTGGTATCACAAACTGCACGTTATTTTGGACGCGCCGCAGTTGAAACAAGAAATCGCCGATCGGCATTCCGCTCAAAATGCCCGCTTCCCCCAAACCCGATGCCAATGTCACAAAGCACAGAAACTTTTTGTTAAATTGTTCCGGTTTAATTTCCAGATATACTTTATCAGTTGCTTGATTGCGGTAAAGGGTAAATAATCCCTCTAACTTTTGCGTGTCTTTGATAACCTCTTCAAAGGGTGCGAGAGTTTGCTGTTCGCTACTTTGTTCGTTGCTGGGCGGCCCAGAGGATAAAGCTACAGGTAAAAAGAAACCTTTATACAAACTGAAACAGAAAAATGCTAAAGATAATATAAAAAATATCAAAGGCAGATTTTTTCTAGGATTTTTTATCTGTGTATTTTTGCTATTTTCAGGAAATATCAATCTTTTCATTTTCAGTATTTAGCCGCAGGAAAGAATAGTTTTGAGATAGTCGAGCCGCACTCGCAATGTTGGGAGCATCTCACATCTTGCACCATTCTCAATTATATCAAGTTCGGTTAATTGCTTATAAGAACCGACCGGGCGGGTTTATGAGATTGTCAATTTTAGGCAATTATTATTGGTGAACCCGCCCCTACAGGAATTATATCTATTTAACCGAACCTGATATTACTTGTTTAGGAACAGGCTTTCCGGCCTGTTCCACAAGAAGAAAACTCACTCTTTGTGGAACGGGTCGAAGAGCCGGTTCTTGACAATGGTGCAACATCTAAGGAGCATTTAACATCTAAAATAACTCAAAGCTCAAAAATTAGAACTATTGTTGCGCTGGCCAGGGAATCATGGGATCTTGAGCCAACCGCTTAGAAACTGCAACAGCACCGTAACGGTTGAGGTGGCTGGGGTCGGAAAAAGATTCCCGCGCCTGGGGCCACAATAAACTCTTATCTAGGAAAATTAGTCCGCTTTGAGCTGCTAATTCTTGCATATATTGCCGGAATTCTTGTTCGTAGCCTGTCCGCACCGGGTCTAAATAATCTTCAGTCAGAGGCATATTAACAAACACCAGATTAATGTTGCGAACTTTGGTAAATTCGATCAGATTTTTGAGTGCTAGAGCTTGTTCGCCTACCAATTTAAAATTTTGATAGTCGGAGTCGTAATAACCAGATACTTTCGGGTGTTTCTGAAAGTAAGTTTCGGGATTGAAGCGTATATCGATCGGCAAAAAGCCATTTGGTTGATACTCGCTGACTGGTTTACTCGCAGCAGTGGGCTGAACGTTTTCAGTTGTTTGTTCACCCAGGGCTGCGGTTTGGGGGCTGTCGGTTGCAACAGGGGCTGAGGGATTAACGATCGATCGCAAAAACCCTTTAAGTCGATCGCGCTTTTTGTAAGTTGCAGAACCCTCCACCAACTTTTGACTCACCAATTGCTGAACATTAGCTTGAGCTTCTCCCAAATTCTGCACCAATTCAGTCGCAGTCGCCACCGGATTGTTGGCGCTTTCCTTCGATGTTTCGGATTCTAATTGATTGGTGCGGATCAGAAAACTACCCCGGCTCAATTGCCTGTAACCTTCCGAAGAAGCGATCGCACTAAAAGTCAAATCCGGCCGCCCGCTGTTGAGAGCCCTCGCCCCGTCAGCCAACACCAACAATTTCGGCAGTTGTTGCGGCGGCAAAATCCGGCGGACGATCGAATCTACAACCTGGAGAGTAGCTCCATTAACCCCAAAATTGTAAGCCCTCAGCCCCGGATAGCCCGAAGCTGCCAAAGCGGTTTCCAAAACCGCCGGATCGATGCCCCGCAGCGCCCTCGAACTACCGACAATTAAAATATCCGGCGGTTTCTTGTGCAGGTGGATGTACTCTTGATAGCGCGCTATCTGCTCGTCAAGCTGCTCGCTCCTCAAAGTTGGGAACACCGGAGGAGCAGAAACATCAGCTACAGGAACGCTAGTATTTCCCGGTTTCGTAAACCCAGAGCCATTGAAAGCCTCTTGCTGGTTGGCGGACGGCGACGGCTGCAACGGAATTCGAGGCAAATTAACCTCCTCAGCAGGGGGAACGGGGTTCGCGGTTTCCTTCGGAAGTCGGGCTGTAACGTCGCCAGAAGCCTTGGGAGCTGAATTTTGACAATTTGGGCCGCTGCAAACTTCGGAGGCACTAGGAGCTTGACTGACCGTCGCAGATTGCAGAAATTGACCGAGGATCCAATCGGTATTGAAAGTCAGCAGACAGCCGGCGATCGCCCAAATCACAGCCATTCCCGCCGCGCGATCGGCTCTCACGCCACCGGGCGCAGCAGCATTCGTGGATAAACCATCGTTGGGAACAAACAAACCCGAAGCGACAAGCGGTTGCACCGCAGCTTGAACTAACTGCTCGCCCAGATTGTATCCGGGGAGTCTGATTTTGAAGCGGGGCCGCCAGGAGTTGGGCGTCGGAGCATCGAACACCAAATTGTCGCCCAAACCCGAAAAACTCCCATCCTCCGCCGGCGCAAACTCCGGCACCGGTTCCTTTTCCAAGACAGCCCCTTGGGAGGGAGCCTGTGCGGGTGCCGTCGCTGATTCTTCGTCAACAGCGGTTCTGAGGTCGATTGCGTAGCGCCACAGGGGCAGCTTCTGGCCCGCGCGCCGTCCGTAGACTCGCACCCCTGCCACTCCCGGAATTTGTAACTGTCGCAAAAATTTCGCCACCGGCGGGCCTATCTTCGACTGAGAAGGGCAAGTCAGAGCTTCTGTCATGACGTGCAGCACGTTGGCTTTTTGCAGCACGACAGCCCGAATCCCTCCTGTTTCCAGCTTGCGTCTGAGATTGGGGTTGAGCAACCTGTTCAATAAAAAAGTCAGAGCCAATTGGTCGCCCTCAACTGCCAGCGTTCTAGCGTTCGCAGCCAAGTCGGGGTGGTGGGCGGCAGGCAAGTCTACCCAGTCTATCCACACCGGCGACTCCGGCGCCGCCTGAGAGTCCTTGGCCGGTTCTACGCCGTAGATTGTAGCTGCGCGGATGCCTTGGGGTGCAAAGGAGGCTAACAAAGGGGCGATCGCCTCGGTGGTTTGCTGCTTATCGGGGTATTCTTGCCGTTTAGGCTTTTGTCCTTTTTTGGCAGTTTTGCTGCAAAACAGGTGGAGGGTTGCTTCTTTGAGGGTAGCCCGCACTTCGACTCTCGATGCAGCCAAGTGTTGATTTAGCAGTTTGGCGATCGACTGTACGTCTCCCCACCGGGCCCATTCCTTAAGAATTTTGTCGGGCGAAGTCAAATCCACTCGCAGCAGCCAGTCTGGCTTCGCTTCGCCGCTGACTTGGCTGGCGATCGCAGCTTCCCGGAAATCCTCTAGTTGCAGTTTCCGCAGCCTGCCGGCGATGGGTTCGGCCAGCAATGAGGGGTCTGGGCTGTAAGCTGACTCGCACAGCACTAGCAGTCGGCGTTCCTTGGGCTTGATATTTTCCGGCGCATTCACCGGCAGGGTTTCTCGGCTGCTTTTGAGTTCTTTTTCGCGAATGCTGACTTTCACCGAAACTCCCATCGGGCCGAGGATTTCGCTGAGATAGCTGGCGATCGCATCTGGATAGCCCCGGCGCGCCAAGGTTTCCGGCGAAACCGTCAATGTTCCATCTCGATCGCCCTCGCCTGAGTCAGCTTGGGGGGATTGAATCAAAGCCACTGCGCCACGGTTCGCTTTCTGCTGCGGGGGAACGGCGGAACCGAGGGCTTCCCGCGTCGCAGCAGCCGAAGTGTCGATCGTCACGGGGGAAGTTTCAAAAGCTTCTGGGTATTCAATGCGGGAGGCGACGGGCAGACTGTCGGCGTCAAAATCCAGTTCTTCCCGTACTTGTGGCGGTTGCGCGACTGTTTCTACGGGTTTTGGTGTCTGTTTGAGTTTCTGGTTGTCATTCTTAAATCTGCCGAAAAATCCGCCTCTTTTAGGGCTTGCTGGCGGTTCGTCGGGGGCACTCGCTGGCGGAGGCACTTCGGCAACTTTTGGTTGCTGTGGCTGTTGCTGTTGCTGTCGCTTGGGACTGCTGCAATCGAGCCGGACTGTCCAGTCATTTTGTCGGGAACCGATTTTGCGCCCACACAGAAACAACTGGTAAATTTTAGGTCGATCGGGCAGCAGTTGCGTTAAATCAGTTTGTTCGAGGGCGTTGGTAAATCGCGCCGTCACCAATTCTTGAGACGGACACTGCGCTGCTTCGCACAAAATGTGCAGGTGATTTCCCCGCAAACGCGCTTGTACTTGAACTTCGGGAAGCCCTAAAGCTTCTTGCGCCCACTGCGACGCGGCCGATCGATTATCTGTCAAGATGCTCCCGTTCGCATTCAACATGGGACTTTAAATTTCGTCAAGGCTGCTTTCGTCTTCTACTGATAGCACATTTCGTCCGTATTTTGGCATATATTAGGCTTCACTTAGGCGAAGTCATCACTCATTGGTCGTTAGTAATTATTAGAAATCGCACCGCACTACATATAGTGTGTCTGCGTCCAAGACTGTACAACCTAGTTTCCCAAGCCTTTACTGTTGCGATCGGGTTTTGCGTAATTTTGCAAAAAAATAAGTTACTTTTTATACAGTAAACAGGGAAATTAGTTGGGCGATCGCCAGTCCAAAGTTGTCAAAAGCCGAAAATTCCTAGTGTGACGCTTCAAATACGGAAGTAAGTTAAAGCTGTGATGAAGTTTACTTCCTGATGGCGAACACCGCTTGCGATCGATAAAAGTTACTGATATTCTCAAATCAATCTGTTAACAACAGCAATAAAAAAATCAACCTAATCCCCTCACATCAAATTTTGGTCAGCCTCGCTGGCAGGTTTTCACCTGTCGATATCGCAGCTTGCATCATCAATAAAAAAAAACAAATTCCAGCATCGTCTGGACTCGCTTTGCTTGCGATTTTTTCAAGATTAACATCCTCATTATTTGCATAACTTTAGTCACTTTCATCATCAAAAAACCAAACTGTAAATCATGTCACCAATCGAAGCATCTACCCCAAAACTAACTGCCAATATTTCCCTCATCCCCGACATTACAGAAGAATTGCAACTAACTACTTCTACCAAGAATTACTCTGACCCTCCGAAAAATCCCCTAACAACAAACGAAACATCCTCCACAAACTCCAGCATCGAACTATCATCATCAAACAACCAAATCCTCGACAAAAACCCAGAAAACTCTCCCCAACCAGACACAGACGCCTTCATCCTCAACAAAAATCCCACACCAACAACCAACAAAATCCCCCAAGAACCGCAAACATCCACCACTAAAACCGACCCAATAACAGGCGATACAGCCAAACCAGCAACTCAAAATAACATTTCTTTCGACTCCGGCATTTTCCAAGCAGACGAAACAGGTAAAATAGTGTTCGATTACCTATCAGACGGAGGCTGGTATCAAGGAGAACTAGCAATTATCAGCCTCACAGGAATGCCAGAATTTGTTCCCGATTCCCAAGCATTTATACTAGAAGCAGCCAGACGCGCTTTAAGCAACTCCTCACTCGGTTACATCGCCATTTCTGACAGTACAGAAGCAGCTTCATTCTCTAGTTTAGAGGGAGAAAACAACTTCAATATCGGAGAATACCGAGGAATCAAAACCTTCGCAATGACACCAGGAGACGAACTTGGCATCATCCTAGTTCCCAACGGCACAATACAGCAAGTATACGACAACCCAGGCATTGGCGGAGACAAAAAACCCTTATTTTCAATGGCAACAGCTAATTCCAGCGACGCTTTTCAACGGGGACAAATAGCCAGTGTTGCGAATGGCGGCAGTATATTTGTCATGGAAGATATGGGAATAGGCGAAGGCAGCGATGCTGACTACAATGATATCATATTTTCCCTCAAAGGCGCAACCCCTAAAGTCATTTCAATCGATGATGTAATGGCCAAAAACTCCGATTGGCGTACATCAGAAAAAGGCAAAGAATTGATAGGTGACGCTGCGCCAAAAACAGAGACTATAGAAGACAAAAAAGCAGATACTACTTCTGCAACAAATCCTGTTGAAACAAAACCCGAAAATTCTCCAGCGACAGAAACCAAAAACCCGACTGTTTCTGAAAATCGCAATTCAGATCCGAATTCTGCCGATCCAAAAACAGATTATCCCGCAGGAGAAACTGAAAATCCGACAATTTCCGAAACTCCCAATTCCGATCCAAATCCTGCCGATCCAAAAACAG